>DATIVR010000049.1:0-28675 GCA_035465695.1 Gammaproteobacteria bacterium
TCACAAGGGCAAGGTGACGGCGCTGTTCCGCGGCAAGGATGCGGTGCAGGCGCTCAAGGCCGGCGAGCAGGGCATGGTGGTGCTGGACCAGACGCCGTTCTACGCGGAATCCGGCGGCCAGGTGGGCGACCAGGGCCTGCTGAAGAGCGGCAACGGCGCTTTCAAGGTGGCCGACACCCAGAAGCGCGGCGGTGGCGCGTTCGCGCATATGGGCCAGGTCACCCACGGGGAGATCAAGGTCGGTGAAACGGTGGACGCGCAGGTGGATGAAGCCCTGCGCGCGGCCACGGTGCTGAACCATTCCGCCACGCATCTGTTGCACGCGGCGCTGCGCAAGGTGCTGGGCACCCATGTGACCCAGAAAGGTTCGCTGGTGGCGCCGGACCGGCTGCGTTTCGACTTCTCCCATTACCAGGCCGTGACGCCGGAAGAACTGGCGAAGATCGAGGACCTGGTGAACGCCGAGGTGCGCCGCAACGAGGCCGCCGACGTGCGCGAGACCAGCTACGACGAGGCCATCAAGGCCGGCGCCATGGCGCTGTTCGGCGAGAAGTACGGCAATGTGGTGCGGGTCATGAAGTTCGGCGACTTCTCCACCGAGCTCTGCGGCGGTACCCACGTGCACCGCACCGGCGACATCGGCCTGTTCAAGATCCTCAGCGAAGGCGGCGTGGCCGCCGGCGTGCGCCGCATCGAGGCCGTCACCGGCGCCGGGGCGCTGGCCTATGTGCACGGCCTGCAGGGCACGGTGCGCGCACTGGTGGAGACGCTGCGTTCCGATGACGTGCTGGCCAAGACCCAGGCGCTACAGGAACGGGTGAAGCAGCTGGAGAAACAGCTCTCGCAGGCGGCGGGCAAGCTCGCGGCCAACCGCGGCGACGAGCTTACGTCGCAGGCCCAGGCCGTCGGCCCCGCCAAGGTGCTGGCGGCGGCGGTGGATGGCGTGGATGCGGCCGCGCTGCGCGACCTCCTGGACCAGCTGAAGAACAAGCTCGGCTCCGCCATCGTGGTGCTGGGCGCCGCCAACGAAGGCAAGGTGAGTCTGATTGCAGGTGTCACTCAAGATCTCACGGCCAAGGTGAAGGCCGGCGAGCTGGTGAACATGGTGGCGCAGCAGGTGGGCGGCAAGGGCGGCGGGCGCCCGGACATGGCCCAGGCCGGCGGCACCGACCCCTCCAAGCTGGATGCAGCCCTGAAGTCCGTGCCCGAGTGGGTACGCGCGAAACTCGGTTAGTGAAACGGGTCATGCGGCCGTGGCCCTGATCGTCCAGAAGTACGGCGGCACCTCCGTCGCCGACTGCGAGCGCATCGAGCACGTGGCGGCCAAGGTGGCGGCCACCCGCGCCCAGGGGCATGAGGTGGTGGTGGTGGTCTCGGCCATGGCCGGCGAGACCGACCGGCTGCTGGGGCTGGCCCACCGGGTGGCGCAGCGGCCCAACCGCCGCGAACTGGACGTGCTGCTGGCCTCCGGTGAGCAGGTCTCCATGGCATTGCTCTGCATCGCGCTGGAGAAGCGCGGCCTCAAGGCGCGTTCCTTCACCGGTGGACAGGTGTGCATCCGCACCGACGCCGCCCACACCAAGGCGCGCATCCAGGAGATCGGCACCGACAAGCTGCGCGCCGCGATGGCCGAAGGGCGGGTGCCGGTGGTGGCGGGATTCCAGGGCGTGGACGACACCGGCGACATCACCACCCTCGGCCGCGGCGGCGGCGACACCACCGCCGTCGGGGTGGCGGCCGCGATGCAGGCCGACGAGTGCCAGATCTATACCGACGTGGACGGCGTCTATACCGCCGATCCACGTCTGGTGCCGGACGCGCGGCGTCTGGCGCGCATCACCTTCGCGGAGATGCTGGAACTGGCGAGCCAGGGCTCCAAGGTGCTGCAGATCCGTGCGGTGGAGTTCGCCGGCAAATACAATGTGCCCTTGCGGGTGCTGTCCACCTTCAAGGAAGGGGAGGGCACGCTCATCACCTACGAGGATCAAGACGTGGAAGCCGCACTGGTGTCGGGAGTCGCCTTCAGCCGCGACGAGGCAGAGGTCGCCCTGCTGGGGGTGCCCCAGTCACCGGGTCTCGCTTACCGCATCCTCGGTCCGGTCTCGGACGCCAACATCGAAGTGGACATGATCGTGCAGAACGTGGCGCGGGACGGGAAGCTGGATTTCGCCTTCACCATCCACCGCAACGACCATCCCCAGGTGATGGATATTTTGCGTGCAAACCTTACGGCGATCGGCGCCCAGAGCCTCCAGAGCAACGAGCGGGTGGTGAAGATCTCGGTGGTGGGCGTGGGAATGCGTTCCCATGCCGGCGTCGCCAGCAAAGCGTTCCGGGCCCTGGCTGAGGCGGGCATCGAGCCCCGCATGGTGGCGACCTCCGAGATCAAGGTCTCGGTGGTGGTGGACGAGAAACAGCTGGAAACCGGGGTGCGGGCGCTGCATCGGGCCTTCGGGCTCGCTTCGCCCCCGAAGGAAGACCGGCCCGCCGCGGGTTGAGCCCGGGGCCCTATGGGCGCAGAATATCCGACGCTCCGCAAAGAGAGCGACTTAACAAGAGCATACGAGAGGGATCTTGCAGCGGAAAGCGGACTTCCCCTTCGAGGTGATTGGGACACAGTGCTACTAGGAGTCGGATGACATGCTCATTCTTACGCGCCGCGTGGGCGAAACCCTCATGATCGGCGACGAGGTCACAGTGACGGTGCTCGGGGTCAAGGGCAACCAGGTGCGGCTCGGGGTCAATGCGCCGCGTAACGTAGCGGTGCATCGTGAGGAGATCTACGAGCGCATCCGCCATGAACGTGAAGGTGGTACCCCACCGGAAACGGGCAATAGCTGAGCCCCGGCGGCTGATCAGCCACGGTCGATGAGACGGGACCCCTAGGGTCCCGTTTCTGTTTGGGGGGCTGGCGGAGAGAGAGGGATTGTTCGCCCTTTTCCGCTTCGCATCCTGCTCCGCGGAAAACCCAGGGCGACATCCATGTCGCCCGTCCGGCGTAGTGCGCCGGACCCCTGGGGCTCGCCCCTTCGGGGCCAGCGCCGCAACGCGGCGCTGTTCAAAATCGCTCCCGGCGATTTTGTCGAACCAGCCTTCTATACATCGAGGGTTCTGAATCCCTCCTCGACTCTGTCCGAATGACCCAAAGAAAAGGGGCCCTGGAAGGGCCCCTTTTCTTTGGGTATTGGCGGAGAGAGAGGGATTCGAACCCTCGATACAGGTTTTGCCCGTATACGCCCTTAGCAGGGGCGCGCCTTCGACCACTCGGCCATCTCTCCAAAAAACGCTGATTGTTGCGCTGTCGCTGCGGACCCGTCCCTGGTGGGGCTTCCAGCTCGGCTTCCTGCCTCGCGTTCGGCCGCTACGCTGGCCTCACCCACTCGGCCATCTCTCCGGCTGAGGTCTTGGGAGTGGGCGCGGTGCCCAGCCAAGGTCAGGGACCGCATGATACCGGCGAGGGCGGAGGCGGTCAAAAAGCCAGGATCGCCGCGGCCCCCGATGGGCGCCTGATCGCTCTGCCTCGTTGTCTCTGCCACGTGCAATGCCGTCCGCCGGCTTAAGGAGTCCGCGTCGACCCGACGGCGGCGTCCGTTCGACGAGCCCTGCCCCATGGCCTTCGCTTTACAAGCAATCTACTATGAGTATAGTACGTACAAAATAGTAGAGGCCGCCGCCCGGGGCCTCCGCGCGGGAACCACTCACTCCAGGAGGATGCGATGCGTACGGGGCTGTCCTTGTCGAAGACGATCCGCAGTATCTTGCTCACCGGCGCCGTGGGCGCCCTGCAGGTGGTGCCGGCCCACGCCGACGACATCCCTGCCGCCGACCAGAGCACTCCGCCGCCGGCCAAGCAGGACACCGCGCAACTCGGCAAGATCGAGGTGACCGGCAGCCGCATCAAGCGTGCGGACGTGGAGGCGGCCAGGCCTATCACCATCATCACCGCCCAGCAGATCAAGCAGACCGGTCTCACCTCCATCGGCGACGTGCTGGAGCAACTTCCTTCCACCGGCGCGGCGGTGAACAGCCAGTTCAACAACGGCGGCAGCGGCCGTTCCAACGTGGACCTGCGCAACCTGGGGTCCGATCGCCTGCTGGTGCTGCTGGACGGCAAGCGGGTGATCAACGGGTTGGGCGGTGACGTGGACCTCAACACCATACCCGTGGCCGTCATCGACCATGTGGAGATCCTGCAGGACGGTGCGTCGGCCCAGTACGGCTCCGATGCCATCTCAGGCGTGATCAACATCATCACCATCAAGCGCTTCAGCGGCGCACAGGCGAACGTGCAGCTCGGCAAGTTCGACGCCCACGGCGACGGCGGCGGCTGGGACGGCGAACATCAGCAATACGACTTCACCCTCGGCAACAGCGGCGACAAGGGCGGGGTGGTGATGGACGTGTCCTACGTCCATGACGCGCCGGTGCGCGCCGCTGACCGCAGCATCTCGCGGGAACCGGTGATCGGCGCCGGCAAGGCGGCCGGGAGCGGCATCACGCCCAACGGCCACTTCGCGATCTTCGACGCCAACGGCTGTCCCGGTCAGGCGGTGCCGACCAGCTATGGCACCTGCGACATGACCCTCATCGGCACGCCCAAGCCGGGCCGGGCCGGCGCCCCGGACGGACCCTCGCTGGCCAACTTCCGCAACTTCACGCCGAACGACCGCTTCAACTACGCACCGGACAACTATCTGGTCACTCCCAGCGAGCGGCTGGGCTTCTTCGCGCAGGCCGATTACGACCTGGCGGACAACCTGAGTTTCGATGCCCAGCTGCTGTTCAGTAACCGCAAGTCCGCCGAGCAGCTGGCGCCCAACACGCTCACCATCGGCGCCTTCGGCCAGGCCCTGGCGAACGGCAACCCCGTGGGCATCTCGGCCAAGAACCCCTACAACCCCTTCGGCAAGGACCTGGTGGCGAACTTCAGCAGTCCCTGCATCTTCACCGGCAGCTGCGACTCACTCTTGTTCTTCGGCCGGCGCCTCTCGGAGGCCGGCAACCGGGTGTTCCGCCAGGACGTGGACAACTTCCAGTTCAACGGCGGTTTCCGTGGTTATTTCCACCTGCTCGGCAACGAGTGGGATTGGGACGCCGGTTATGCGTTCGGCAACAACTATGAGACCGACCTGGCGGGAGGAGTGGTCAACACCTTCCGTCTGCAGCAGGAACTGGGCGTGCCCGGACAGGCGCCTTGCGCCGGCGCTTCCGCGGGTTGTACGCCCATGAACTTCTTCGGCGGCAACGGCGCCATCAGTCCGGCATCGCTGAACTACATCCTGTTCGAGCAACACGATGTGGTCGAGCAGACCATGCGCAACTACACGGCCAACGCCACCGGCCAGGTCGCGGAGCTGCCGGCGGGGCCGCTCGGCATGGCGCTGGGCGCCGAATACGACGAGACCGACGGTTTCTCCCACCCGGATGCGCTGGTGACCCAGGGCAACACCGCTTCAAGCCTGATCCCGCCCACCGAAGGCCGCGAGCGCACCCTCTCCGAATACCTGGAATTCGATGTGCCGCTGGTGGCGGATGCGCCGTTCATGAAGGAGGTGGACCTGGACCTGGCGGAGCGCTGGTCCCAGTTCAAGTGGGGCGGCGGATCCCTCGGCACCGGCAACCTGGCCTCCCACAGCACCCGCGCCATAACGGGCGCCGCCTCGCTGCACTGGAAGGCCACCGATGAGCTCCTGCTGCGCGCCTCCTGGTCCCAGGGCTTCCGCATCCCCAGCATCAGTGACCTGTTCCTGGCGGACAGCGACAGCTTCCAGTTCCTCACCGATCCCTGCGTCGGCAGCGCGCCGGCGGCCCACTGCGGTCCCGGCGCCACGCTGCAACCCGGCGCCGGCGGCACGATACATACGGTGGTCGGCGGCAATACCCACCTGCAACCGGAGCACTCCGTCTCGCAGACGTTCGGGTTCGTGTACAGCCCCGATTGGCTGGCGGGCTTCGACTTCAGCGCCGACTACTACAAGATCAACCTGCTCAACGCCATCGGCCAGATCCCCGCGCAGCTGATATTGGATGGCTGCTACCAGGACGCCATCCAGTCCTACTGCGACCTCATCCGGCGCTCCGGCGGCGACCATAGCGCCGCCGCTCCGGGCAACATCAGCAACGTGCAGAACCTGAACGTCAATGCCGGCGGCATCAAGGTGGAAGGCGTGGATCTCTCGGTGCAGTACAAGTTCCCGTCGACTGCCTTCGGCGACTTCAAGGCCGGCCTGGACTGGGACTTCACCAAGCAATATGTGGCCACCCTGGTGTTCGGCAGCAGCGGGTTCAGCAGCCAGGAGTTGTCCGGCACCACCACCAATGGCGCCGGCACCGCCGGGACCGGATCGGTGACCGGCGGCATCCCCAAGCAACGCGCCACCCTGAACCTCAATTGGGTCTACGGTGACTGGTCGGCGGGTTGGAACATGCAGTACATCAGCGGCCTGATCGAGGACTGCACCAGCGCCAACGCCGTGATACCCGCGAGCCGCTGCCCGCTCATCATCGATTTCCCCTTCGAGTCCAAGACGGTGACGGGCAGCCATCTCGGCGCGACGGTCTACCACGATGTGCAGGTGACCTATCACCTGGATGCCTGGAACACGGACTTCAGCGTCGGGGTCCGCAACCTGTTCGACAAGCAACCGCCCATCGCCATGGATGCGTTCGCCAACAGCTATCTGCCCACCTATTACCGCACGCCCGGGCGGTTCTTCTGGGCATCGGCGGGCGTGAAGTTCTGACGTAATGTGCCGCCACTGTCCAATGCGACAGTGGCGGCACCTTCCACTATCATCCGGGCATCGGCTACGAAGGAGCGTGGCGACCCATGGCGAAGCGACTGGCGCTGGCCGCAGCATTGGCCTGCGTAGCTCTCGGCACTGCGCACGCTGACATCAACCTCACCGACCTGGAAGCGAGCGCGGCGGCGGCCCAACAGACCGCCGTCCAGGAAGGCTGGCAGGGCTCGGTGGCGATCGGCTACCTGCAGACGACCGGTAACGCCAATACCATCACCGCCAACGGCAAGGCGCTGTTCGGCTACAAGTCGGGCAACTGGCAGGACTCCATCCTGATACAGGCCTTGAAGGCCAGCCAGGAGGGTTTCGTGGTCGCCGAGAACACCGAGTTCAACGGCCAGGTCGACTACAACCTCGACGTCAACGACTACCTGTTCGGCAACGGTGACTATCTCAGGGACGTCTTCAGCGGCTATGAGCGGCGCACCTCGGAGGTACTGGGCTACGGCCGCCGTGTCATCAACAACGACAAGCAACAACTGGACCTGGAGTTCGGCGGCGGCCGGCGCCAGACGCGCTACACCACGCCCGGGGTGCCCAGCGACGAGGAATGGGTGGAGCGGGGCGCCCTGAGCTATCTCTGGAAGTTCACGGACACCAGCAACGTCACCGAGAACCTGAGCGTGGTGCACGGTTCCACCAACACCCTCATCCAATCGGTGGCCGCGGTCACCGCCAACCTGGCCGGCAGCTTCGCCCTGTCCCTCTCCTATACCGTCAACCACAACAGCACCGTCCTGCCGGGTTTCAAGAAGACCGACGGCATCACGGCCATCTCCCTGGTCTATACCTTCGTTCCGGCCGCGCCGCCCCCACCGCCGCCGCCCAGCCCCACCTCGACGCCTGCCATCCCACCCCCTTGAAAGGGCCAGGACGGGCCGCCATGGACCTGGCTGAACCGCGGCCTGTGACCGTGGTCAAACCTGCGCCCCCCATGGCTGCCGTTACAATAGGGCCGCCAGTCCGCGTCTGACTGCTTCTGCCACGGTGTCTTCCCCCGATGAACAAGAAGTCTCTGCTGCTCGTCCTCTCCGGCCTGCTGGTGATCTGTCCCGGCATCTATTTGGAGAGCGCCTCGGCGACCTTGAAGGCCGCCACTGCGATGCCCACGCCGAAGCCCGGCGAGGGGCCGGTGGATCAGGCGGTGGCTTACGTGCTCACCCACTATCACTACAGCCGCGAACCTTTGGACGCGGCGCTGGCCGGCAAGATCTTCGATGAGTACCTGAAGGAGCTGGACCAGAGCCACAGCTATCTCCTGCAGTCGGACATCGATTCCTTCGCGCCCTACAAGGCGAGCCTGGGGCAGTCCATCAAGGACGGCAACGTGCAGCCGGCCTTCGCCATCTATACGGTCTTCCACCAGCGGTTCGATGCGCGCATGGCCTTCGCCCAGGCGGAGCTCGCCAAGCAGCCGGATCTCACCCGCGACGAGTCGCTGCCCATCGACGACAAACCGACCGCCTGGGCCAAGGACGCCGCCACGCTCGACGACCTCTGGCGCAAGCGCATCAAGAACGACGTCATCGACCTGATGCTGGATGGCAAGACCTGGCCGCAGGCGCGGACCCAGCTGAAGAAGCGTTATGCCGACCTGCAGGAGAGCGTGGACAAGTTCGACAGCGACGACGTGTTCACGAGCTTCATGAACGCCTACGCGCGGGCGCTCGATCCGCACACCGAATATTTCCCGCCGGTGGAGTACGACCAGTTCAAGACCCAGATGAGCCTGAAGCTCGAAGGCATCGGCGTGGAGCTGCAGAGCGACGATGACTATGCCCGCATCGTGCAGGTGCTGCCGGGCAGCCCGGCCTCCCGCAGCGGCCTGTTGCACGCCGGTGACCGCATCGCCGCGGTGGGGCAGGGCGACAAGGGCGACATGGTCGATGTCGCCGGCTGGCGCCTGGACGACGTGGTGCGCCTCACCCGCGGCCCGAAAGGCACGGTGCTGCGGCTGCAGATCCTCCCGGCCGGCGCCAACCCCGGCGCGCCGCTCAAGTCCATCCGCCTGGTTCGCGACTCCATCAAACTCGCGGCACAGGCCGCCCGCAGCGACGTGATCACGGTGCCGCGCGGCGCCGGCAAGCCTGCCGCCCGGGTGGGCGTGATCCGCATCCCCGAGTTCTACGAGGATGCCGATGCCCGCCAGAACGGCGATCCCCACTACAACAGCGTGACCCGCGACGTCCGCAAGCTGCTCACCGCCCTGAAGGCCAAGCACGTGGATGGCGTGGTGATCGACATCCGCAACAACGGCGGCGGCTCGTTGCAGGAGGCCGCGGACCTCGCCGGGCTGTTCATCCCGCACGGGCCGATGGTGCAGCTGCGCAACTCGGACGACAAGGTGACGGTGGTGCGTTCCAGCAGCGGCGAGCCGGTGTATTCCGGACCGCTGGAGGTGCTGGTGGACCGGCTCTCCGCCTCGGCCTCCGAGATATTCGCCGCCGCCATCCAGGACTACAAGCGCGGCGTGATCGTGGGCAACGATACCTACGGCAAGGGCGTCGCCACCCAGTTCGTGGACCTGGCGCAGATCACCGACAACGAGCCGGAGGCGGGCCAGCTCATGTTCGTGACCGACAAGTTCTATCGGGTGACCGGCGCCAGCACCCAGGACAAGGGCGTGTCGCCGGATATCCAGCTGCCCGCGCAGATCGACCCCACGCAGGTGGGCGAGGACACCGAGGACCATCCGCTGCCATGGGACACCATCGCGGGCGTGAGCTACAAGCCGGTGGATGCAGGTCTCGACGCGTTGTTGCCGGAACTGCGCAAGCGCCACGAGCGGCGGGTTAGCAGCGATCCCCTGTTCCAGCTCTACGTGGGGGATCTCCAGCACCTCAAGGCCGTGGATTCCGTCACCAGCCTCTCGCTGGTGCTGGATAACCGCCAGCACACCGAGAAGCAGGAGGACGCCTGGCGCGCCAACGACGACCAGACCTGGAAGAAGCTCACCGGCGGCACCCCGGAACAGGCCGCCGCGCCGGATGGCCCGGTGGCGAGCCCCCAGGACGTGGCGCTGCGGGAGGGCGCCGCCATCGTCGCGGACCTGCATGACCTCAGGCCGCCCGCGCACGGCTGAGGCGCGCCCGCCCCCGGGGACTCACGAAGACCGCCGCGAGACGGTCTTCGCTTTTGGGATCGCCTCCAAGTCCTTGTTCCGCAAGGGCTTAGATATGAATCAGCGTAATTTCAGAAGATTATCGGCCCCTGGTGCGGAGGGCTCGGCTATACCTGTGCCGTAAGCGTCGCCCATCGATTCGTCTCAGGAGGACTGCTGTCATGACCCGCGACCACAAACTCTTCGATTCCTGCCGGCCGGCCGCGCTGGGCCTGGTGGCCCTGGCGCTGTTCGCCGCCGCGCCCCTGGCCGGCGCGGACGACCACACGCCGCCGGGCGTGAAGATCATCTACGTGCGCCCGCCGAAGTACATCGACAAGTTGCCGGGCAACACCGTCTACAGCGACCAGGACATCGAGCAGGCCACGGAGCTTGCCCGTCTCGGCGACGCGGAAGCCCAGGCCAACCTGGGTGTGATGCTCACCACCAAGGGCAAATACCAGGAGGCAGCGAACTGGTACAAGCAGGCCGCCGACATGGGCATCGGCACCGCCGCCTACAACCTCGGCACGCTCTACTACAACGGCCAGGGCTTCCCCCAGGACTACGCCACCGCGCGCCATTGGTTCGAGATGGCAGCGCAGCGCAACGACCCCTACGCGCAGTTCCAGCTCGGCATGATGGCCGGCGATGGCAAGGGCATGGACGTGGATCCGGCCGCCGAGCTGCGCTGGTATCTGAAGGCCGCCGGCCAGGGCCTGCCGGCCGCGCAGTACAACCTTGCCGTGATGTACCACAACGGCGAAGGCACCGCTCAGGACGACGTCAAGGCTTATGCCTGGCTCTTGCTGGCACAGCGTGGCGGCGTCGACGTATCCGAGGCCAAGCCCGTGATCACGGATGGCATGACTCCCGAGCAGATGCAGTCTGCCGAGAAGCTCAGCCATCAGCTGTACGTTGCCCCCGACGCATACAAACAACAGCAGTGATACGGGTTTGATCCGGATCTGTCTCTCCGGCGGGCACGCTCCCCCCGTGCCCGCCGGAAGCGGCAGTCAGAGAGGTGGTGGTCCTTCCATGTCGAGAGGAGTGAACGGTGAATCCGACCTCCATGGGACGAATGGCCCCGTTGCACGAGGCTGGCTATGATGGGATGCGCGGGCCGGATGCGGGACTCCGCGACGCCGGTGCGGCGCAGCCCCGCGAACTGAGCCGCCAGCAGGAGCCGATCCGAGTGCAGTACACCTTCGGCCAATACGTGTTCGACCCGCAGAGCGGCGAGCTGAACGACGGCCAGAAGACCGTGCAGCTCCGCCCGCAGGTGGGCAAGCTGCTGGAGCTGCTGCTGCGCAAGGCCAACACCACGGTCTCGCGCGAGGACATCAAGAACCATCTGTGGGGCAGCCACATCGTGGTGGAGTTCGAGGAGGGCATCAGCGCCTGCGTGCGCCAGCTGCGCATCGCCCTCAACGATGGTGCCGCCGGCACCCGCTACATCCAGACCATCTCCCGGCGTGGTTACAAGTTCGTGTATCCGGTCACGGCGAGCGAGGACGGCCTGGCGCTGGAACGCCGCGCGCAGGCGGCCATGCCGTTGCCGCCCACCCAGCCCGCCACGCCGTCGCAGGTGACCCCGGCGCCCCGGCCGCCGCGGGCAGCCGGCCCTTGGCGTTACCTCGCGGCGCTCGCAGTCCTGGCGGTGGTAGTGGCCGCGGTGTCGAGCCTGGTCTATCAGCGGCGCGACGCCAATTACATACCCGGCGCGGGCGACGAGCCGTCCACCGTGGTGGCGGTGTTGCCCTTCAACAATCTCTCCCAGAACCAGGATGGCGCGGTGCTCGGCGCCTCGCTGTCCAACGAGGTGATCAACCTGCTGGGTCCGATCGCTCCGGAGCGGCTCGGCGTCATCGCCAGCACCTCCACCGCACATTACCTGAAGGGCGGCGAGACCATCAAGCAGATCGGCCAGGAACTGGGCGCCAACTACGTGTTGGAAGGCTCCATCACGCCCCAGGCCGGCGGCTATCACATCTCGGCGCGCCTGATCCGCGCCGCGGACCAGAGCTACGTGTGGGGTGACGAGTACGACCTGGACTCCAATTATTCGGCCGGCGCCTACAAGCAGCTGGTGATCCGTATCGCCACCCAGGTGGCGGGTCTGCTGGTGCCCAACGCCGCGGTGAAGCCGCTGCAATTCACCAACAACCGCGACGCCGCGGTGGCCTTCCAGACCGGCCGCTATCAGGTCGCGCAGGGTGACCTGGCGGAAGGTTACGCGGATTGCCAGAAGGCCATCGGCCTCGATCCCGGCTTCGCCGCCGCCTACGACTGCGCCGCCCGCGCGCTGCTGCGCCAGACCGAGATGACGCCGGACAAGCTCAAGGATGCCCGGGCGCTGGTGGCGAAGGGCGCCAGCCTGGACAGCAGCTCAGCCGAGTCCCGGCTGCTGCAGGGTCAGCTCGCCATGTACTACGACTGGAACCTGAATGGCGCCGGCGCCGCCTTCAAGGAGTCGCTGCGCCTGAATCCCGGCGATGCCTGGGCCTGGCAGTCCTATGCCGAATACCTGGTGGCCATGAGCCGCAAGAGCGGCATGCAGAACGCCATGGACACGGCGCGGGCCCTGGATCCCGTATCGGTAGGGGCGAGCGATGATGCTGCGCTGGTGGCCTATCTCAATGCGCAGTACCCGCAGGCCGAGAGCGGGGCCCGCACCAATGCAGGACTCAACCCGGATGACACGCTGGCGCAGCATCTGCTCACCTTGAGCCTCTTGGGAGGCGGCAAGTACGCCGCCGCGGTGCAACAGGCGGCGGTGGAGATGCGTGCCCTGCACGCTTCGGCGGCGGACGTGGCCAAGGTGCAGGCCCGGCACGGTTCCCTAGTGAACTACTTCCAGTGGTACGTGGCACACGCGGCGCACGCGCCGGCAGACCGCTATAGCGCGGTGTTCCTGGCCGATGCCTATATGCATCTGGGCCAGGCGGATCAGGCCTTCGCGGTACTCTCGACCACCGTGAAGCAGCGCGCCATCAGCACACTGGTGCCGTTCCTGAGCGTCTGGCCAAGCTTGAAGCCGCTCTGCACCCGCCCGGACTTCCTCACCTTGACGACGCAACTGGGTCAGGCGGGTTGCCTGCCCCAGTAGCCGCCAAGAGGCTGTTTTAACGGTCTTTTTGGCGGTTTTCCTTGACCCTGAGCGCGCGCTCCGGGATAATTTCGCCCCTTCCCAGAGCCTTACTACGCGCCCGTAGCTCAGCTGGCTGAGCCGGGCCCCCAAAAAGCGAAGCGAAGCTTCGCGCCCGGCGAAGGCGAGGCAGGATGCCGAGCTGGATTAGCGCCAGGGATGGGGAGGTCGGGAAGGAAGCGGAAAAGTTTAAAAGCGCCCGTAGCTCAGCTGGATAGAGTACCTGGCTACGAACCAGGTGGTCGGGAGTTCGAATCTCTCCGGGCGCGCCATTTGAAGCAAAAGAGCCCACCCTTCGCGGGGTGGGCTCTTTTGCTTCAACCGCCCTGAGAGTTTGAACTCCCGACGTTGTTGATCGGCCAGTTCGAAAAAATCGCCTGGAGCGATTTTTAACCCCGCGAAGCGGGGGCCCCGAAGGGGCGAGCCCCAGGGGTCCGGCGCATGCGCCGGACGGGCGGCACGGATGCCGCCCTGGGCTTTCCGCGAAGCAGGAAGCGAAGCGGGAAGGGCGAGTAATCCGACGGGCGCGCCGTTTTGGTATAAATCTATTCATTCCTCGATGTCTGGCCTGCTCCGGTCGTCTATTTCAGCGACTACAGGGGAATACGTGATAGTCACTATGCTGAATGGCCAGCAGAAATTGTACTTTGTGTACTTCACGCGTGACGATGATGGAGTTTGGCGGCTGGAGGCCATGTAACCAATGAAGATTCACTCGAATTCTCTTCCACTAATGTTGATGTTAGTGCTGCTCACGGGGTGCGGCGGCGGCCACAGTTACTCTGCCGACTCAGTTGATGCAACAGTAATCGATGACGCTACCGGCAAACCGCTTGCTGGCGTGATTGTCGTCGCGTACTGGGATATCTACAGACTAACCGACCTTCCTTGCCCAGTCGAAATCGAAGAGGCTGTAACAGATAAGGACGGGAAATTTCACATTCCAGCGTGGGGGCCCAGAAATCTTGATTGCGCGATCTCTGACGCTTCCCCATTTTTATATACATTTAAAGAAGGCTATAAGCATCAACGCCTTCTAAACATGATGTCGACCATGAATCGCATTCAAAATAGTCATTCTGATTGGAACGGAAAAACCATCCGGATGGTGTCATTCCCAAACTTCAGCCTCGGGCCAAACAGAGGATCCGTATCTACATACCAGGACGATTTCAACGAACTTAACGGTGACCTGGAAGAGATCATCGTCGGCGGACAGGGATGCAATTGGACGAAAGTCCCAAACTTGATCAAAGCATTTGTTCAGCAGGAAAATGACTTTAGATCTGCTGCGAGTACTCAGAGTTCACTCGCTTCGACATTGATGATTGCGGATGCCTCGATACTGAAACGCGAGCCACTGTGCGGCTCACCGAAGGCATTCGTACAGAGACTCATTCAGGAAATGCAGAAATGAAGCGCCTGACGCCTCTTTTAATCGTCAGCGGATTTTTTCTCTCTAGTGGAGCGCATGCGTACGAGCCCGACACCCATCGGCGTATGTCCGACAAGGCCGCGTTAGATTCTGTGATGGTCAAGCCGCCCGTTGGCACAACGAGCACGGTCTGCAAGACCTTGGCTTATTGGACTATTCCAACGCAGGGCAATCATTTGTTGATGCTCAGGCCGGTGAGTCCGTGAAATTGGGCCCTCCAGAGTCTGGGACGTTTGTCGCAGTTACGCCTCTTACAATACAAAATCTCATCGCCGCTGGCGCCCAACTTGAGGATGCGGATTTAAGGGCCCTCAATCACTTCTTCGATCCTATACCAAGCCACGTCCCACAACTGGACGCTGTCGTCGATGGCCACCCCATCGGAGGACCTTATAGCGCGGATCAATGGGCTACCGCCAGTCTTTGTCCTTCAAATCTGTCTACGAGACCATATGATCCGGTGGACGTACCCCTCGATGCGACCATCCAATGTTATTCATTCGAAGACGCTCTGAACTATTTCCGATATGCACTGACCGCCGAAGACAAGGACGTAAGGGAAAAGCAATTCGGAAACCTATTTCTAAGTCTTGGCCACATCATGCATCTCGTCCAAGACATGGCACAACCTCAGCATGTCCGGGATGACATGCATTGTGACAGTGAAGAGGTATGTAAACCGCTCAATCACGTTGTGCCCGGGCTCTACAACCCAAGCTATTACGAGGCATATACGTTCGAGCGCGCTACGCCCTCCTGAGAGATTCGCTGCTGCCCTACGCATCCGGCTCCGCTAGCGGCCCAGGGCATACGTCCCTGTATGCCCGCTCGAAGCTTCGCTTCGAGCCCCGACGTTGTGATCGGCGAGTCCGAAAAAATCGCCGGAAGCGGGGTTTAACCGCGCGAAGCTCGGGCCCCGAAAGCGAGCGAGCCACAGGGTCGGGCGAACACGGCGAATGCAGTCCTCAAGGGTCCCGCTTGATGGATAATTGTCCTCCGAGGATGCCAGCCTTCGAGAACGGACTGCGAGATACCTGTGGATGACAGAGAGACACTCAGGCAGGGGCTGAAACAACACTACTTGTTTGCGGCATTGGACGATGCGCAACTCGAGAAGGTGCTGGCAAGCACGAGCATCGATTCCTATCCCAAGGGTGAGCGCCTGTTCCGACGCGGTGACCCGGCGCATGCGTTCTACATGGTGCTGTCCGGAAAGGTGAAACTCTACCGCCTCTCTCCCGATGGACACGAGAAGATCATGCGGCTCCTGGAACCGTGGCAGACATTCGCTGAAAGCATCATGTTCATGGAATCGCCGCGCTACCCCGTGCACGCTGAGGCCGTGGAACCCGCCACGGTGGCGGCGTTTCGACGTGAGGCATTCACACAATTGCTGCAGGAGTCGTTCGATACGTGTCGCGCCGTGATGGCTCAGATGACCCAGCGCATCCAGGCACATTGGGATGAGATAGAAGCCCTGGCGCTGCTCAACAGCCGCTACCGGGTCGTACATTACCTGCTGGGGTTGATCCCCGAGGGACAGAAGGGCCCCGCAGTCATCACGTTGCCGACGCACAAGACCCTCATCGCCGCCCAACTGGCACTGCAGCCAGAGACGCTTTCCAGGCTTTTCCGTTCCTTGAACGATGAAGGCCTGATCGAATATGAAGGGGACAGTGTGGTCGTCCCCAACATCGATCAGTTGCGCGGGCGCATCTACTGACGAGCCGGCCCCGAGCCGTTCTTACGCGACGACTCTGTCGAAGATCCTTGGATAGAGTGCGGTCGCTTCCCGGGTCTGATGGTGTGAGATCAGGTGTTTCAGCACCTTTTCCTCGTCGAGCAAGTCAATGACGTCTCCCGGCATCAATACACTGTCTACGCTGAGACAGTGTGCGGCTATCCGCATCCGCACCGTCGCCAGCATCTCCTTGATCCGCTTGTGCTCCTGTGCATATACCTGCGGGCCCCAATGGCCAGGTCTGTCGATGCTCTGTTCACAGAGGGGAAGCAAGTATCGTTCCTCAAGCTCCATATGGTTCAGGAGCTGGCTTTCAAGAGTGATGAGGACCTCAAGCGCCCGCCTGCCATCACGCATGATCAGATATTCCTGATGCGCCCGGAATTGCCTGAGTTGCTCCACGTGTTCATGCTCAAGCCGGAGACGCAGGTCCAGGAAGGTTGCTGCTTGCATGGCTAGAACCTGTGATTCCCCAGGACGGCTCCCATCACCACCACCAGTCCCAACGCCAGCATGAGCGCGTGCACCCGCTGCATGCGGCGCAAGCGTCCACTATCGGTTGCGGCTTGCCGCTTCATCCAGCCGTGTGCACCCAGGGGTTCGAGCACAAATAGCATCACTGCGAAGAGCAGCCAGTAGCCGAGCATGGCGTCGACCCACCAGAACCGGCCCATCCGCAGCCACGACCAGGCGTGCAGCCGCGTCAGCATATAGGCTCCGGAAACCCCCACTAGCAGCACCGCCACGCGCGCCTGGGGCGCGAAATGCCGTTCGATGTATGCGAGGGCTCCTCCGGGATCGGGATGGAAGCCCTGACGCAGGCCCGGTAAAAACACGGTCGTGACCATCGCCAGGCCGCCAATCCACCAGATGACGGAGATGACATGGATCGCGAGGGCTATGCGCAGGTCGAGCACATCAGCTCCCGTGGCCGATGCAGGCGGCGATATCGCGGATGGCGGCCCGCAAGATCACTGCAGTCGCTGCCGGCCGTCATGGCTGCTGCACTCTTTGACCAGCTCGACCAACTGAAACCGAAGTCGCTCGATGGTCTTCGACTGGGCCTTGATCAACTCATCTTTGGCTCTTAACTGGTCGGACAGCCCATCGATCAGGCGGTATACGGCGTCTGGCTTGGTCTGGTTTTCACGGCAGATGTCGTGATAGCAGGGCTTCTTGACCGTGTCCGCCCGCAGGCGCTCCACGGTGAGCCGGAGCGCCGGCTCCAAGGTCTCTGGGGCCGATGATGAATCGTCGTGCACACGTGTATCCATATAGAACTCCTAAGCCGTTACCGATCACCAACCTCGTCTGACGTCCATGGATTTAATACTTCAAGCCGGAGTCGCACAGCAGTGTCGTCACCACCGGCGCCGGCCCCAGGTTTCCGCTCTCCATGAGTCTGATCGCCGCCGCGACGTTCGCCGCGGACGAATATCCGACGTACAGGCCCTCCAGCCGCCCAAGCAGGTCTCGGGTGGTCTCCACCTCGGCGTCAGACACGGCCAGGAAACCATCCACGAGAGCCGGGTCCCAATGGGAAGGGATCCGGCCGTACCCGGTCCCTTGGATCAGGTGCTGCGGCTTAGTGAGGGGTTTGCCCGCCAGCACCTCGGCGCCGGCGGGCTCGACCGCGTAGCACTTGACCCGCGGCGAGCGGCTCTTGAGATAGCGGCTCGTGCCGAGCAGGGTGCCTCCGGTGCCGACGCAGGCCACGAATGCATCGATGCGGCCATCCGCGTCCGCCCAAAGCTCCGGACCCGTCGTCTTGAAGTGAGCATCGATGCCGCCCGGATTGTTGAACTGGTCGACGAAGAACGCGTGGCGCTCATACATCTCCATGCGCGCCCGCGCTTCGACGGCTTCGAGGTCGGCGCCTGTGACGTGCCCGGGCGAGCCCTCGACCTGCGGCACCAGGATGACGTCGCCCCCCAGGCCGCGGATCATCTTGGCCCGCTCCGGACTGTTGCCGGCGGACATGACCGCGACGAACTGGTGGCCCAGTACGGCGCATACCACGGCAAGCGCGCAACCCATGTTGCCGCTCGTCATCTCGATGACGGGATAGCCGGGTCGGAGCGTGCCCGTGCGACAGGCGGTGGTGATGATCTCCAGCGCCGCGCGATCCTTGAGGCTGCCGCCCGGCAGCATGAATTCCGCCTTGGCCAGGAGCGCTCCCGGCCTCGGCCAGAGCTTGGAAAGCTGCAGCAGCGGCGTGCCGCCGATGAGAGCCAGGGCATCCCCCCGCGAGTGGAGTCTGCGGGTTTCGAGGCGCGCAAGCGTATCCATCGTCCGTCTCCTTAAGTCAGTGGCTGCTCGCCAAGCGGCCCGGGTTGGCAGAGTCCTCGCGCTGCGGCGGCAACCAAGCGGCTCGCAGCAGTCGTGGACGCGGGGGCTTCTCTGTGACTGCCGGCACCAGCGCGACATCGCCCAGGTGATATGCCACCTTGGCGCTGATCAGGCCGCCGATGAAGCAGCGCTGGAGCGCCGCTTCTGCGGCCCGGCGGTAGTCGTCCGCACGGTCTTCGGCCGCCGCGTAGATGGTGGGATGCACGGTCAGCGACTGGAATTCGAGCGCCGGTCCGCGCACCACGACCCCATCCGCCGCGACTTTGAGGCGTTCCGCGGGCAGTTTCCGCGCCGACAAGGTGGCGGCCAATGTGAGGCTGAAGCACGCACCCACCGCCGAGATCAGCAGTTCCTCGGGATTGGTACCCACACCCTTGCCGTTGAGGGAGGCCGGCGCCGAATAGGGCAGCGCTTCCCCGCAGAGAGTGAGTTCGCCCTCGTTCTGAGGGTGGTCGACGGACATCGTCAGTTCTTGATGGAAATTGGCTTGGTCCATGATCTTTCTCCTCGATCCGGCGCTTCAGGCCGGCGATGGTGTGTGGGTACGTCCGGCCTTCCGCCGCTCCGTGCTCTGAGCACCGGACTTGCGTTCAGCTCCGCAATGGCGGTGAGGGCTGGCCAGGGAAACCGGATCACTGGCCGGGAAGGTACCCATGAGGGCATCGTCCAAGGCTTGATCCATGTGTTCGTCAAAATGCGTGCTGTTCATGTGCATCACCTCCGTGGGTGTCCACCGCCTTGCGCATACCGTGTTGTCGGGTCATCAGGGTGTGATAGGCGTTCTCCACATCGATCCGGTCGGCGTTGGGAGGGGTCGCCTCGATGCGATCGTCCTTGAGGATGTAGATTGCGCCGCAATAGGGGCACTGCTCATGGCCGCTCGCTTGGATAGGCAGGTATACCCGCGGATGCGAGTCCCACACCCGCATCTGCGGTGAGGGACAGGACAAGGGGAGATCTCGCCAGGTGACGTAGTACACCTGCCGGGTGTTCGGGGTATCCAATGCTTTGGCGTCCATATCCAGATCTCCGTTATCTGCACCCATCGCCGCTCGGGTCGTACGTCACCGGATCAGCAGGGGCAGCTTGTCGGGCATGCCATCCCACGCTTCCGCATCACCCGGAGGCGCCTTGCGAACCGAGATCACCGGCCAACGCTGTGCCAGGTCGGCGTTGATCCCCATGAAGACGGCCTGGCCCTCCGGCAACTCGTCCTCTGCAAAGATGGCGTTCACGGGGCACTCGGCCACACAGAGAGTGCAATCGATGCACGCCTCGGGATCGATGACCAGGAAGTTCGGCCCTTCGTGGAAGCAGTCCACCGGACAGACCTCCACGCAGTCTGTGTATTTGCACTTGATGCAGTTCTCGGTCACCACGTGAGTCATGAGAGATCGCCGTCTTCGGGTTGGTCCTGATGCGCACCGATGCCCAGATCGGGTGCGCCCGCAGCACCGGCCTCAAGATCGAAAGTGCTCAAACGGAGGCTTGAGATAGCCCTCTACCTCGCTCTGCGCGGGATCCAGGGCTCGCTGTTCGCGAAGCTCCTGGGAGATCTCCTGCGGGGTCTTGGTCTTCCGGGCTTCAGGCTTGCGGGGCCGGCGGGTGCCGGCGGTCTTGTTGGCGGGTTTCGCAGACATATCTGATCTCCTTCAGTGGGCCGCCGGCCTTGAGGCGGCGGCCGTGGTTGGGTCAGTGCTTGCAGGTTAGTCATCCGGCTTCCGGAAAGCCTTGATATGAATCAAGGCCGCTTCCCCGCGGCCGGCCTATAAAGGGCGCACAGCGCGAGGCGCCCGGCCCCATCCATATCGGTTGCTTGATGTATCCGAGGACGAATATCCCTGCAGATAGCTGCTGAATGGCTCGAACTTGGCAACGTGCCCGCACCCAACGCCCTGGAGTCTCGGTACGCTATCGCTCCTGTGGCCTGGATGGCCGTGCAGGCATCTGGAGATGTGTCATGCAAAAGCGTGTGGATTACAGGAAGGCGGCCCCCGAGGTACTGGCGGCTATGCGCATGCTGCAAGAGGGCTTATCGGCGTCGGAGCTTGAACCCAAGCTGCTCGAACTCGTGAAGATACGCGCGTCGCAGCTCAACAGCTGCGCATTCTGTCTCGATATGCATGCACGCGATGCGCGCAAGCTTGGCGAAGACGAGCAGCGTATCTATCAGCTCGACGCCTGGCGTGACTCCCTGCTGTATACCCAGCGAGAGCGGGCAGCACTCGCCTGGACGGAGGCGGTCACGCGGATCTCGGCGGAGTCGGTAGACGACGAGCTATACAGCCGGGTGGGCGAGCAGTTCAACGCTCGCGAGCTTGCCTTCCTGACGCTGGCCGTGGTCGCGATCAACGGCTGGAACCGGTTGAATATCGCGTTCCGGACTCCTCCGGCAGGCGGCCGTACTGCGGCCTGAGTCGCCCGCTCGGTTAGCTGATCCTTAGGTCAGCGATTGCCGCTATCGACGGCGAGTCGGCCGGGAACGACCGGCGGATCACCCCGTGGCGGATTGATGCGCACGAAGAAGCCCGCCGTAAGGCGGGCTTCCCGGGCCACCGACATGGCCGTCTCCCCTCGTCGGCTCCGACCTCCAGCAAAAAATCAGTGCAACACCGGATCCTGGAAGCAGCGGCGAACCTTCTCGAACAGCGTGGGTTCCGAGGACATGGTCTCGGTGTCCTGGCAAAGACGCTCGAAACGCTGCTGCAGGGGATGCAGGCACTCGTCCACATACCGGCGCAGCTGGTTCTCCTGCTCGGCCGTGAGAGAGCCGGCGACATCGATGCCGAGCGCGGCGGGATGATGCATCGCCCAGTGGATGAGGGCGGCGCGGAAGATGCCCTGACACTCGGCGTAGGCCTGCTGCAGGTTGTGCTTGAGCCGGGTGTGGGCCACCGGCGTCACGTAACCCACCGCCATCACCACCGCGGTCTTGTCGGTGTTGACGCGCTCCCGCAGCAGCTTCAGCAGGATGTCCTGGCCGCCCTGTACCAGCAGTGCGAACTCGTTGTGACGAGGCCGGCCGCGGGGCTGGACCATCTCGAGGCCGAGGGCGCGGCAGTCGCGGAACGCTTGGTCGCGCGCCGCTACATAGAGCGCCTGTGCCACGTCCCAGCGGATGGTGAGCGCGGCGGCATCGTCCTGCAGCAGCTGCAGACGCAGGCCGCCCTGCTTGTGCATGCCGCACTGGGTGCTTTGCTGCATGATGCTGTGGCGGGATTCCGGTGTGAGCGTGCTCCAGACCTTGCGCAGCCCGAGGAAGGACTTGATGTAGCTCTCCTGGAAGGCATCCCGCGCCCGGCATTCATGCAGCACATGCTTCAGGGTGGTGCGGCTGGGCAGGCTCGCGAGCACATCGTTGCTCACGAAATCCGCCAACAGCCCCTTGGCGAACGGCTCGGGCTGGTCCTGCAGGATGGCCTGCCAAGTGCCCTGGAGGAAAGCGATCTGGTTCTTGTCGGTGAGTGTGCTCATGGCGCCTCCTGGGTCCCTAGCGGTACCAGGCGCCTCGACACCGCACGGCCATGCGTTGGCGTCTTATCCGGCGGTCCCGCTGCCCTGAAGCCCTTTAGGGCCTTGTAGGCCGGTGACTTTGCGCCCCCAGCTTTCGATGGGTTTGCCCTGGTCGGTTAAACACATCATAGATTAGATACGATATTATGTCAAGTAAGTGGCTCATGATGTTAATCGCGGTATGGCGCAAATCTCGGCCTCTGAAATCAATCAGTTACGGATCAGCTGGCCATTGCGGCCGACGCGCTGGATCCGGAAGGCTGAATCTCGGCGGCGGCTGACGCATCGGGAAACTGTGCAGTATTATTGTCAACTTATATCTGCACCAGTACACACCGAACCTGGCGCGGGCCGGCGTGGGGCCGGATGCAAGGGGGAGAGATCATCATGAACATGCGCCTCATCGCGCTCACAGTTTCCACGGCGCTCCTGGCGGCCTGCCAGTCGGCGCCTTCACCGACTGCATGGCTGATGCAGGATGGCGCGCCGTGGGTCGGACCCGACGGCCAATGCCTGCAGCTGCGTCCGCTCAAGCAGGATGAGAAGCAGGGCTTCTGCTACGACGTCATGACCGGCGCGTACCAGAAGCAGCATCACTATGAGCAACTGGATCCCGCCGAGTTCGCATTCCTCTATCCCAAGGTCGAACCGACACCGGCGTTGCAACCGCCGTTGCCTGAACTGAACGCGCCGCTCGCGGCGGTGAACATCGCGATCGACCCTTTGCCCGGCGCGCAGCAGATCTACACATCGTTGCCCTTCAAGTTCAACAACGCGCACCTCTCGCATCGCAACCGCGTCGCGCTAAAGGAATCCTTCGAAGCCTGGAAGGGCCAGGGGATCCAGGTGACCTCGGTGACGGTGACCGGCCACACCGACTCGAAGGGCAGCCAGGCTTACAACCTGCTGCTCTCCAAGTGGCGCGCCCAGTCGGTCGCCTATTACCTGGCGCACATCGGCATCCCCAAGGACGACATCAGCCACGGCGGCGCCGGCAAGCTGGTGCCGAACCCCAACGGGCACAGCGATGCGGATAACCGCTACGTGGACCTGCGCGTGTGGCTGTTGCCGCCGGTGGAGAAGCTGATGGAGCAGATGGGCTCCTCGGCCCCCAGCAGCAGCGCCGGTCTGGAGTGGAGCACCGGTTACTGACGTGATCGCCGCATCCTCGGCCGCAAGAAGCCCGCTGCAGAGCGGGCTTCTTCGTGTCCGGGATCCGTAAAAGAAGACGCCCGGCGGGTGCCGGGCGTCCATGAGCGATCAGGTCAGTGCCAGCTCCCGATCAGGAGTTGGAGACCTTCTTGAGGCAGGCCACCACTTGGTCTGACATCTTGATCTGCGCGTCGGCAGTCTTGGCGGGCTTGGTGGTATCCGGGCAGCCGGCCTTCTGGGCATAGGGCTTGAAGGCGTCGCTGGTGAGCTGGCTGCGGGCCTGGTCCAGCCACGAACCCTGCTTCTTGAGGGCGCTGTTCCAGGTCTGATAGGCATCGTTGATCTTCTTGTCGATACCCTGGCCGTCCTGGTTGTGCGCGGCGATCTTCGAGTTCAACTGGTCCTCGCGCTGCTTGAGCGCCGGGAACTCGCCGTTGACGCGGGCCACGTCGGCATTGATCTGGGTGAGGCTGGCGTTGCAGGCCTTGTACTCGTCCTGGGTCAACTGCTTGCCGCCGCCGCAACGGGACTTGTAGTCCGCGGTGCTCTGCTGCACCTTGGCGCTGTCCGACTGGTAGGCCGCGATGTCCTGCTTGAGCTTCTCCTGATCGACGTTGAGCTGCTTGCCTTCGGCGATCAGGTCCTTGTTCTTCTGGCTGATGGCGTCGTAGGCCGCCTTGGTATCCGTCACTTCCTTGTTCACGGCTTCACCGGAACTGATCAGGTTCATCACGGATTCGGCGCCCCAGGCGGTGGTCACGGCCGACAGGGCCAGACCCAGGGCGATCACGGAAATACGCATGCTTTTCATGGAGACCTCAAGGGAGTTTCTTGGAATTCAGAGCCGTCTATTGTAGGGGTAGCGGCGGTCGCCACCAAGGCCCGGCGCCGTCCCGGTGGGGCCTTCCGGCCCGGTAAAACGGCCCCTTATGGCTAATAACGCGCGTCGGCCCCCGGGGTTGGCCCCGGCCGGCAGGTTCAGAGGATGGCCGAGTAATCGTCCTGGATGCGACCCAGGTCCAGCCGGTTCAGGAAGTTGGAATAGCACATCCAGGCGGTGATGGCGTTCAGGTCGGCGATCTGGGGCGGCAGGAAGCGGGGCGGGACCACGATGCCTTCCTGCACGGATTGGGACAGGGTACGCACGTCCTCGAGGGTGGTCTTGCCGCAGAACAGCAGCGGGATCCGGTCCAACATGCCCTTGCGCACCGCAAGCCGCATGTAGTTGTAGATCATGATGAAGCCCTTGTTGTAGGACAGGTCCTTGGTGAAAGGTGAGCCGTCCGGCGAGCTGCCGCGGAAGATACGGGCTGCGCTGCCGTAACTCTCACCCTCGTTCAGTCCCTGTTCCAGGAAGAAGCGATAGACGTCCAGGAAGTCGCCGCCTTTCTCGGCCATGTCCACCGCGCGGATGCGGTTGGCGAGACGCCGCAGCCGGCTGGGATAGGACGCGAAGGTGATGATCTCCATGAGGATGGCAAGGCCCTCCTGGGTCACGGTGGAAGAGGGCGGTCCCTTGGAGAGGAAGGTGCAGATGGGCTGCTGGCCGCCGTTGAGCGTGGTGCCGAGATGCACCCAACCCTCATGCACCTCCAGCACCTTGAGGTCGCGCTCGTTGAACTTGGCCTCGCGGCGGATCTTGATGTAGTCGGCGCCGGCGGCGGCGTCCGCCACGATGCCATCGGAGAGCAGCACCCGCACCGTGCCCTCGCTCTCGCGGAAGGCATGGTTGATGCGCTTCTGCAGGATCTTCACTGCCTGCTCGCCGGTGATGGTGCGCTCCTCGGGCTTCAGCAGTTCGCTCTGGTCGATGTTGGCGATGGCCTCGCCCAGGATCTGGCCCAGGTCCGCCAGGGTGGGGCCGCCTTCGTGGAAGGCATCGCTGGCGGAACCGTACAGTTCCTCGGACATGATGCCGAACTCGGAAGTGCCGCGCGCCTCCAGCATGCGCACCACCTGGATGTACTCCCGGCACATGCGCCGCATGATGCCGCCCAGCGAGTTGAACTGCCCCAGCAGCCGCGTGATGTCGCGGTCGATCTCGTGGAACTCCTGGCGCTTCGCCACCGGATCGAACCCCAACGGCCGCGCGGCGTAATAGGCCTTGTCCACCTTGGGGAGTTCCTTGGCGCCGGCGGCGAAGAAACCTTCCTGGATGGAGGCGTCCCACTTGATGTGATCGAGGATGCGGATGGGCTTCTGCGCCGCCACGATGCGATCCGAGAGGTCCCGCAGGGTCTGTCGGTAGTTGGCCTGGGTATCCGCATTCATACCCGTAGAGTACCGCGCTCACCGGCCGGGGGCCAGAAAAGCGAAGCCCCCTGGCGGGGGCTTCTTCAAGTGGAGCACTCGCTACGCATCCCGCTCCGCTCGCGAGTCCTGGGCGTACGTCCCTGTACGCCTGCTCGCAGCCGCGCTGCGAGCCCCCTTGCGGGGACTTCATCTTCAGCTGAGGCGGGCCAGGCGTCGGATCTCCTGAAGCGCGACCGAAAGGCTGGGGAAGTCGGCGATATTCGCCGCCTTCATGTCCGCCAGGACATGGCGGGCATGCTCGAGCCGCGAGGCATGCGTCTCCAGCCACTGGTCCAGGTGCTTGACGGCGGCGCGCGTGTCGCGCGCCATGCCGAGCGCCTGGGCCGTGAGCTCGCGCTGCTGGGCGTAGAGGTCCTCGCGCAGGGTGCCGCGGGCCACCGCCTGCCAATGGCCGTCCACCGGCAACTCCTCGATCTTGCCGCGCAGCCAGTCGAGTTCCAGTTCGCGGCCGATGTGGAAGTAGACCTTGGCCACCGCTTCCACCGGCAGCTTGCACTGCCGGGCCACATCCACCATGTCCATGCCGGCATAGAGCGGGCCGATGGCGGCGATGCGCTGCGCCAGCGCTTGCGGAACGCCCACGTCCACGTACTGCTGCACACCCTGGTTGAAGGTCTGGGCCAGGTCGTCGCTCAGCACGCCCGGGAAGTGCTGCACCAGGCTGCTGATGCCCGGCTGGTAGAGCGGCACGGTGGCGGCGATGTCGAGCTTGTCCCGTTGATGGTCGATGAGCCAGCGGGTCACGTGTTTCAAGAGCCGCGAGCTCTGCACCGCCATGGAGATCTGCACGCTGGCCGGGACCTTGTTATCCAGGGCCTGCACCGCCTGCCACAGCGCCGGCGTGGAGAGGCTCTCCTGGGCGATGGTGTAGGCGCGGGCCACCACCGAGGCGCTGACGCCGGTCTCCTCCGACATGCGGTGCACGAAGGTGGAACCCATGCGGTTCACGATGCCGTTGGTCACCGCCGTGCAGATGATCTCGCGGCGCAGCCGGTGCTTGGGCATCAGGTCCGCATAACGCTTCTGCAGGGGAGTCGGGAAATAGGTCTCCAGCTCGTTGGCGAGATAAGGGTCTTCCGCCACGTCGCCGGCCAAGAGGTTGTTGTAGATGTCGATCTTGCTGTAGGCCAATACCACCGCGATCTCCGGCCGCGTGAGCCCCTTGCCGGCCTTGCGGCGCTCCAGGAGGCCTTCCTCGCCCGGCAGGAACTCGATGGCGCGGTTGAGCACACCGGTCTTCTCCAGCGCGCGGATGAGGTAGGCGTGCTCGGACAGCCGTCCGGGCGCCTGCACCTCGGCCACCGAGATGGCCTGGGCCTGCATGTAGTTGTCGCGCAGCACCAGCTCCGCCACCTCGTCGGTCATCTCGGCCAGGAGCTTGTTGCGTGCCGCCTCGGTGAGATTCTTCTCCGAAGCCACCAGGTTCAACAGGATCTTGATGTTGACCTCGTGGTCCGAGCAGTCCACGCCCGCGGAGTTGTCGATGAAGTCGGTGTTGAGCCGGCCGCCGTTCAGGGCGTACTCGATGCGGCCGCGCTGGGTGCAGCCCAGGTTGCCGCCTTCGCCCACCACCTTGCAGCGCAGCTCGTTGCCGTTGAGACGGATGGCGTCGTTGGCGCGGTCGCCCACCTCGGCGTTGGACTCGGTGGAGGCCTTCACGTAGGTGCCGATGCCGCCGTTCCAGAGCAGGTCCACCGGCGCCTTCAGGATGTGCTTGAGCAGCTCCAGCGGCGCATAGTTGCCGGGCTGCATGCCCAGCACCGCCGCGGCTTCCTTGCTCACCGGGATGCTCTTGGCGCTGCGCGGGAACACGCCGCCGCCGGCGGAGATCAGCTTGGCGTCGTAATCGGCCCAGGAAGAGCGCGGCAGGTTGAACATGCGCTCCCGCTCCTTGAAGCTCTTCTCCGGATCCGGGCTCGGGTCCAGGAACACATGACGGTGGTCGAAGGCCGCCACCAGCTTGATGTGGCGCGACAGCAGCATGCCGTTGCCGAAGACATCTCCTGACATGTCGCCCACGCCTACCACCGTGAAGTCGGTGGTCTGGATGTCGGTGCCCATCTCGCGGAAATGCCGCTTCACCGACTCCCAGCCGCCCTTGGCGGTGATGGCCATCTTCTTGTGGTCATAGCCGGCGGAGCCGCCGGAGGCGAAGGCGTCACCGAGCCAGAAGCCGTATTCCGCCGAGATGCCGTTGGCGATGTCGGAGAAGGTTGCTGTGCCCTTGTCGGCCGCCACCACCAGGTACGGATCGTCCGGGTCGTGGCGCACCACGTCCCTGGGTGGCACCAGCTTGGTGCCCGCCAGGTTGTCGGTGATGTCCAGCAGGCCGCGCAGGAAGGTCTGGTAGCAGGCGATGCCTTCCTTCATGAAGGCGTCGCGGTCGGAGCCCGCAGGCGGGCGCTTCACGTAGAAGCCGCCCTTGGCGCCCACCGGCACGATCACGGTGTTCTTCACGTTCTGGGCCTTCACCAGACCCAGGATCTCGGTACGGAAATCCTCGCGCCGGTCCGACCAGCGCAGGCCGCCGCGCGCCACCTTGCCCATGCGCAGATGCACGCCCTCGACGCGGGGTGAATACACCCATATCTCGAAGAGCGGCTTGGGCAGCGGCAGTTCCAGCTGTGCGGGATCGAACTTGAACGACACGTAAGGCTTGTGCCGGCCTTCCGCGTCCTTCTGGTAGAAGTTGGTGCGCAGGGTCGCCAGGATGGCGGTGAGGAACAGCCGCACGATGCGGTCGTCGTCCAGGCTGGAGACCTGCTCCAGGGCCTGGGCGATCTCGGCGCGCAACTTCTCGGTGGCGGCATCGCGCTTGGCCGGGGCGGAAGGGTCATTGCGGGCCTCGAACAGCTTCACCAGCGCCGCGGCGATGGTGGGGTGCGTGTACAGCGCCCGTTCCATGTAAGCCTGGCTGAAGCTGATGCCGGTCTGCAGCAGGTATTTGCAGTAGGCGCGCAGCAGGGTGGTCTGGCGCCAGCTCAAGGCCGCTCCCAGCACCAGACGGTTGAAGCCATCGCTCTCCGCTTCGCCGCGCCACACCCGGGCGAACTGCTCCTGGAAAGTCTCCTTGAGCGCTTCCACGTCCAGCTCGCCGGCATGGATGAGCTCGAAGTCCTGGATC
>DATIVR010000050.1:0-10021 GCA_035465695.1 Gammaproteobacteria bacterium
AGGCCATGACGGATGCGGTCTTGCAGCCAGGCGCCCACATCCACGAAGGCCAGGGCGGTGGTGGCCGCAAGCGTGGGCACCAATAACAGTGCCGGTGCCCGCAGATGCTTCAAGGTGGAGTCGAAGACCGGCACCGGGTAGCGACGGTCCAACCTCTGCAGGATGAAGATGATCAGATAACAGACCCCCAGCGTACCGAGCACGGTGACGCAGAGGATCGCAACGGCAAGCAGTTCATCGACAGTGCGCGGCATGGCAACTCCTGAAATTGAAACTGGCTACGAGCAAAAGTATCGGCATCCGGAGTCAATCGGTCCACAGACCCTTCGGAGACCAAGGCTACATCGCTCCTGACGGCAGGAATATGTTACGATTCAAGCGTCGAAGCCGTACACCACGCATCATGCCCCAGCGGCGATGCGCGCGTCTGAATCCACGCCATTGTGCAGCCGGTCAAGACCGGCCGAATGCCAGAAAATCCGGGATCTCAAGGAACGATGACGCAGCGAGCGCGTTTTCTCACAGCCATGATATTGGGGCTGGCCGCCGTGAGCGGAGCCGCATGGTGGATGGTGACGGCTACCACACACCAATGGTTCGAGAAGGACGTGGAACTGCGGTCCCAGCTCGCGGTGACGAGCGCGCGACCGGCATTGGTGGAAGGTATCGAGCGGCACGACCTGCATGGGTTGCGGCAGGAGTTGCTGGACATCAGCCGCGATGAACGCGTGATGGCGGCGGACCTGTGTGGGCCCGACCTCAAATCGCTCGCCAGCACGCCGCAGTTCCCGCCGGAATTCTCCTGTGCGCTGCTGGGGCCGCGGGTCCGGGCCGCCGCCGACGCGCCCGCCAACGCATGGTCCACCTGGCGCAGCAACGCGCAATTGACCGGTGGCCCGGTGCACGTGAGCGCGATACCGTTGATCGACGGTGAGAAGGTGCTCGGATTCATCGTGCTGATCCACGACTTGAGTTTCGTGGAACGGCGCGAGGATATGACACGGACTTTCATGCTGAGCGCGTTCGGCCTGCTGGCGCTGGTCGCCGCAATCGTGACGCTCGTGGCCATGCGGCTCTCCTGGAAAGACTGGAGCGAGAGCCTGCGGCGCATGGCGCTGGGGGAGAGCTCCAGCCGGCCCCGGGCCTTCCTGCCGCTGCTCAAGGACATGCGCGAGCTGCTGGATCGCCTCGCGGCCGAGGAACAGTCCGAACTGCAGGGCGGGGTATGGACGCCGCAACGACTGAAACTGACGTTGGGCCGCCATCTGCACGGCGAGCGGCTGATCGTGGTGGCCAACCGTGAACCTTATATCCATGAGCGCGGCGCGGATGGAAAGGTGCGGGTGCTGCATCCCGCGAGCGGCCTGGTCACGGCGCTGGAGCCGGTGATGCGGGCTTGCTCGGGTGTGTGGGTGGCACATGGCGCGGGCTCCGCCGACCGGGAGACGGCGGACAAGCGTGGCCACGTGCGCGTGCCCCCGGGCGAGGAGTCCTACGTGGTGCGGCGGCTCTGGCTCACGCCTGAACAGGAACGCGGGTATTACTACGGCTTCGCGAACGAGGGCCTCTGGGCACTGTGCCACGTGGCGCACAACCGCCCGACGTTCCGGGAGCAGGACTGGCGCTGCTACCAGCAGGTGAACCAGCAATTCGCCGACGCGGTCTGCGACGAGGCAGACACCGACGATCCCGTGATCCTGGTGCAGGATTACCACTTCGCATTGCTGCCACGCATGCTGCGGGAACGCCTGCCGCGCGCCACCATCCTCACTTTCTGGCACATCCCATGGCCGAACGCCGAGCAGATGAGCATCTGCCCCTGGCACAGCGAACTTATCCAGGGCCTGCTCGGCAGCAGCATCCTGGGCTTCCACACGCGGTTCCATTGCAACAACTTCATGGAGGCGGCGGACCGCTTCCTGGAAGCGCGACTGGACCGGGAAGATCTCGCGGTGATCCGCGACGGCAGACGCACGCTGGTGCGCGGCTATCCCATCTCGGTGGAGTGGCCCAACCAATGGGTGAAATCCACCCCGCCCGCCGCAGAGTGCCGGGCCACGCTGTTCGCGCAACTGGGCTTGCCCCCCGACGGCCATCTCGGACTGGGCGTGGACCGTCTGGATTACACCAAAGGCATCGAAGAGCGAATGCTGGCTGTGGAGCGCCTGCTGGAGAAGCGGCATGACCTCCACGGCCGATTCGTGTTCCTGCAGATCGCTTCGCCAAGCCGCACGCTCATCGAACGTTACAGCAGGCTCAACTCAGACGTGGAGGCGCTGGTGGAGCGCATCAACGGCCGTTTCGGGCGCGCGGACTGGCGGCCCATCGTGCTCAAGCGTGAACACACGGAGCCGGCGGATGTGTTCCGCCTGTACCGCTCGGCCGACTTCTGCTATGTGAGCAGCCTGCACGACGGCATGAACCTGGTGGCGAAGGAATTCATCGCGTCGCGGGAAGACGAGGGAGGGGTGCTGGTGCTCTCGCAGTTCACGGGCGCGGCGCGGGAACTGACGGAAGCGCTGATCGTGAATCCCTACGACATCGAGGAGGCGAGCGCGGCTTTGTCGCTTGCACTGGACATGCCAACTGGTGAGCAGGCGGCGCGGATGAGAGCCATGCGCACCTTGGTTTCGGAATACAACATCTATCGCTGGGCCGGACGGATGTTGCTCGATGCGAGCCGGCTCCGGCAACGGGAACAACTGGCCGGCGTACTTTCGGGGCCGTCTGCATGAACCACTTGTTCAGCAAGCCTGGCATGGCGGCATTGAGGGACTTCGCCGCGTCCGGCGCACTCGTGGCACTGGATTATGACGGGACCCTGACTCCCATACGCGAGCACCCTCGCGAGGCGGTGCTTGCCCGCAGCATGTGCCGCCAACTGGAGGAGCTGCGGCGGGTGCTGCCGACGGTGATCGTGACCGGGCGAGCCAGCTCGGAGCTGCGGCCGCTGCTTGGAGATCTCCATGATATCGACATCATCGGTAACCATGGCGCGGAGACCTCTGCACTGATACCTCCGGACGTACAGGCGCGGGTGACTGCCTGGCGCGAGGCCCTGGAAGACAGGCTCTTGCCGCTGGAAGGGGTCATGGTGGAGGACAAGGGGTACTCGCTGTCGGTGCATTACAGGCTCAGCCGCGACTGGGCGGATGCCCGGGATTCGATAACCCAGGCGGCGCGGGAGTTGTCCGGCGCACGTATATTCGGCGGCAAGGCGGTGATCAACATCGTATTGCGGGAAGCACCCAACAAGGGTACCGCGGTGCTCATGGCGCGCCAGCGGGCCAACACGTCGCGGGTCATCTATGTCGGCGATGATGTCACCGATGAGGATGTGTTCAGCTTGAAACGGCCGGATGAGATCCTGACGGTACATGTGGGGCCGGCTACCCAAACCCAGGCGGAATATCACGTGAGGGATATCGAGGAGGTCAGGGAGCTGCTGGAACTCCTGGCGCGGTTGGCGCATGGAGAGCGGCTGTGACGGGACTGGACATGCGCGCGCTGGGGGGAGGGGGTATGCAGGCCGCATAAGATTTGAAAGAATTTCGCTACGGTGGATTTGCGCATCTGCAAATCCTGAATCTCAAATCAGCGCCACACCCAAGCCCGCCCTCGGCGGGCTTTTCTTTTGGGAAAGGAGAAACACGATGAAGATGGGCAGGAAAGATCCCCGGGCCAGCATGAGCAAGTCCACCAAGGGCAAGTCACCGATCAACGCGGCCGGCCGCAATCCGATCAAGTCCGCCAGTCCTTATGAGACGCCCGGTGTCGGTGAAGGGGCGGACGTCCGCGCGGCCGCGCCCAAGGCCGATCCGGTCGTGGATCAGAGTGGGGGCGCGACCGAGGACTAATGGGTCTTTTGCCCTGCGGCGGTGTTGCGGCCGCCACTCGAAGTCCTCACGTACATGAAGAGTACGCTCCGGGCTCCTCGGGACGGCCGCGCCTAGCCGCAGGCCAAAATCCCTCATTCCGCCGGAGAAGCGATGCGATTCAATTGGAATACTTATCGGCGCGTGCTGCAGGAAGGTTTCGATGCCTACAAGGCGGCGGGGCCGCTCGCCCAATGTCCGTATGGCGCAGATGAGCGCAACGGCATATGGGTGTTCGGAAAGCAGAAGGCCAAGCAGGGCCTGAGTTTTACCCAGACCTGCAAGGCCTTCAGGAAGATGGAAGACCTGAGGTGAGCGCGATCAGGGCGCCTTGAATTCCGCTACGAATGCCCTTGTGGAGTCGGAGGCGGCGACGTAGTAGTAATGGCCGGAAGCGCCGGGGAAGAAGCCGTAGGCGTCGAGGTCGGTCTGGTAGGCAAGGCCGTGCATCTCGCCGGCAGCGCAGCCGAACTCGGACACATCCACGCTATACAGGTTCTCGCCGGCCTTGACGGGCGTGAGCGTGCCCTTGAAGGTGCAACGGTCGGCAAGACTGCTGCCCTGAAATGAACCTGAGGCATCCATCACCACGTTCACCGCCGAGAAGCTGTTGACGACGAAGAAGCCATCCCAGGTGCCCGGGACGATGGATGGAGTGCCGCTGTAGAGAGATTCCGGCTTGAGGGTGAAGGTGCCGGACTCGCTGCTGTTGGCGAAGCTGCCGGTGATCTGGGTGGGCGAGACGGTCCCCGCAGTGGTGAAATGCTGCCAGACCCTGCCGTTCGGGAAGGTATAACTGTAGGAGGCGTAAGCATCCGTGGTGCCGGCAAGGGTGGTGCCGGAAAGCTTCGGCAGATAGAAGCTGAAGCCATCCTTGTCATAGAAGAGGGCAGGGCCACCGTCTTCGATGGCGGCTGCGATGGGAACAGGCGGACCGCTGCCATCCAGCTGGTAGACGCCTATCCACGTGCCTTCCAGGCTGGCGCTATTGTCGGAACCGCCACAGGCGGCGAGCAGCAGCATGGCTGCGCACAGGCAGGCGCGCTTAAGCATGAGCAGGCCCCTTTCTGGAATGGAACCCTAGTCTACTGGACTTTGACCTCGGCTACGAAGCCGCCCGAAGCATTGGTGACGGTGAGGTAATAGTAAGTGCCGATGGCGCCGCCGAAGAGGCCGCTGAAGTCACTGGTGCTCTCGAACGCCAGGCCTTTCATCTGCGATGCGATTCAATTGGAGTACTTATCGGCGGGTGCTGCAGGAAGGTTTCGATGCCTACAAGGCGGCGGGGCCGCTCGCCCAATGTCCGTATGGCGCAGACGAGCGCAATGGCATCTGGGTGTTCGGCAAGCAGAAGGCCAAGCAGGGTCTAAGCTTCAGCCAGACGTGCAGGGCCTTCAGAAGGCTCGAGGGCCGCTGAACGCGTTCACTGGACCTTCAATTCCATGACCACGGCTTCAGTGGGGTCATAGGCGGCGACATAGTAGTAAGTACCCGCAGCGTTGCCGTATGCGCCGGTCTGGTCGGTATCGCTCTCGTAGGCGAGTCCATCGAACACGTGGCCGCAGATGGGTCCGGGCCCGGCGTTATGCAGCGCGACGGAGAAAAGGTTCTCGCCGGACTTCAATTGGTCGATCTGCCCGGTGTACTGGCAGCCATAGGTATCAGTACCGGCGATGGCGCCGGACGAAGACACGTTCAAGGCCACGTTCTGCGAGCCGATATAAAGCCCGCTCCAGATGCCCGGGACCAACGAAGCAGTGCCCTTCAGGGGAGTGATGGGTCTGACCACCAAATTGGCGAGGCCACCGGCCACGGTGAGGGTGCCACTGATCTGACTGCTGGAGGCGTCACCCTTCAGCCAGCTTGCTAGCGTGGTCTGGCCGCCGTTGAAAATGAATCCGTACGTCGGGTATGTCACCACGGGTTCGTCGAGCTGGCTACCAGAGGGCGTATGGGGCATCACGAAAAGTACCCCGTCCGATTGGTAGAAGAATGCCGGACCGCCGTTTTTGATCATCCCGGTCAGGTGCTCACCTTGCGCACCGAAAGAGTAATTACCGGCCCACACGCCTTCCAGGTCGGGCGCGGTATCGCCGCCGCCGCCGCAGGCAGTCAGGCCAAGAATAGACGCGAGAACAAACAAAGACGTGAGACGCATTCCCTTTCCCCTTTGGCTCCCTGCGGCGTAGAGATTACCACACCGCATCTGAGGGGATGCGCCAAGACCTACTGGACTTTGACCTCGGCTACGAAGCCGCCCGAAGCATTGGTGACGGTGAGGTAATAGTAAGTGCCGATGGCGCCGCCGAAGAGGCCGCTGAAGTCACTGGTGCTCTCGAAGGCCAGGCCTTTCATCTGGCCCAGGCATAGCGACGAAGAACCGGTGCTGGTGACGGTGACGCTGAACAGGTTCTGACCAGACTGCAACTGGGAGATGGTGCCATTCAGGTTGCAGCCGTTGGCATCGTTGCCGACGAAGACGCCGCCCGATTGCACCGTGAGGGCCACCGCCGGGGAACCGGTCCCCAGCTCGAAACCCTGCCAGTTGCCGGCGACGATGGAAGGCGTGCCGGCGAACGGCTGAGTGGGCGTGAGGGTGAAGGTGCCGGTCTCGCCGTTGCCGGTGAAGCTGCCACTGATGGTCTGGACCGGGGTGGTGCCCGTAGCGGAACTGGTGACAGTGACCGTGACCGAGAAGCTCTCCTGGGACTGGCCGTTCGGGAACGTGACGCCCGCGGGGGCGATGGCCAGGAGCGTGCCGTTCATGGAGGACGCCCCGGTGAAGGCGGGCAGCACATAGATCACCCCGTTCTTATCGAAGAAGAAAGCGAGGCCGTCCTGGATGATGGGAGCTAAGATCGGAGTGCTGGGATTGCCGGTGACGGTGAGGCTGCCGGTCCATATGCCTTGAACTTGTGCGGTAGCGCCGGTCCCTGTGCCCGGTACCGTGCCGATGACGCCATTACTACTGCTACCGCCGCAGGCAGCCAACAGGGCGAACAGCGTGAATGGGAACAGATGCAACAACGATCTAGGCATGGGGTCGTCTGCTGAAGCGGGTGCCGGTCACAGCCAATCTACACCTTTTCCTACATTTCCATCCGAGGTAAAGCCGTGAAGGCAAAACGGAAATCTGTAAAACGCGGCCAATCAGAACAGAATCGGCTCGTAGTCCGCTGCGAGGGCCAGGAAGCCGTCCACCGGCAGCGGCGGACTCACGCAATAGCCCTGGGCATAGTCGCAGCCAAGCATGCCAAGCCGGCCGAGGATCGAGACGTTCTCGGCGCCGGCGGCGGCCACCTCTATCTCAAAGGCGCGGGCAAGTGCCACCACGCTGCGGACGATACGGGCATCGAAGGGATCCGTGATCAAGCGGACGACGAAGCTGCGGTCGATCTTGAGCTCACTGGCCGGGATGTGGCGGAAATTGGTGAGGGAGGAATAGCCGCTGCCGAAGTCATCGATGCAGATGTGCACGCCGCGGCCACGCAGCCGCCGCAGCGCGGCGAAGCCGACTTCGGGTTGGTTCATCACGCCGGTCTCGGTGATCTCCAGCGTGAGGCGGTCCGGCTCCAATCCCCACATGGCGAGCGCATCGGAGACGCGGGAGACCAAGTCGTCGTCCAGAAGCGAAGGATCGATATTCACCGACACCGACAAGCCGGGCTGAGTCTCCTGCCAGGCAGCAGCATGCTGCAACGTCATGTTGATGACTGACCAGGTGATCGCGCGGAGCTTGCCGGAACGGGCCGCCACGGGCACGAAGGCGGCAGGGGAGACCAAGCCGCGCCCAGGATGGCGCCAGCGCACCAAGGCTTCGGCGCCCACAAGGGACCGGCGGCGCAGGTCGATCTTCGGCTGATAATGAACTTCGAACTCACCGCTCTGGAGCGCAGCGTCGATGGCGCCTTCCATGTCCCAGTCCTCCTCCAACTGGTCGAGGCGCGTACCGGAGTAATGGGCATAGGGAAGCTTATTGACTCGGGCCTCCTCGAGGGCGGACTCCGCATACTGCAGCAGGTTGTCGGGCCGGGCGGCGTCTTCGGGGAAGAGCGCGATACCGATCTTCACCTCCGCCAGAAAGGGGCGACCTTCCAGAGTGAAGGGCTGGCCCAAGGCGAGCATGATCTTGTTCGCCGCCAACAAAGCGTGGCCGCTATTGAAGATGGCAGGCAGGTACATGACATATTCGAAGTCCGCGATACGCATCACCCGGTCCTGACGCCGGCAAAGGCCGGCCAGGCGCAGGGCGAGCTGTTCAAGCAGGGACTCGATGGCGCGGCTGTCATAGAGAGCCACGATCTCCGTGCGGCGCTGCACCTGGATCACCAGGACCGCGAGCTCCTCGCCGGCCTCATGGGCCTGCTCCACATGGGTCTGCAGGTACCGCAGCAGCAGGGAGCGGTTGGGGCGCAGTGAGATGATGTTGTCCTGGCGGTCTTCCACGGTATGCGCCGCCTCAGATATACAAGGACTGGGGATCGATGCCGTAGGAGTCCGCAGACACGTGTCGCTCGATCCAGAACTTCCGGACATCCGACCAGACGTCGTCGTGCAGCAGGTCCACGGTCTCGAAACGAGGCAAGGGGTGCTTCTTCTCGTCGAGGACCAGCATGACCCGCGGGCGCAGGCGGCGGCTGTCATTCTGGGAGATCACCACGCCCACGGCGCCGGTATTTAGCTCGACCAGAGTACCGGTGGGATAGACCCCCACCGCCTGGATGAACTGCTCGACCACCTCGGGCTGGAAGAGATTGCCTCGCCACTTATATATCTCCCGTAGGGCATGGTGCGGGCTCAGGGCCTGCGCATAGGGCCTTGGGCTGATGAGCGCATCGTAACAATCCACCATGGCGCCGATCTTGGCGAAGGTGGGGATCTGATTGCCCTTGAGCCCATCCGGATAGCCGCTGCCATCGAAACGTTCGTGGTGAGCCCGCACCATGTCGATCATGCGGCCGGTGACACCGGGAGTGTTGCGCATGATGTTGACGCTGTGCTCCACGTGGGAGCGCATCACGCGCATCTCGGCATCCGACAGGGGCCCCGGCTTGGAAAGCAGCAAGGACGGGAGGCTGGTCTTGCCGACGTCCTGGAGCATGGCGCCCAAGCCGATCTCATAGATGGACTGGCGATCCAGCCCCAGGTGGCGGGCGAAGGCCAGCCCCCAGATACAGGAGTTGATGGAGTGCTGATAGACATATTCGTCGTGGTGGCGCAGACGTGAGAGCCAGACCATGGTGTCGGGGTTGCGTAGCACGCTGTCCATGACCTGGGACACCGTCTGCTGCACCAATTCGAGATTGAGGTAGCCGGTCTCGCGCAGACGCTTCAGCACGTCCTCGGCCGCCTTGACGTTCTCTTCATATATGGCGCGTGCTGCGGGCATCTCGTACTCGATGGGTGCGCTGCGCGCGTACTCGACCCGCTTGCGAGCCCCTGAGGGCTGGGGCTTGCCGGGCGTGGGCCAGCGCAGGTTGGTGACACGGGTGATGGTGCGGGATTCGGCTTCGGGCTCGGGAGAGCCTTGGCTGCGCTCCCCATCGACAAATACGTGCTGGCAGAAGCGCCGGATGAGGTCTATCTCATCGTCGTGATGCAGGTAGAAGCCCTGGAACAGGAAGGGCGTATCCGTCCAGGGACGATCAAGCTGGGCTACGTACATGCCCAGCTGCAGATCGGTGACTGCGACCTTGTGCAATTCCCCTGACATGGCATCCCCCCCTTCCTTGCTGTGCCATAAGGGTGGCGGAAAGGGGTGCCAAAAACATTGATTCAGGTCAGGTCCGGGCGCAGAGACGCCAGGACTACGGCTGGATGTCGCCGGGTGTATCGCCGCACGGGGCAACCGACCGGAAATTGGGAAACTCGAACCACGATTCGTGCCGCGCGACCGAGGTTGTTCGCTTCCGAACAGTTTCGCCGTGCCGCACGTGGATATCACTCACAGCATCGGGAGTCTCTAGATGGATCACGACGATGAAATCCGCCGCGCGTTCCTGGACCGGCGCGGCCGGCCTTCCACCAACATCAGGCAACTGGCACGCGACAACCGCGAACTGGCTTTGGAGCGGCTGGTGCAGCTCATGTTCAGTGGGAACGACTGTGCGGCCTTGGGCGCGGTGCGCTCGGTGCTGGAGCGGTCC
>DATIVR010000051.1:0-2825 GCA_035465695.1 Gammaproteobacteria bacterium
CCGCCCAAGCCGGGCCTGAGCCGCAAGTGCATCTCCATCTATCTCTACACCAAGGATCGGCCGGCGGAGGAGATCGCTCCGCTTCACGGCACCTTCTACGTGCAGCGGCCGCTGCCGGAAGGCATCAAGGCCGGCCATACCCTGAGCGCCGACGAGGTCACGGACATCAAGCGCCTGCTCACCAAGCGCGATGGCTGGATCAAGTTCTACCAGGACCAGGAGCTCAAGTTCAGCCGCGAGAGCGATGTCTCCGCCGACTACATCCGCGAACTCCTGGCTTCGGTGCGCCTGCCGTTCACCGGTTATCTGCTGCAGAAACCCGGCAGCGCCAAGGGCGTGTTCGCGGATGGCTGGGCATCCAGTCATCTGCAAGTGACGGCGACCCCATCCAAGACCATCAAGTCATTGCGGGTGCGCGGCTGGATACCGGAGGACCGAGCGTCAGGCATGCGCTTGCGTGCCACGGTGGATGGCAAGGCGGCGGGGGAGTTCGAGCCCAAGCCGGGTCGCGAGTTCGAGTGGGCGCTGGACCTGCCGTCCAAGCTGTCCAGGGAATTCACCTTGAACATCGAGGCCGAAGGTCTGGTGAAGAAGCCCGGCGGCGACGATCGGGACCTGGCCTTCGTGCTGATCGAGGTCCAGGCGCAGCACTAGCGCTCAGTGGCGCAGCATGCGCCCCTTTTGGCGTTCCCAGTCCCGTTCCTTGATGGCGGCGCGCTTGTCGTGGGCCTGCTTGCCCTTGGCGAGACCCACTTCCAGCTTGGCGCGGCCCTTGCTCCAGTACATGGCGGTGGGGACCAGGGTATAGCCCTTGCGTTCCACCGCGCCGATGAGCCGGGCCAGTTCTTCCCGATGCATCAGCAGCTTGCGGGTGCGGGTCGGGTCCGGATGCACGTGGGTGGAGGCGGTCATGAGCGGCGTGATGAGGGCGCCTAACAGGTAGGCTTCCCGGTCCTTGATGATCACGTAGCTCTCGGCGATCTGCACCTTGCCCGCGCGCAGGCTCTTCACTTCCCAGCCTTCCAGGGCGATGCCGGCCTCGAAGCGTTCCTCGATGAAGTAGTCGAAGCGGGCGCGCTTGTTGAGCGCGATGGTGGACTGGCCCTTCTTCTTGTCGTCGTCTTTGTCGTTCTTCACGCGGCTATCCGGTGTCCGATATCGCCATTATCCGGGAAATCCCGTAGTCAGGATACGTGCGAGTCATCTTTATGGCCGCCGCTCCAATCCGGTCCGGGAAACCGTCCTGGGTTTCCCGGACTCGGCAAGCCCGGTACAGGCCCGGACTTGCCTCCGCGAATCAGCGTGGCTGATTCGCGTTAGGTGCGTCCCTGCACCTAAACCTTATAATGCCCACATGCGCAGAGTTCATAAGAATGCTCTGGTGCCTTACCCTGCATCCGAGATGTATCAGCTCGTCAACGACGTGGCGCGTTATCCGGAGTTCCTGCCTTGGTGCCGCGGCGCCGAAGTGCTGGAGGCCAGCGCCACCGATATGCGCGCCCGCCTGGACCTGGCACGCGGCAGCTTCCACAAGAGTTTCACCACCCATAACTACCTGACGCCGGACTCCGGCATAACCATGACCCTGGAGAACGGCCCCTTCAAGCACCTGGAAGGCCGCTGGCAGTTCACGGACCTGGGACCCGATGGCTCCAAGGTGCTGCTGGACATGGAGTTCCAGTTCGACAGCTTTCTGCTGGACATGGTGGCGGGGCCGGTGTTCGAGGAGATCTGCAACTCCCTGGTGGATGCCTTCATCCGCCGCGCCGCGGCCTTGCATGGCTGAGAGCATCCGCGTCGAGGTCTGCTACGCCAAGCCCGAGGTGCAGGCCATGGTGGCGCTGACCGTGCCCGCCGGCACCACCGCCCTGGAGGCGGCCGAGCGCTCCGGTCTCACAGCCCGTTACCCCGAGATCGATCTCGCGCGGCAGCCCTTGGGCATCCGCGGCAAGCGCGTGGAAGCGGGGAGGGTCTTGGAGCAAGGTGACCGGGTTGAGATACTGCGGCCGCTCACGGCTGATCCCAAGGAAACCCGGCGCAGAGTGGCCTCTAAAGGCAAGACCATGACGGATCGAGACTAACCCGCTGGAGATGTTTCGGGCTCGGGCTTCTTGTTAGAGCGGCGGAGCGGGATCTCCTTCAGGAAGAGCGTGGTGATCAGAGTCGCCACGCAAAGCCCGGCCATCACCCAGAACACCTGGCTCAGCGCCTGCACCAGGCCCGAGGTCTTCTCACCGCGTACCAGGATGGCGCCGTACACCGCCACTGCCAGGGCGGAGCACATCAGCCGCGTGAAATAGACCATGGAGGTGGCTACCCCCAGGTGATGCAGCTTGGCGGCATTCTGCACCGCGATGTTGTAGAGCGGCATGCAGATGCCGAGGCCGAAGGCGTTGATCACCGCGAACAGCAGCAGCGCAAGCCGTGAACTCCCGGCATCCATGCGCGTGAGCAGGTAGGCGCCGGCCACGGCGATCACGGTGCCGGCGAGGGCCACGCTACGGTAACGGCCGATGCGCCCCACCAGGAAGGCGGAAGCGGTGGCGGTGAGGCCGAAGGTGAGGCTGATGGGCAGCAGGATCTCGCCGCTGGCGGCGGCGCTGGCATGCAATACGGACTGTAGGAACAGCGGCGTGAACACCGTCAGGCCGAAGGCCACCGCGATGGTCAGGCCGGTGTTGAGCAGGCCGATGGCGATGATGGGGTCCCGGAAGATCTGCAGCGGCACGATGGGATGAGAGGCGCGGCGCTCGGCGGCGAGGAAGGCCACGTTCAGCACCGCGCCTGCTACCAGGAGGCCGAGGATCTCCGGCTCAAGCCAACGG
>DATIVR010000052.1:0-3768 GCA_035465695.1 Gammaproteobacteria bacterium
CGGCACCGATGACTCGGCCTTGCGATTCATCGAAGCCCTGTTGTTGCTGTGCCTGCTCTCCGATAGTCCGCCCACCGACGCGGCGGAACAGGCGGAGATCGGCCGCAACCAGTTGGCGGTGGCGCGCCGTGGCCGTGACCCGCAACTCCGATTGGAACGCGACGGCAAGTCCATACTGCTGCGCGACTGGGGCCGCCAGCTATTGTCGGCATTGGAGCCGATCTGCGCCATGCTGGATCAGGACCAGGCGGACAAGCCCTATGGCCGGACTCTCGCCGCCCGACAGGCCGCCATGGAAGACGCGGATCTCACCCCTTCCGCGCGGATGCTGCGGGACATGGGGGCCAACGGTGAGAGCTTCTTCCGCTTCGCCAAGCGGCTCTCCGAGGCGCATCGCGAATGCTTCCTGGCCCACCCGCTGCCGGCAGCCGCCGAGAGCTACCTCGCAGCCCAGGCGAAGGCTTCCCTGCTGGAGCAAGCCGCCATCGAGGCGGCGGATAGGTTATCCTTCGAGGAATATCTGCACCGATACTTCGCCCAGAGTTGATCCCATGAACAAGGACCCCGCCAAGAGACGCTTCGGCATCCGTTGCACCCTGCCTCCGGACGACCCCATGACCGCCCCCCACCTGCTGGGTCCCGACTGGGTCGCGGAACGCTGGTATGCGACCGAACAGGAACGGGATGAGGCCCTCGCGGATTTCGCCGGCGTGCATCTCTATTCCCGCCGCAGCGACAAGCCGAGCGTCATCTACACCAAGGTCAGCCGCTAAGTGCGCATCGACGTCTTCTCAGACGTGGTTTGCCCATGGTGCTTCGTGGGCAAGCGCCGGCTCGAACAGGCTCTCGCTTCCGCCAAGGCTACCGATGCCGAAGTGCATTGGCACGCCTTCCAGTTGAATCCTGACCTGCCATCGGGCGGGGTGGACAGGCGCGAGTATCTTGAGAGCAAGTTTGGCCCGGGTGCCGCTGAGCGCATCCATGCGCGCCTCGATGAGGTCGGCAGGGAAGCGGGTATCGACTTCCAGTTCGACAAGATCGGTCGCAGCCCTAACACGCGGGACGCACACCGTCTGCTGTGGCTTGCCGGCAACCAAGGCAAACAAAGCCGCCTCAAGGAGGCATTGATGAAGGCTTACTTCATCGCAGGCCGGGATATAGGGGACCGTGCCGTCCTGGCAGAGGTGGCCGCTGCTGCGGGGATCGCGGGCGACGTCCAGGCTTTCCTCGCCAGCGAGGGCGGGCAGCAGGAAGTCCAGGACGATCTGGCCACGGCCGCCCGTCTGCAGATCAGCGGTGTGCCGTTCTTCATCTTCGACGGGCGATATGCGCTCGCCGGCGCGCAGCCGCCGGAGGTATTCGCGCAAGCCCTGGAAGCGGCGCGCAGCGCGCCAGCCCGACCCATCGGTTAAAATCCCGATCCGATGCTTTCTAGCATGGACCGCCGACGGAGACGTCCGTGTTGACCTTGTACAGCGCGCTGCTGCTGGCGGCCCTCGCCATAATCCTTACTGGTGCTGAACTTTTCACCAATTCCCTGGAGCACCTGGGCCAGCGCTTCCATCTCTCCGAGGGACTGGTGGGTTCGGTTTTCGCGGCCGTCGCCACCGCTCTGCCCGAGACCGTGGTGCCCATCATCGCGGTGTTCTTCGGCGGCTCGACCAGCGAAGTGCGCCAGGGCATAGGTGTCGGCGCCATCTTGGGATCGCCGCTCATGCTCATCACGCTGGCCATGGCACTGGTGGCGTTATTCACGGGCTTCCGTCGCGGCTGGGGTATGCCGCTGAAACCCGAGCTTAGCGGCATGGTGCGGGACTTGGGCTACTTCGTGGCCGCTTATCTCATCGCCTTCATCAGTCTCTTCGTGCCGCGGGTCCCCGCCGGCATCCACGTGGCCGCTGGCTTGTGCCTGGTGTTCCTCTATGGGTATTACGTCTATAACACGGTGCAAGCTTCGGCGCTGCTTGTGAAGGCAGGTCATGGCACCCAGGCCAGTGCTCCGCTGCATGTCGCGCGGCTGGGATTCTCGCAGAAGATGGCCTGGGAGACGGCTCAATTGGTATTGGGCCTGGCTTTGATTGTCATTGGCGCGAAGTTGTTCGTCACCGGAGTCGAGCACGTCGCGGCCCTCACTGGCATCGGGGTATTGGTGCTGTCGCTCATCGTCATCCCCATAGCCACCGAGATGCCGGAGAAGTTCAACAGCATCCTCTGGGTGAGCCGCGGCAAGGATACCCTGGCCTTCGGCAACCTGACGGGCGCCATGGTCTTCCAGGGCACGCTGTTGCCCGCCTTCGGCCTGCAGCTCGCCAACTGGCGACCTGACCATGAAGTGCTCTGGACCATGGGCATCACGCTCATCATGACCCTGTGGACGCTATTCCTGGTGATGCGCCGGCGCTTGACCCCCCGTGCCATGCTGCTGAACGGCGTTGCCTATGCGGTGTTCCTGGCCGTCACCCTCAGTCACGGCGGCTGAGGCATGCGACCGCCGCCTTCGGTACCCTCGCCCTGCGTGCGCAACTGCTGCCTGGATGAGCACGATGTCTGCTTGGGCTGTGGCCGTAGCCTGGACGAGATCCGCATCTGGAGCGAAGCGGCCGATACGGAGAGGCTGGCGATACTGGCTCGGGCGGCCCAGCGCCGCGCCGAAAGGGAAGCACGCATCCGGACTTGGCGCCAGGATAAGGGTCCAGCCTAATCAACGGCTTGGGCGCAGTTGTGAAACTGCCGCACAAGATATATTGTTTAACATATGAACGGCCCGGGATCTGCGCTGCGCCGCCTGGCGCCTCTCCTGCTGAGTGCCCTCCTGGGCGCTTGCGCCCATGCTCCCGTAAGCGGTGGCGACCCGCACCAGTGGACGTATCTGGGCAACGACCCGGATGGCACTCAAAATATCTACATCCGCGAGCTCTCCACCGACAAGAAGAAGGGCACCGCCACCGCGCAGTTCCGCTTCGAGTTCAATGCGGTGCATCAGGTCACCGACTCGGACCTGAAACCGATCAGCTATGTCGAGCGCCGGGATCTCATCCAGGTCGACTGTAACAAGCAGACCATCTATCTGTTGGACGAAAACTATTACGACGTGGATGACAAGCAGGTCTACCACGTGAAGCCCACGCCGGGTGTCGATGTCGCCCAGGTCTTCGCCGGCGGTATCAGTGACGTGATCTACCAGGGCGCTTGCGGCAAAGCCATAGATTGGGTCTCACTCGGTGAGGACCCACAGAAGACCCAGGACATCTATGCACGGGTGCCCAACTCGGGCACCCACAGTCGCTCCACCGTGAAAGCCCGTTTCCGCTTCGTGTATCGCTCGACCCGCAGCCTCGTGGCGGCGCCATCGTTCACCAAGATAGATTACGTGAGCCGTCAAGCGGAAGTGATGATGGATTGCGCCAACCAGACCATGACGTTGCTGCATGAGACGTACTACGACGAAGATGACGTGGCCGTATTCGGCATCACTCCCCCCAGGGACGCCCGTCCCGATTCCGTCGCACCCGATAGCGTCACCGGCATCATGTATAAGGCTGCCTGTGGCATCCCGTTGGACTGGACCTATCTTGGCATCGATCCGCGCAACACCCAGAAAGTCTATCTGGTGGGACGGCCCGAGCACGGCTCCGGCGATTTAATGGAAGCGCACTTCCGTTTCGAATATCTGGCGCCCGGCAAGCTGACCACTGGTGCGGACCTCCATCAGGTGGAGTATGCGGCTCGCACCACGGACATGACCATGGATTGCAGCGTGTACAGCCA
>DATIVR010000053.1:0-6207 GCA_035465695.1 Gammaproteobacteria bacterium
ACCATGTCGCAACCCATGGCGAAGGCCACCACGGCGCGATCCGGGAACCCGAGCTTGCCGCTGCCGATCCAGATGAGGTCCTTGGAGACGCCCTGCTTCTGGAAGATCTGATAGACGCGGGCGAAGCCGATCTTGAAGGGCAGCGACACGTGGTCGGTGTAGGTGAGCGGTGCGGCGCCGGTGCCGCCCTCGCCGCCGTCGATGGTGATGTGGTCGGGGCCTTCCTTGCGCTTCTTCATGCGCGCGGCCAGCTCCTCCCAGAAGTCGGTGAAGCCGATGGCGGACTTGATGCCCACCGGCAGTCCGGTGCGGTCGGCGATGAGTTCGATCCAGTCGATCATCTGGTCCACGCTGGCAAACTCGCTGTGGGCGTTGGGCGAGATGCAGTCCTGGTAGGCGGGCACGCCGCGGGTGGCGGCGATCTCCGGCACCACCTTCACGCCGGGCAGCACGCCGCCCTTGCCGGGCTTGGCGCCCTGGGAGAGCTTGATCTCGATGGCCTTGATCTGGGGGTAGCGGGCGCACTTCTCAGCCAGCATGTCCATGGAGAACTTGCCCTGCTTGTCGCGCACGCCGAAATAGCCGGTGCCGATCTCGAACACCACGTCGCCGCCCAGCAGGTGATACGGGCTCAAACCGCCCTCGCCGGTGTTGTGGAAGCAATGCGCCATCTTGGCGCCGAGGTTGAGGGCGGAGATGGCGTTCTTGCCCAGGGAGCCGAAGGACATGGCGGAGATGTTCACCACCGAGGTGGGCCGCCAGGCATGCTTGCGCTTGTGGCTGGCGCCCAGCACCTTGAGGCAGGGCACCGCGCTTGGATCGCCGCCAATATGCACGGCCTTGCCCTCGGGGAAGGGGAAGGCCTTGTTCTTGATGATGGGATAGCCCACCGAGTATTGCTGTTCCTCGGTGCCGAAGCCGAAGAAGTTGTTCTGCCCCTTGGCGGTGGCATAGACCCAGGTGCGCTCGCTGCGGTTGAACGGCAGCTCTTCCTTGTCGTCCGCCACCCAGTATTGACGCAGCTCAGGACCGATGAACTCCATCAGGTAGCGCAGGTGCCCGATGACGGGATAGTTGTGCATGATGGCGTGGCGCTTCTGGCGCATGTCGTACATCGCCACCAGCGCCAGGAAGATCACTATCGCGCCGACGACCCAAAGGAAGATCTGCATGGTTGCTCCCCGCTGGACTTGCCCCAGGGGTCAAGGATAGCAACTTAAATGCCCTAGATTGACTACAGAAGACACCCTACCGAGCGCAGCAGCCTTGACTAGAAGTCGCGCTGGAAGACCAGCCTTACCCCTTTCCTGGCCCCGGCGGTACCGATGAGGCCGATGGAATAGTCCGGCTGCACGTAGAGCGCCACCCCGAGGTAAGGGCCGAAGCTCTTGCCGGCGTGGAAATCCAGCACGCGGGCCGGATCGTTGTCGGTCTCGGTGCCGTCCAGGTTCTGGTAGTAGGCGCCCAGCGACAGGCGCAGCGGTCCGTAACGGAGCACCGGCCCCGCTGCCACCCAGGTCTCGTACCAGGTGAATTGGGAAGGCGGCAGGAAACGTGGCGCCCCGAAACCGGAGCTGTCCACATCGAGCCAAGTGTAGGACAGCTCGGCGGAGAAGTTCAGGTGATCCTGCCCGGTACCTTCGTAGCGCGTCATCAGGCCGAGATAGCGGCCGCTGCCGGTCTGCGGCACAGGTTGCGGCTCGCCGGCCACCTCCAGGGTGAGATAACCGCCGTGCAGCTCCACGTCGAAGTCGTTCGCCAGCGGCTGGCTGAACGCCACGCCATAACGGCCCACGTCGGCCTGGTGCGAGCCGTCGGGGTATTGAAAAGGCGTGTTGTAACTGCCGAGGTCGAGGAAGGTGCTGGCGCCGTCATAGAGATCGTCGGCCCAGGCCCCGGGAGCGGCCAGCAGGCAGGCGAGCAACGGCACCGAACGGGGAAGCATGGAACCGATGATAGCAGCCGGGGTACCTCCGGACCTGACCCAGGTCAAGGCGCATCCGGCGCAGCCTGCGTATAAAGCTTCCATACCTTCGTGGGGAGCGAAACCCATGTCACCGATCGCGCGGCTGCGGCAGGACCACGGCAACATGCGCAGCATACTGGTGCTGATCCGCGACCAGCTGGAGTTGCTGGAGACGGGGCGCACGCCGGACTTCGTACTGCTGGCCAATGCCCTGCACTACATGCGGCGCTTCCCGAGCCAGGCACATCACCCCAAGGAAGACCTGGTCTTCGAGCGGCTCCTCAAGGCGGCGCCGGACCTGAAGGATGCGGTGGAGCATGCGCGGGACGAGCACCGGCAGATATACGAACTGGAAGACTGGCTGATGGAGTGCGCGCTGAACGCGCCGAAGCCCGGCACACTGGCGCGCAGCCGGCTACTGGAGATGGGCCGTGCCTATCTGGAGATGCAACGCCATCATTCCGAGGAGGAAGAACATGTGCTGTTTCCGCGCGCCGAACAGTTGCTGACACCGGCCGATTGGGCCGACATCGCCTATGAGTTCGAGGAACTGGACGACCCCTTGTTCGGCCGCAGCCCCGGCGAGCGTTTCGAGTTGCTCTACGAGCATCTCATGCGCGCGGCGGACAACCCATGACGGGGCTCGGGCTCAGGCCAGCTTCTCAATGAAGTGCAGTTTGCCCGGGTGATCGAGGCGGTAGAAGTGCCGCAGCTCGGGCAGCAGTCCGGGACCCACGTCCGGGAAACGATGCAGCAGGCTGCTGCAGTAACGCGCGGCGCTACGCCCGGCATCCCGATAGCGGCGGCGCAAGTCACCCTCCAGCGCCGGGTCCGGCCGCGACAGCTCGAAGAGCCAATGGTGCAGCGCCTGCCCCGAGGTGGGGATGCGCTGCGCCAGCGCCAGGAGCGCGGTCACCACGAACTTGTCCACCTCGGCCTGCAGCTCCAGTTCCACCGGCCGCACGCCGCGGTCGTGCTGCGCCTTGAAGGTCAGATAGGTGAAATGGCTCACGCCCTCCAGCACTGACCAGAAGTCCTCCAGTCCGGCGCGGCGCAGCGACTCCAGCGGTCGCGCTTCCTCCAGGCGCTTGAGCATCTGCGGATCGAGATAGAGCGAGAGCCCGAGTCCGCCCTCGCCCTCCTCCACCAGCAGCTTCTCCTCGACGGCGCGGAAGGCCTCGCCCTCCAACTCGCGCGCCACGGCTTCGTCGGTGAGCAGGAAGTCATCGACACGGAACGCGGTCTCCAGCGCATACAGCCGCCCCAGGTACTCCTGCAGCGAGGAGACGGTGGCGACCCCGGGCGCCGTGTCCATGGCGTCAGTGCGTGAAGCGGGTGTGGGCGGCTTCGGCGGGCTCGAGCCCCAGCGCACGCAGCCGCTCGGCGGCGCGCGGGCTGCCGCTCTTCAACCACTGCTCGTAGAGCCGCAGCAGATCGCGCTCGTCTTCCGGCCGGGCCTGGTGCGCCATCTCGTTCAACACGTCCACGAACTGGCGGAACTTCGTGGTGAGCTCACCGAACACGCCGGCGAGCGCGCGGCCACGCAGGTCCGCCGCCGGCAGGTCGCTCAGCATGCCGTAGGCCGTCTCGCCCATCTGGCTGTAGTAACCCACGTCCACGGGACGCCGATAGATATACTCGGCAAAGAAGCCGGCGATGAAGAGCGCGAGGTCGCCGAGCCGGCGCAGCATCTGCTGCCGCTCCTCGAGGGAAGGCGCCTCGAAGGCGCCGGCCATGATGCTGGCGAGCGGACGCAGCTGGTAGCCGGAACCCTCCACGTATTCGTAGAAGCGGTCCGAGCGCGCGAAGCCGGTGAGCAGTTGCACCACGTAGTGCTCGGTCGGCACCGCGGCCTCGACCTTGCGGCTATGCATGGCCTCGGTGAACGACTTGCGGAACCAGTCCTCGAGACTCTCGACGGCGAGCACATGACTCATGATCCCTCTTCCTCCATACCGACGGTCTTGTTTTTATCCTAGCCCATGGCGGGGCCAGTGCAAGAGGCGGTGTGCAGGAGGGAAACGGACCTGCTATCCATATAAAAACGCGCGGGATATGTAGCGCGTTTACACGCGGAGAAGCCGGAATATGCAAGTTCCGCGTCGATGCGGAACTTAGTGGGCGAAACATCCGGCCGCGCCGTCACGGCTTGGTGTAGAGGACCTTGCCGCCGACGATGGTGTACAGCACCTGGGTGGCGAGGATCTTGTCCTCCGGCACCGTGAGCAGGTCCTGGGAGAGCACGGTGATGTCCGCGCGCTTGCCCACCTTCAAGGAACCCAGCTCATCCTCGCTGAAGGTCGCGTAGGCGTTGTTCCAGGTGTAGGACTTGAGCGCTTCCTCGCGGGTCATGGCCTGCTCAGGATGGAACGGCACGCCGTCCTTCTCGGAGCGGCGCGTCACCGCGCAATAGAAGTTGGGGATGGGGTCCTCGTCTTCCACCGGCACGTCGGTGCCGTTGGCGACCATGCCGCCGCTCGCGATGATGCTGTGCCAGGCGTAAGCGCCGTCCTTCGCCCGCTCTTCCCCGAGGCGCTTCACCACGTAGGGCGCGTCGGAACATTCGTGGATGGACTGCATGGAGGCGATGACGCCGAGCTTGCCGAAGCGCGGGATGTCGGCCGGGTCGAGATGCTGGGCGTGCTCGATGCGCCAGCGCAGGTCCTTGGCTCGGGGGTGCGCGGCGAACACCGCCTGGTACACGTCCAGCACCTCGCGGTTGGCGCGGTCGCCGATGGCGTGGGTGGTGACCTGGTAGCCGGCGGCGAGCGCGGCCTCGGCCCAGGCGCGGATGTCCGCGGGCGGCAGCACCGAGACACCGCTGCTTCCGGGCAGATCGTCGTAAGGTTTCAGGAACCAGGCGGTGTGGGTGCCGAGCGCGCCATCGGAATACACCTCGCCCACGGCGCGTACGGTGAAGTGGTCGTCGTCGTAGCCGACGATGCGATGCTCCGGCAGGAAGCGCTTGAGTTGCTCCAGCGGCGGGTACTGGCGGTAACGTCCGGCGGCCAACAGGCCGTAGTCTTCGTTGCTCGGATCCACCTGGGCGTAGAGCCGCAGCGGCAGCCGGCCTTCCGACGCCAGACGCTTCAACTGGTCCAGCACCGCGAAACTCTCGCCCTGGTCCACGAAGCCGGTGATGCCCTTCTTGAGGGCGTCTTGGGCGGCCATCGCGGCGGCGCGTCCTATATAAGCCTCGTTGGCGGCCTCGCCGCGCTTCTTGATGCTGGCGTTCAGTGCGGCATGCACCGGGTCCATGGCGTTGTCCCGCAGGAAACCCACGGGCTCGCCGGACGCGTCCTTCACGATCTGGCCGCCTTCCGGGTCCGGCGTGCCCTTGTGGATGCCCACCATCTTCAGCACCACCGCGTTCACATACACGCCGTGGCCGCTGGCGTGGGTGAGCATGACCGGATTGTCGGGCGACACGGCATCCAGGCTCGCGTGCAACGGGTAGCCATCCACGTTGGGCTGCGGCGCCTGAGTCCACTTCTCCTGGTGCCAGCCACGGCCGATGATCCACTGCCCCGGCTTGGCGTTCGCCACCGCCGCCTTGACCATGGCGACGATCTCGTCCCAGTCCTTGGCCTGGGTGAGATCCAGCTGCATCAGGGAGTCGCCCAGTTCCAGGAAGTGCCCGTGGCCTTCGATGAACCCCGGCATGGCGAAAGCGCCCTTGAGGTCGATCAGCTGGGTGGCCGCACCTATATAAGGCTGGACGTCCGCATCGCTACCTACCGCCACGATGCGGCCACCCTTCACGGCGATGGCCTGTGCCGTGGGTTGCTTGGCTTCCAGGGTCGCCAGCGTGCCATGTTCCAGCACCAGGTCGGCGGGCGGCGTAGCAGCGCAAGCCGCGCCGGCCGCCGCGAGAGACAGGAACAGGGCGAGAGACTTGCGCATGGACGGCTCCTTAAGCCACGTCGTGTTCGTAGTCGGCGGGGACGGTGGCGTCCGGCGCCTCCGGAAGCCTCGCGGCGCGGAACAACCAGGTGAGCACGATGGCGATGACGAGATTGAGGATCGCCGAGTAGAAGTCGGCGTAGCCCGGCAACGTCCAGTCGCCTACGTGCAGCGGGAAGGTGGGCTTGAACTGCTGGGACACCACCATCCAGGTGCTCAAACCCATGCCCACGGCCCAGCCGGCGGCCAGCGCCCAGCGGTGCAGCCAGCGGGTATAGAGGCCGATCACCACGATGGGCAGGGTCTGGATGATCCAGGCGCCGCCGAGCAGTTGCAGG
>DATIVR010000054.1:0-3631 GCA_035465695.1 Gammaproteobacteria bacterium
GTGGAACTGGAAGAAGCCGGTTTCGCCAAACCCGAGATCAACCGCGCCTTCGACTGGCTGGAGAACCTGGCCCGCAATCCGCCGGAGAACGAACCGGTGGTGGCGCAGCGCGATGCGTTGCGCGTGTATGCGGCGCAGGAACTGGAGAAGCTGAGCGTGGACTGCCGCGGCTTCATCCAGTACCTGGAGAACATCGGGATCCTCGAGGCTGCGCAGCGTGAGGTGGTGATCGACCGAATCATGGCGCTGGACAACGCGGAGATCGACCTGGAACAGGTGAAGTGGATCATCCTGATGGTGTTGTTCAACCGCCCCGGCCAGGAAGACGCTTATGCGCGCATGGAAGAACTGGTGTTCGACCAAACCGTGGGCGTGATGCACTGATGCCGGCGGCCGCCAAACGCTGTAGAAACCCACGTCTGCCGGGGCTCCGAAGCCCCGGCGACATCGGGTCTTCCCTCCACCCGGCTCCATGCCGGGTTTGCTTTTTGCGCCACGCTCGCGGAAACTTCGCGCCCGAAAGGCCGGTGGCGATCAGGTCACGCCCCACACATATGCGGCCTGCGAACTTGCGCCGCCAAAACCTTTTGTAGTATTGCTGTATATATATGAGTGCAAACCTAGTCATCGTCGAATCCCCCGCGAAGGCCAAGACCATCAAGAAGTACCTGGGCAAGGGCTTCGAGGTGCTGGCCTCGTACGGCCACGTGCGCGACCTGGTGCCGAAGGAAGGGGCGGTGGATCCCGCCAGCGACTTCGCCATGAAGTACCAGCTGATCGAGCGCAACGAGAAGCACGTGGACGCCATCGCCAAGGCGCTCAAGAAGGCGGACGCACTCTACCTCGCGACCGACCCGGACCGCGAGGGGGAGGCCATCTCCTGGCACCTCACCGAGATCCTCAAGGAGAAGGGCCTGCTCAAGGACAAGGACGTGCACCGCGTGGTGTTCCACGAGATCACCCAGCGCGCCGTGAACGAAGCGGTGGCCAACCCGCGTCCGCTCTCCCAGGACCTCGTGTCCGCGCAGCAGGCACGCCGCGCGCTCGACTACCTGGTGGGTTTCAACCTGTCTCCGCTGCTGTGGAAGAAGATCCGCCGCGGCCTGTCCGCCGGCCGCGTGCAGTCGCCCGCACTGCGCCTCATCTGCGAGCGCGAGGACGAGATCGAGAAGTTCAAGAGCGAGGAATACTGGACCCTGCTCGGCAAGGCCGAGAAGAACGGCCAGGCCTTCGAGCCGCGCCTCTGGCAGTTCCAGGGCACCAAGGTCGAACAGTTCAGCTTCCGCGACGAGAAGTCGGCCAAGGGCGCCGAGAAGGCCCTGCTCAAGTCCGCCAACGGCAAGCTCAAGGTCGCCAGCGTCGAGAAGAAGCAGCGCCGCCGCAACCCGGCCGCGCCGTTCACCACGTCCACGCTGCAGCAGGAGGCCTCCCGCAAGCTCGGCTACGGGGCGCAGCGCACCATGCGCATCGCCCAGCAGCTGTATGAAGGCATCGACCTGACCGGCGAGGGGCCGGTGGGCCTCATCACCTACATGCGCACCGACTCGGTGAACCTGGCTGCCGAGGCGGTGGCCGAGATCCGCGAGGTCATCGAGAAGCGCTTCGGCAAAGACCACCTGCCGGCGGAGCCGCGGGTCTACAAGACCAAGTCCAAGAACGCCCAGGAAGCCCACGAGGCGGTGCGCCCCACGTCCGCGGCGCGCGCCCCGGAGGAGATCCAGGGCAAGCTCACCGACGAGCAGCGCAAGCTATACGAACTGGTCTGGAAGCGCGCCATCGCCTGCCAGATGGAGCAGGCGGTGTTCGACACCGTGAGCGCCGACCTGGACGCCGGCGGCGACAGCCTGTTCCGCGCCAGCGGTTCGGTGCTGGTGGTGCCGGGCTTCATGGCCGTGTACCAGGAAGGCAAGGACGACGCGCCGGCCAAGACCGATGCGGCCGCGGACGACGATGAGGAGCGCATGCTGCCCCCGCTGGTGGAAGGCGAGACCGTCACCCTCGCCGGCATCCAGTCCGACCAGCACTTCACCGAGCCGCCGCCGCGCTTCTCGGAAGCGAGCCTGGTGAAGGCCCTGGAAGAGTTCGGCATCGGCCGCCCTTCCACCTACGCCACCATCATCTCCACGCTGCAGGCGCGCGAGTACGTGGAGATGGACCGCAAGCGGTTCAAACCCACCGACGTGGGCCGCGTGGTGGCCAAGTTCCTTACCGACCATTTCACCCAGTACGTGGACTACGGCTTCACCGCCGCCATGGAAGACGAGCTCGACGCGGTGTCCCGCGGCGAGAAGGAATGGGTGCCGGTGATGCACGAGTTCTGGGACCCGTTCAAGAAGCTGGTGGACCACAAGGAAGAGAACGTCTCGCGCAAGGACGTCACCACCGAGGCGCTGAACGAGGCCTGCCCGAAGTGCAGCAAGCCGCTGTCCATCCGTCTCGGCCGCCGCGGCCGCTTCATCGGCTGCACCGGCTACCCGGACTGCGACTACACCCGCAACCTGGACGAGACCGCCGAGCAGGCCGCCCAGCCGCAGAAGATCGAAGGCCGGCAGTGCCCCAAGTGCAACTCCGACCTCATCATCCGCCGCGGCCGCTACGGCAAGTTCATCGGTTGCTCCAGCTACCCGAACTGCAAGCACATCGAACCCCTGGAGAAGCCGGCGGACACCGGCGTGGAGTGCCCCGAGTGCAAGCAGGCCACCATGCTCAAGCGCAAGTCGCGCTACGGCAAGGTGTTCTACTCCTGCGCCCGCTACCCGGACTGCAAGTACGCTGTATGGAACCTGCCGCTGGCGCAGCCCTGCCCGCAGTGCGGCTGGCCGATCCTCACGGTGAAGACCACCAAACGCAAGGGCACTGAGCGCGTGTGCCCGCGCAAGGAATGCGGCTTCGCCGAGCCGGCCCCGGAGCTGGCACCGCCGCCGGAAGAGACGGCAGCACCCGCAGCCTGATCCCATGATTCCCGCCGCCTGGCCGCTACGTCGAGCCGTCGAGGTAGTTCGGTCCGGCGGCGTTATCGCCTATCCCACCGAAGCGGTCTATGGCCTAGGGTGTGATCCCTTGGAGCACGTGGCCGTGCGCCGCATCATCGCCTTGAAGCAACGCGATGCGGCCAAGGGCCTCATCCTCATCGCCTCCGAGATCTCCCAACTCCTGCCGTTCATGGCGGAGTTACCCGCCGACGTGCTTGCCAAGCTCAAAGCCAGCTGGCCGGGCCCGGTCACCTGGGTGGTGCCGGCGGCGCCCTCGCTCCCCTTCTGGCTCTCTGGCGGCCGTACCACCATCGCCGTACGCGTCAGCGCCCATCCGGTAGTAGCGGCCCTCTGCGATGCCTTAGGGATGGCCATCGTCTCCACCAGCGCCAACCGCAGCGGCCAGCCGCCGGCCCGCACGGCGCTGGCTACGCGCATGCAGCTGGGCGAGGGCGTCGATTACATCCTGCCGGGCGCCGTAGGCGGCCTGGGCAAACCCACTGAGATCCGTGACGCGCTTACCGGCAAGGTTTTAAGGGCGGGATGACTTACCATTAGCGGCATGGACATCCCGGCCGTCGAAGCGTATCTACGCTCCCTGCAAGACGACATCACTTCCACGCTGGAGAAACTGGACGGCAAGGGCCAGTTCCGCCGTG
>DATIVR010000055.1:0-5287 GCA_035465695.1 Gammaproteobacteria bacterium
GCGCATCACCGAGCCCTTGCCGAACTGCTTCTCGATCTGGCCGAGCGCGGCGGCGAGGGCCTTCTTGCGGTTGTCGTCCATCGGCATCGGAACTACCTTCAGGTTCGCGTTCATGATTAGTGGCCCTTGTTGCCCATTATAGAGTTCCCGGATGCGCCGAGGGCATACGTCGCGAGCGGGGAGTATTCACTGCCGTGTGCGCCGGTGACGGAACTCATCAGCGCGAAAGAATCGGCCTCCCAGCGCACCGGGCCGAAGGCGCCGAGCGTGCCGGGGTGACGCACCTTGCGCGCCAAAGTCACGTGCGGCACGAAAGGATGGGGATCGGGACGGAAACCTGCGAGTGCGAGACGCTCGCGCAGGTTCGCGGCGAGCATGGCGGCGGCCGGCAGCACGCGCGATGCGCCGCACCACAGCACTCGGGGCTCCTTCCAGTAACCGTAGCGGTCGAGTTCGACGCGGCAAGGTCCGCTCGTCACCGAAGCGGCGATGGACTTCACCAGGCTCAAGGAGTCGGGAGAGACCGACCCCAGGAACACCAGCGTCATGTGGAAATTTTCGGCGGGCACCGGCTTACCATCGGTGGCCTGCACCGCGTCGCGGCTCGCCTCATATATGGCGTCGCGGACCGCGGCCGTGGGATAGAGCGCGAAGAAGAGCCGGGAGGTAGCCATGCCCTTGCTGGGACCGACTGTGGGAGACTGCTGGAGCATCTCTCTTTGAGTCCGCACCGGCAGTGGTACAGGATGTACCCAGGGACTTGCCGATGACTGTGATTATATACAGTACTCGGCTTAAGTCAAGAAACTACTGTAAAGATTTCCAGGCTTATTGACCAGGGGGGCCTAGAGTCCGTCGTGCAGGCCCTGCAGGGCCGCCAAGACCGTCTGCCGGCGTACTGACTCCCGGTCACCTTCAAACAGGAAGTGCCGCGCCTCGACCTTGCCGTCGGCCCAGCGCCAGGCGATCCACACCGTGCCTACCGGTTTCTCGAGGCTGCCGCCATCGGGCCCTGCGATCCCGGTGACCGCCACCGCCACCTGGGCGCGACTCCAGTGGGCGGCGCCTTCGGCCATCTCCCGGGCCACGGTCTCCGAGACCGCGCCGTAGGCATCCAGGGACGGCTGCCGCACCCCGAGCATGGCGACCTTGGACTCGTTGCTGTAGGTGATGAAGCCGCGCTCGAACCAGCCGGAACTGCCCGACACATCGGTCAGCACCTTGCCGATCCAGCCGCCGGTGCAGGACTCGGCCGTGGCGAGGCTGAGCTTGCGCAGCCCGAGCTTCTCGCCGAGTTTCTGCGCCAGGTGCCTGAGCGTGTCGTCGCTGATCTCCACAAGGCGAGATTAGCATTGCCTGGGGCGGTTAGAGGCACTAGCATCGCCCTTCCCCCGGGGCGCGCATGAACCAGACTCTCGACACCAGCTTCGCCGAACACACGCCGGTCATGCGCCAATATTTGCGCGTGAAGTCCGAGCATCCGGAGGTGCTGGTGTTCTACCGGATGGGCGATTTCTACGAGCTCTTCTATGACGACGCGCGCAAGGCCGCGCGGCTCATGGACATCACGCTCACCCAGCGCGGCCAGTCCGGAGGTTCCGCCATCCCCATGGCCGGCGTGCCTTATCACCAGCTCGACAACTACCTGGCCAAGCTGGTGAAGCTGGGCGAGTCCGTCGCCATCTGCGAACAGATCGGCGATCCCGCCACTTCGAAGGGTCCGGTGGAACGCAAGGTGGTACGCATCGTCACCCCCGGCACCCTCACCGATGAAGCCCTGTTGGAGGAACGCCGGGACAACCTGCTGGCGGCGGTGCATGCCGCGCCTTCCAGCTACGGGCTGGCGGCGCTGGACTTAGGCTCAGGTCGCTTCACCATCCTGGAACTGCAAGGCGAGGAAGCGCTGTTGGGCGAACTGGAACGCCTGCGTCCTGCCGAGCTGCTTTACGCGGAAGATGCGCTGCTGCCCAAGGCCGCCCAGGTCCGCAGCGGCGCCCGCGCCCGCCCGCCCTGGCATTTCGATGGGGAGACCGCGACGCGCCTGCTCACAGCGCAGTTCCGCACCCGAGATCTGGCCGGCTTCGGCGCCGAGGGACTCGATGCCGCCGTGGCCGCCGCCGGTGCGTTGCTCCAATACGTGCAGGAGACCCAGCGCACCGCCCTGCCGCATCTCACGGGCCTCGCGGTGGAACGGCGCGACGAGGCGCTGATCCTGGACGCCGCCACCCGCCGCAACCTCGAGTTGGAAGTGAGCTTGGTGGGCCGCCATGAGTTCACCCTGGCGGGCGTCATGGACCGCAGCGTCACGCCCATGGGCTCGCGCCTGCTGCGCCGCTGGCTCAACCGACCACTGCGGGATCACGCGGACCTCAAGTCCCGCTACCACTGCATCACCATTCTTATAGAAGACCGCCGCTACGAGCCGCTGCGCGAGCGCCTCAACGGCATCGGCGACGTGGAACGCATCCTGGCCCGGGTCGCACTCAAATCCGCGCGGCCGCGGGACTTGGGCCAACTCCGCTACACCCTCGTGGAATTGCCGGCCCTGCAGAAATCCCTGGCGGGCCTCGACACACCGCTCCTCAAGAAGATCGTGCAGGAACTGGGTGAGCACCCCGACCTGCATGTGCTGCTGCAGAAGGCCCTGGTGGAGAATCCGCCGGCCCTGGCCCGGGAAGGCGGCATCTTCGCCGAAGGCTATGACGCGGAACTGGACGAGCTGCGCCACATCAACCGGGACGCGGACAGCTTCCTGGCGGACCTGGAGAACCGCGAGAAGCTGAAGAGCGGCATCGCCACTCTCAAGGTGAACTACAACCGGGTGCATGGCTTCTATATAGAGGTGGGCCGCACCCATGCGGACAAGGTGCCGGCGGACTATATCCGGCGCCAGACGCTGAAGGGCGTGGAACGCTACATCACGCCGGAGCTGAAAGCCTTCGAGGACAAGGCTCTCTCCGCCCAGGAGCGCGCCCTGGCCCGGGAACGCCAGCTTTACGATGCGCTGCTGGACAAGCTCATCGAACGCTTGGGCGACCTGCAACGCACTGCCGCGGCGCTTTCCACCCTGGACGTGGTGGCGAACCTGGCGGAACGCGCCGTGGCCCTGAAGCTCGCGGCGCCGGAACTCACGGACCAGCCGGAATTGCATATCCAGGCCGGCCGCCATCCGGTGGTGGAGCAGGTCATCGACACGCCGTTCGTGCCCAACGACCTGGTATTGGACGCGTCGCGCCGCATGCTGGTGATCACCGGCCCCAACATGGGCGGCAAGTCCACCTACATGCGCCAAGTGGCGCTCATCGCGATCCTCGCGCACATCGGCAGCTTTGTGCCGGCGAGGCGGGCGGTAATCGGCCCGCTGGATCGCATCTTCACCCGCATTGGTGCCTCGGACGATCTCGCCGGCGGGCGTTCCACCTTCATGGTGGAGATGGTGGAGACCGCCAACATCCTCAACAACGCCACCGATAAGAGCTTGGTGCTCATGGACGAGATCGGCCGAGGCACCAGCACCTATGACGGCATGTCGCTGGCCTGGGCCGCGGCGAGCCATATCGCGCGACAGGTGCGCGCCTTCACCCTGTTCGCGACCCATTACTTCGAACTCACCGCGTTGCCGGAGCTGGTGCCGGGTGTCGCCAACGTGCACCTGGACGCCACCGAGTACGCCCATGAACTGGTGTTCCTGCATGCGGTGAAGGAAGGGCCGGCGGACCGCAGCTATGGCCTGCAAGTCGCGGCACTCGCCGGCATCCCCAAGCCCGTCATCGCCCAGGCCAAGGAATATCTCCATCGCCTGGAGTCCGCTCAGCGCCAGCCGAAAGAGCAGTTGCAGCCGCAGCAGCAAGGTCTCTTCGCCGCGCCGCCTTCCGCGGTGGAGGAAAAGCTGAAGTCCGTGGAGCCGGACCAGCTTTCACCGAAGCAGGCGTTGGAGATGCTCTATCAATTGAAGAAGATGACTCAGGACCCCTGACGCGTACCGAAGGGCATCCGCCGGCACAGGCAAAACTTGTCCTTCCCGCCCAAACTTGCTTCCATAGAGGGCCCAGGACCACCCTTTGCGCGCCATGTCTCAGCCTGTCTCAACCAGCGACGTCTCCATCCGCTATCCCATCTGGGCCAAGATCACCGGCATCGTCTCGATCCTGCTGGTGCTCATGGCGGTGGTCACCTATAGCACCAGCATGCAGCTCGCGCACCTCAAGGACGAGCTCGCGATCCTCTCTGAGTACGACATCCCGCTGGACGGGATGGTCAACGACCTGCGCTACTACAACCTCACGCAGGTACTCACCTTCGAGCGCATCATCCACATCAAGTTCAGCGCCCAGCGCGATCCGGCCGAGCAGGCCGGCGACGCCCTCGGCAAGACGCTGGGCGCCTGCAAGCACGAGGACATGCTGGCCGCGATGCAGAAACTGCATCAGCAGTTCCCTGATCGCAACGTGTGGGAGAGCGCGGCCTTCTACGTGCTGGGCCATTGCACCGACGGTACTGTGGATGCGGCGCGGGCGCTGGTGACCCAGGCGCTGGCCGCGCCGGAAGTGTCCGGCAACCCCGACCTGGTGGGTCTGTTCACCTCACTGCAGGCGCAACTGGACGGCCTTCCGCCGCTGCGCGCGAGCCTGGTGCAGCTGATGCAGACCACCATCGACTCCTCCGAGCAGCAGACCCATCACGAGGCCACCGGCGTGCTGCGCGAGCAGGTGGACGAGGACCTGCGGCTGGTGGGCCACCAGGTGGCGACGGTGTCGCAGCAGATGCGCGACTTCACCGGCGCCGCAGCCGCGCGCGCCAGCGCCCTGGAACAGCGCGCCATCTGGATCAACTGGGCGCTCACGGTGATCGCCGCGGTGCTGGGTTTCATCCTCGCGGCGGTGCTGGCGCGCAACCTGGTGAAACCGGTGCGGCAGCTCCTCTCCGGCGCCGCGGCGGTCAAGAACGGCGACCTGGATGCCCACGTGCAGGTGCGCACCTCGGACGAGATCGCGCTGCTGGCCCAGTCCTTCAACTACATGGTGGCCGGACTCAAGGAGAAGGAGGCCATCAAAGCCACCTTCGGCCAGTACGTGGACCCGCGCATCGTGAACGCGCTGCTGGCGGGCAAGCCGCTGGCGGAAGCGGGCGAGAAGCGCGAGATGACCGTGTTCTTCTCCGACGTGGCCGGCTTCACCTCCCTGGGCGAACAGCTGACGCCGGACGCGATCGTGCGCCTGCTCAACCACTATCTCTCGGCCATGTCCAAGCCCATCGCCGAGCACAAGGGCATCATCGACAAGTACAT
>DATIVR010000056.1:0-11102 GCA_035465695.1 Gammaproteobacteria bacterium
AACCCATGCTGGTATTGGGCGCCAGCGGTGAAGAATCCGGGAGTGGTGGCGGGGATGGCCGGGTTCGCGGCGTTCAGACCTGGTCCGTAGCGGTTGGTGTCGGTGAACGCGTTGTTGAAGCGGCTCTCGTAGCGACTGATGCGCGCCAGGAAGATCTTCAGGTCCGGGTCGCCAGGCTTTGAGTCGCCCTGGAACGGCAGCTGTACCGCGGTCTCGAAGGGCCCGGGCGGGTTGCCGTCGGGAGTGCGGTCGTCGAACGTGTCCGGCGGCTTGGCGTGCGAGTCCAGCACGTGCAGCGAGACCGAAAGGCCATAGAAGGAGCGCGGCACGGCGGTGAACATATCCGGGGCGGCGAATGGCGTGTTCAAGAGCTGTCGTCCGAACCGCACCTGCACTATGGACTTCTGGAATTGCAGGAACGATTCGGCGAGCTGGTTGAGAGGCCGTACCTCCGAGTTCGGTACTGCGTAGGGGATGAACCGCTGTTGGGTGAACACCGAGAGGCCGGCGCTGAAGCCCGCTATGCTGCCGCTGCGCAGCAGCACATCACCGCCGAAGTAGGTGGCCTGGTCGTCGTGGTTGCTGTCCTGCGGCTGGTTGGGATAGGGCTCGTTCTCGAAGTTCCAGTGCCGGTAGTCGTAGATGCGCGCTCGGCCCGAGATGCTGCCGTCCATCAGTTGCGACCAGACGCTGTCGTCTGGTGCTCCGCCTCCGGTGTCGGCGTAGGTGGCTAAGGGGAAGGCGATCGACAACGCCAATACCAGACACAGGATCATGAACATCAGGGACCTCCGGGGGATGCGAGCAGACGCGCCACGCTGGCCTGCGCGCGCTGCTCGGCGTGCTTGAGCCAGGCGAGGAACAGGATCGCCATGGTGCTTAAGTGGACGAGTCCCACGGGCACCCACATGACGACGCCGGCCAGCTGCTGGTCCTCCAGCGGGGAGAAACCCCATGGCAACGGCGCGGCCGGGTCGGAATAGAGAGGACGTGAGGCGAAGGTGAGGATGGCCCCCAGCATGCCCATCTGCACGCTGAAGGCCGCCACGAACAGCAGGCACAGGCCATAGGCACTGTGGCGGCGGCCATAGGGCTCGATCACCACGGACCAGAACATCAACGAGGTGGCGAACAGCAGGAAGTGCTCCAGCACGTGCACGCCCTCGTGCTCCGCGGCCCAGCGGTAGGGCCCGGGCAGGTGCCAGAACCACAGCGTGGCGCTGGCGAGCATCCACACCGACAAGGGATTCATCAGCAGGCCGACCCCGCGCTGCAGACCGCGTCGCCGGCTCCAGACGCCGGCCACCGCGCGGCGCGCACCGCCCGGCAGCGCGCACATCCAGGCCATCACGGGACGGCTATAGACCAACAGCGGCGGCGCCACCAGCATCAGCAAGAGGTGCTGGGCCATGTGCGCCGAGAACAGTTGGTCGTCCAGGGAGCTCAAGGGGGAGAGCAGCGCGGCCACCAGGATGAGCATGCCGGCGAAGAACGAAGCCACCCGCCAGGGTCCGAAGATGTGGCCACGCCGCTCTTTCGGCAGCCGTCGCAAGCCCAAGGCATACCCGGATGCTGCGACGACGAGACTCAGGATCACCCACGGCTGCAGGTCCCAGGACAGGTCCGGCGTCATGGACACATCGGGAAGAAGAACAGCTGCAGGGACGCGAAGATCAGCGCCAGCAGGAACAGCAGGCTGTTGGCGATGCCGAGGATGGCCATGAAGCGGGTGCGGCCCTCGCCGGCGTCCATCGCATGTTGTGCGTTGCCGGCCTTCTCCTGGCGCACTCGTCCCCAATTGACGCTGGCGACCGCCAGCGCGATCAGCGAGACGATGATGCCGGCCACGTCGATGACAGCCAGCACCCACGACAGGTGCTGTCCCGCCTGCGGGCCCAGCGGGTCCTGGTACGGGAAACACAGGTGGCCGGAGAAGGCGGTGGCCACCAGCAACTGCAGGTTCCAGGCGATGGGCGCGGCGAAGATGCCGAACCACAGCCAGAACACGCTGATGCGTTCCCGGTGGGGCGCCGGATGCGGGGTGCTGGAGCTGGCGACGACGGTCTCGGCCATCAGGATAGCCTCGGCGAGATATAGAAGGTGAAGAATACGAACAGCCACACCACGGTGACGAAGTGCCAATAGATGACTGCGATGGACACCGCTGCATGCCGGCGCGCGTCGAACATGCCGAGGGCTGCCCACAGCAGCACCGCCGCCAGCATGAGCACGCCCACCGCCACGTGCGCCATGTGGAACCCGGTGGTCACGTAGTAGATGGAACTGTAGGCGTCGTAATTGAAGTTGAACGGCTTGTGGAACCATTCCCAGAACTGGATACCCAGGAACAGCAGGGCCAATCCGATGCTGACCGCCAGTCCCGTGATGAGCCGCCCGGTGCTGCCGCGCCGGATGCCGTGCTCACCCCAGGACATCACGACGCTGCCCAATACCAGGATGATGGTGCCGGGCAGTGCCAGGGAGAGCTTCGGTAAACCGCCTGTGGGCCAGGGATTGCTGGTGTGGGCCGCGACGTAGTAATAGGTGAACAGCAGGTAGGCGAAGACCGAAGCCTCGGTGGCTACCACCGTCAACATCCCCCACCAGCCGGAGGCGTGATGGGATTTGCTGCCGACCGGCAGCGGATTCTCGGGGAGGACGGATGCATCCATGCGGGTCACCTCTCGACCTGGCTGAGGGAACGCTCGGGCCACAGCCAGAACACGCAGGCCAAGAGCGAGATGCCGCCGCCGATGCCGAACACGATCCAGAGCTTGAACAGCAGGCCCACCGTGAAGGCGGACAGCGCCAGCGCCAATATCAGCGGCGTCAACGAGTCTCCCGGCATCTTCAGGATCACGTCCGGTTCGGCGTCGAGCATGGTGGTGCCAAGGGTCTCGCGGCCATGGTTGAGCAGGAAGCCCTTGGCGTTGGTGGAACTGCGGTCCTGGCCTTCACCGAGTTCTTCCTCCCACAGCGGATGGCGGCGCGCCACGATGGGGATGAGCTTGAAGTTATAGGGCGGCGGCGGCGAGGACACGCTCCATTCCAGCGTGCCGCCTCCCCAGGGGTTGGAGCCGGCTGCCTTGCCGCCGATGCGGCTGATCACCACGTTGATGAGGAACAGCAGCACACCCATCGCGAAGAGATACGCACCGTAGGTGATGATGAGATTCATGGTCCCCCAGCCCACGTCCGCGGGATAGGTGTAGATGCGCCGCGGCATGCCCTGCAGCCCGACGATGTGCATGGGGAAGAAGCCGATGTTGAAGCCGATGAACATCAACCAGAAGCTCCACTTGCCCAGGGTCTCGTTCATGAAGCGGCCGGTCATCTTGGGGAACCACATGTACACGCCGCCCACCACCGCGAACACGTTGATGCCGATGATCACGTAGTGCAGGTGTGCCACCACGAAGTAGGTGTGGGTGAGCTGCCAGTCCGCCGGCACCGCCGCGGTCATGAACCCGGAAACGCCGCCGATCACGAACAGGATCACGAAACCGGCGAAGAACAGGAACGCGGTGACGTGCTTCTGCGGCCGGCCGGTCCAGATGGTGGCCAGCCAGGCGAACACCGCCACTGCGCTCGGCAGCACGATCACCATGCTGGCTGAGCTGAAGAAGGACAGCGAGGTCACCGGCAGGCCTGTGGCGAACATGTGGTGCACCCACACGCCGAAGCCCAGCACCATGGTGGAGACGGTGGCCAGCGCCACCACGGAGTAGCCCACCAGCGGCCGGCGGCAGAACACCGGCAGGCCGTCCGAGACGATGCCCATGGCCGGGAGCACGATGGAGTACACCCAGGGGTGGCCGAACATCCAGAACAGGTGTTGCCAGAGAAGAGGCTGGCCGCCGCCCGTGCTGTCGAAGAAGTGCGTGTGATAGGTCCGGTCGAACCACAGCAGCACGAAGGCCAGGGTCACCGACGGCACCGCGAACAGGTTGCCCAGTGAGGCGGTGAGGGTGCCCCAGATGATGATGGGTACCCGGTTCAAGGACATGCCCGGCGCGCGCAGCCTGATCAGCGTCACGATGAAGTTGATGCCGCCCACGGTGGTGGAGATGCCGAGCAGGATCATGCCCAGCGCATAGGCATCGATGTTCACTCCGGGGTCGAACGTGCCGTTGGCATAGGGCACGTAGTTGAACCAGCCGTTGTCCGGCGCGCGGCCGGCGATGAAGCTCACGTACATGGCGATGCCCGCCAGCAGGAACATCCAATAGGAGAAAGCGTTGAGGCGCGGGAAGGCCATGTCCCGGGAGCCCAGCAACAAGGGCCAGAGGTAGTTGCTGAAGCCTGACAGCACTGGGAAGGCGTACAGGAAGATCATGGTCACGCCGTGCATGGTGAACAGTTGCGCGTAGGCTTCCGGCGTCAGCACGTGCATGTCGGGCTGTGCCAGTTGCCAGCGCATCACCGCCGCCTCCAGCCCACCCAGGATCAGGAAGATGATGGACGTGATGAGGTAACGCTTGCCGATGCTCTTGTGGTCCACCGAGATGAACCAGCCGAAGAAGGGGCCGCCCTTGGTCTCCCAGATGTCCTCGAGTTCGCGTTCGTGCCGCTCCGCCTCGTCGACGGTCACCAGCATCGGGGTTCTAACGGTTTCGACAGCCACGTTCTTCGTCCTTGTTCCCCGTCAGTGGGTGGTGCGCAGGTAAGCCACGATCGCCGCCAAGTCCGTCTCGGAGAGCGGCACCTGGGGCATCTCGGTACCCGGTTTCTGTTTCTGTGGATCGCGGATCCATTCGGCCAGGTGCCCCGCGTCGTTGGGCAGGACCCCGGCGGCGAGGGTGCTGCGATCCATGAGATGGGTGAGGTCGGGACCGGCCATGCCCGCGGCGGAGGAGCCGCGTAGCGTGTGGCAGGCGGCGCAGCGGGACTCGAATACCAGCCGCCCGCGCAGGGTAGCCGCGTCCTGGGGCTGGGGCGCGTCCTCCAGTTGGTGGCTCCGCCAAGCCGCGAAGTCCTTCGGATCCTGCGCCACCACCCGGAATTCCATGCGCGCGTGTTCGGCGCCGCAGAATACGGCGCATTCACCGCGGTAGACGCCCGGCTCATCGGCCTGCACCCAGGTGACGTTGGTCTGTCCCGGGATCACATCCATCTTGCCGGCCAGGCTCGGCACCCAGAAGGAGTGGATCACGTCGGCGCTGTCGAGCAGGATCTTCACCTTGCGGCCCACGGGGATGTGGATCTCGTTGGCGCTGAGGAAGACCTTGTGGCTGTCGGGATCCTGATAGGTCAGTTCCCACCACCATTGATGCGCGGTGACATGGACCGTCAGGGCGCCGTCGTCGTCCGCCGGCGTGGAAGTGGCGGCGATGGTCTTCAGGTTGAAGAGCATGCAGATGATTAGGACCACGGCGGACAAGCCCACACCCCAATAGATCCAGGGCATGCCGCCCTCGTCCCGTTGCGGCCGGCCGCCGGTGGTGTCGGCGGTACGTCTATGCCAGATAGCCGATATGAGCAACAGCGCGATCAGCACTATCACCGCAATGGAGACGCCGCCGAACAGCGCCACCAGCCGCGAGAGTTCCTGGGCGTCCTGACCGGCGTTGTTGAAGATGCCGAGTGGATTGCCGGCCTGCGCCAGCGGGGAGATGCCCGCCAGCAGCGCGACGAGGGATACAGCTCTCACTGGGGCGGCTTCGTCGCTTGTGACGGCGGCGGCACCGTGCCCGGGACCGGCGTCAGGAACTGGCCGTTGGCCTCCGGTGACTCGTTCTCGCCCTTCGTGTCGCCCTGCGGCGCGTGTTGCCAGTCGCTGGCGGGAAAGCTGCCGCCGAAGGATTCCACGTAGGTGACCAGCTTCCAGATCTGATCGTCGGTGAGCTTGTCCTTCCAGGACGGCATGCCCTGGGGCCGACCGTCGTGGATCGAGTCGAAGATCTGGATCGGTAGCCCGCCGTAGCGCCACCGCGTGTCGGTGAGGTCGGGGCCTTGGTTGCCGGACCCGTCGTAGGCATGGCAGGTGGTGCAATTCATGGCGAGGTAGATCTGCTGGCCATCCCTGGCCGCCTGCTTGCTGCCCTCGTAGGGGTTCGGGGTGGAGAGCACCTTGGCGCTGTCGCCGGTGCCGGCGCGCTGCCCCAGCGGTGCGGTGGAACCGTGGTCCGGTGGAGTGGCTTGCGGTTTAGCCTGCGTACCGCCATGGGAATCGGCGTAGGCGGCGCAGGCCAGGGCCGCGCTGACCAGCGCCGCGAGTAGATGGGTCAGTCGCATGTTCATGGCTGCGGCCTCCGTGCCGGCGGCGGAGCCGTGGCCTTGTGCTTGTCGTAATCCGGCGGCGGCGGCGAGGAAGGCGGGTTCGGGCCGGGGATGGTCTCGACGCCTTGGCCCGGCGTCACCATCATGCTGTTGCTGCTTGAGTTCGATGCGCCGTCCACCGAGAACACATACGTGGTGTCGCCACCCGCCGGGAACTGGATCTCCTTGATGTGGCGCACGTCGGCCCGCACCTTGGAGGCGCCGCCCACGCCCGCGGTGATGGCGATGTATTGGCGACCGTCGGGTCCCAGGTAGGTCATGGGCTGGCCGACGATGCCGGAACCGAGCTTCTGCGACCACAGCACCTTGCCGCTCCAGGCGTCCACCGCCCGGAACCAGCCGTCCGCGGTGCCGTAGAACACCACGTCGCCGGCGGTGGCCAGCACGCCGCTCATGGTCAGGTACTTCTCGGGGATCGCCCAGACTTTCTTGCCGGTCAGCGGATTCCAGGCCATGAACTCGCCGATGTTGCCGCCCGGCGCCGGGTAACGGCCCATATCCATGCCGTCATACGGCGTGCTGGGGATGTAGCCCACCACCTTGTCGGTCACCTGCATGCACAGGTTGAAGTGGTCGGCGTACACGAGGCCCGTGCGCGGCGACACCGCGGCGGGCTGCCAGTCCTTGCCGCCGATGTCCGGCGGACAGACTTTCAGCGGGATGTTGGGCTTGGGTTGCATCTTGGGGATCACTGCCGGCCTGCCGGTCTTGAGGTCCACGCCGCTGGACCAGTTCTGGTAGGCGAACGGTTGCGCCGAGAGCACTTCCCCGGTGGTGCGGTCGATGACGTAGGCGAAGGCGTTGCGGTCGAAGTGCATCAGCACCTTGCGCGTCTTGCCCTGCCACGGCAGGTCCATGAGGAGGTTCTCGTTCACGCCGTCGTAGTCCCACTGGTCATGGGGCGTGAACTGATAGGCCCACTTGGCCTCGCCGGTATCGGCGTCGCGCGCGAAGATGGTGCTGGTCCAGAGGTTGTCGCCGGGCCGTTGCATCGGCACGCGCGGCCCTGGGTTGCTGGTGCCGTAGAAGATCAGGTTGGTCTCCGGGTCGTAGGAGACCCAGCCCCAGGAGGCACCGGCGCCGTGCTTCCACATGTCAGTGGGCCAGCTGCTGATGCCGAGGTCCTTTCCCTGCATCCACTTATAGTAGGGATGGAAGTCCGGTCCGAGCTTCACGTCCTTGTCGGAGCCGGTGGCGTAGGCGCGCCACAGTTCCTTGCCGGTCTTCACGTCCAGGCAGGCGAGCCAGCCGCGTACACCCATCTCGCCGCCGCTGTCGCCCACGTAGACCTTGTCCTTCACCACGAACGGCGACATGGTCATGGTCTCGCCGCTCTGCACGTTACCCAGCTTGGTGCGCCACACCTGTTTGCCGGTCTTGGCGTTCACTGCCACGGTATGGTCGTCCAGCAGGTTGTAGATGATCAGACCGTCGGCAAATGCCAGACCGCGCACCACCACGTCGCAGCAGGCCTTGCCGATGCCCATGGGCGAGGGGTTGGCTTCGAACTTCCATTTGATGGGGTTGCCGGGTTGGGTGAGGTCCAGCGCATACAGGTCATCCGGCCACGGCGTGACGATGTACATGGTGCCGTCCACCACCAGCGGCGCCGCCTCTTGCCCGTACTTGGTGTTGTTGGAGAAGGTCCAGGCGATCTTGAGGCGCGCCACGTTGGACTCGTTGATCTGGTTGAGATCGCTGTAGCGGGTGTTGGCCCAATCGTGCGCTTCACTCAGCCACTGGCCGTGCGGTTCGTTCGGTGCGAAGTTCAGCGTGGCGCCGGTGACGCTCTTGTGCGGGATCGAGACCGAGGTGGGCGCCGGCGCCGGGATCGGGTTGACACCCTCGCCCGGAGCCGGAGCGGCTTGCGCCGACGCTGTGATCAGGACGATGAGGAACGAGGAGAGGAAGGCTACGAGACGCCGGCGAGCGTGCGGCGTGTGCAGAAGGATAGACGGCGGCATCGGATGTGTCCTGAAGGCTGAGTTCTTGTTTCAGTGGACCTTAGCGCTGCGTGTCCAGCGGTTCTGTGACAACGCGCGCAATAAGTGCTTGTTCTTAAAACTATTTTTTATCTGCATCGGGATAGGATTCACCTCGCTTTTGCAGGTGGTGATTACTTGACTCAGGTCCTCTGCGGGAAGACGCCGAAGCGCAATGACAAATACATGGAGAACATGCGCAAGGCCCTGCCGGAGACACCCGGCGCCGACGAGATCCGCCGTCAACTGGAACGCGAGCCTTCGCGCACCATGCTGCGCCCCTGATCCGGACCCGCTTGAGATAGACCGCGGCGCCGACGGCGCCGCGGTCGGTCCCCGAGTCAGGCTCCCTGGTAGCCACCGATGATCGGCAGGATCTCGCCGGTGATGTAGCTGGAGCAGCAGGGCGCCGCCAGGAACACGTACGCCGGCGCGATCTCCTCCGGCTGGGCCGCGCGCTTCATGGGCGTCGACTTGCCGAAGCTCTCGATGTCGGGACTGTCGGAGGGATTCAGCGGCGTCCATACCGGCCCCGGCGCCACCGCGTTCACGCGGATGCCCTTCTGCACCAGGTTCTCCGACAGGGAACGCGCGAACATGTGCAGGCCGCCCTTGGTGGTGGCGTAGATGGGCAACTCGCCATTGCCGACGAGACCTGTCACCGATCCCGTGACGATGATGGAGCTGCCCTTCTTCAGGTGAGGGACCGCCGCCTGGGTCATGAAGAAAGTGCCATAGAGGTTGGTCTTCATGTGCATGTCCAGGTTGTCCTCGGTCACGTCCTCCAGTTTGCTGCTGTGCAGCTGGAAGCCCGCGTTGTTCACCAAGATGTCCAGCTTGCCGAACTCCTGGAGCGTCTTCTCCACGGCTTCCCGGCAGAACTCCTGCTTGCGGATGTCCCCGGAGAGCAGGATGGCCCTGCGGCCTTCCTTCTCCACGGCGCGCTTGGTCTCCTCCGCGTCCTCGTGTTCGTTCAGGTACACGATGGCCACGTCCGCGCCTTCGCGTGCGTAGAGCACCGCCACCGCACGGCCGATGCCGGAATCGGCGCCGGTGACGATGGCCACCATGTCCTGGAGTTTCTCCGAACCCTTGTAGCCCGGTGCGTCGTACATGGGTTGCGGGTCAAGCTTTGCTTCGTGGCCGGGCTTCGAGTGATACTGCTTGGGGAAAGAAGAGGGATATTCACGCACGCCGGCCTGTACGGCCTGCTCATCTGGCTGTTCGCCCTGGCGTGCCTCGTCCTTCTGGTCGATGTCGGCCTGGATGTGACGGTGATGCTGGGCGGTCTGGTCGGCTTCGCGGCTGCGGGGACTGCTGTTGCTGGCCATCGTCTGGGACTCCTTTTTCTCACGTGATCCGATGCAAGTCAGTGAGTTTGGGAAAGTCTCCTGAGGGATGCCGAGAAACAGCTTCCAGAAAACCGCGCGACGCTCAGTCCATCATGTCTGTCGTTGTGTGGATTGGTGGACGCGCCCTGGAGTGGCTTCCGGTTGTTCCACGGTCTGCCGCCCTGGCTCTTCCAGCACGCCTTCCCGCTGCAACGATTTGCTTTCGATGCGCATGGCGGCGTTGATGAGTCCCAGGTGGCTGAAGCCCTGCGGGTAGTTGCCGAGGAGCGAGCCGTCCTCTGGGTTCACTTGCTCGCTGAACAGACCGAGCGGGGAGGCGAAGGACAAGAGGCTCGCGAAGGTGGCGCGGGCTTCCCGGTGCCGGCCGGCCATGGCCAGGCCCTCCACCAGCCAGAACGAAGGCAACAGGAAGGCGCCTTCCTTGCCGCCCACGCCGTCATCCACTTTCTTATGGTCGTAGCGATGGAGCAGGGGATAGGGCCCGGCCGCGAGCCCCTTCACCACCGCCTCGCGGGTGGACTCGAAGCGCGGATCCGTGGCGGCGATGATGCCGGTGATGGGCATCACCAGAACCGAGGCATCCAACACGTCACTGTCGTAATACTGCACGAACGACCTGAGCTTGCGGTTATAGGCGCGGATCATGACCTGATGCCGCACTTCGGCGGCGTCTTCCAGCCAGGCGTCGCGGTCCACATCCAGGCCGAGCTTGGCCGCGAGTTCGGCGCCCCGGCTCAAGGCCACCCAGGCCCACACCTTCGAATAGGTGTAGTGGCGTGGCTCGCCGCGCGATTCCCAGACACCCAGGTCCGGCTCGCGCCAGCGCTGCCGCACCTTCTCCACCAGTTGCGCCAGGGTCTCCGCTTCATCGACCGTGAGGATGCCGCCGGAATCCTGGTAGTGGAGCGCGGCGTCGATGAGGCTGCCGTAGATGTCCAGCTGGAACTGCTCCACCGCCGCGTTGCCGATGCGCACCGGCCGCGAGTCGCGCCAGCCGCGCAGCTTGAGCTCGCTCTCGTGCATCTGGTCGCGGGCATGCACGTCGTACAGCACGTGCAGGTCGCCCTGTTCCTGCTTGCAGCGGTCCAGCAACCAGTCCAGGAAGGCGGTGCCCTCGTCCACGTAACCGGCGGCGAACAGTGCCCGCAGCATGAAGGAGGAGTCGCGCACCCAGGCATACCGGTAATCCCAGTTGCGGGTGCCACCCACCCATTCCGGCAGGCCGGCGGTGGGCGCCGCGATCAAGGCGCCGGTGTTGAAATAAGTCAGCAGCTTCAGGGTCAGCAGGCTGCGCTCGATGGAGGCGCGATAGTCGCCTTGATAACGCAAGGTGGCGAGCCAGTCGTGCCAGTAGCTGCGGGTCCGCGACAGGCGTTGTTCGGGCTGGAAGGCCGACACCGGCTGCGAGGCGGATCCCTGCCAGCTCAGGATGGCCCAGCGGATCTCGCCCGCCTGTAGCTTGAAACGTCCCACCGCCTTGTCCCGCATC
>DATIVR010000057.1:0-77357 GCA_035465695.1 Gammaproteobacteria bacterium
CAATCCGCATGAGGTGGCCCGCTCGCTGATGCGCTTCTCGCGCACGCGCGTCGGCGCGCGCGACTACGATCATGACGAAGCCTATCGCACCTGGATGCGCCTCACCCGCGCCGCCTGGCTGGGCGAGCGGGCCTTGGGGCCTGTCCGCGCCCTGCGGGTGCGCTACGAGGATTTCACCGGTAAATCCGAGCAGTCCTTCCGCCGCGTCATGGACTTCTTAGGCGAGGAATACTCGGCGGACTGCATCAAGCCGCTCGATAAAAAGATCAACAGTTCCGAAGTGGATCGGGATCCGGTGCACGTGGATACCTCGACCGCCGCGGCACGCGAGGCGGAGCAGCTTTATCAGCAGATACTGGCGGCTTCCGAAAGTCCGGCGCAAGGCGATCCGGGCGCCTATCAGGAGATGCAGCGCACGTTCGAGGAGCGCTGCCGTACCGAGCAGGCGCCCCCGGCGGAACAGATCCGCCGCGGTATCGTCGCGCGCTTCAGTGCCTTGTGGGGCCGTAGCGCATGACGAAGATGCTGCTGATCCTCGGCATGCACCGCAGCGGCACCTCGCTGCTGGCGGGAAGCTGCCGACTGCTGGGCGCCGAATTAGGTGACCGCATGATGGAAGCCCGTCCCGACAACGTGATGGGCTTCTGGGAGCACGATGAGATCGTGCAGATCCACGACCGGATCCTGGAGCGGCTCGGCTTCACCTGGGACGACGTGCGGGCGCTGCCGGACAAGTGGTGGACCTACGAGCTCATCAGGGAGCAGCGTGAGGCCCTTAAGGCCGTGCTGCTCCGCGACTTCGGCGATGCCGCATTGGGGTGCGTGAAGGATCCGCGGATCTGCCGGCTGCTGCCTTTGTGGCAGGAACTCCTGCGGGAACTGGGCTGGGAACCCTGCTATCTCCTGGCGACGCGCGAGCCCGCCGAGATCATCGCCTCTCTCAAGACCCGCAACGGCTTCCCGCCGGAGAAGTCGGCACTTCTGACCCTACGCTACTTCCTGGACGCAGAAACGGCGAGTCGCGGCGGGGCGCGCGCGGTGGTGGATTACGCGGCCATCCTGAAGGATTGGCGTGCTGCACTGAAACCCGCCTGGCAGAAGATCGGCCTCGCGTGGCCCGCGGACGAGCGCGCGCTGGAGCAAGGTATGGCAGGGTTCGTGCACCAGGAGCTGCGCCACCACAAGCAACCTGAGTTGCTGCCGGCCGGCCTGCTCGGCAAGCTCACCCAACAGGTGTACGAGAACCTGAAGTCCGGAGCGGAGCCAGGCACGATGCAGCGCCTGCGCCAGGAATTGGATGGACTCACCTCCGGGTTCGATCACATACTGGCCTCGCTCTACGCCGAACGGCACGCCCGCGATACGGCGCTTGCGGACAAGCAGCGGGAACTGGACGACAAGCAACGTCTGGTGGAAGCGCGCGATCAGGAGATCAAACACATCGCGGAGGAACGCGGCTACCACGCGGGCCTGGCGGTGGCTAGGGCACAGGAACTGGAGTGGCAACGCGGAGAACTCCAGGAATACACGAAGCTGCAGCAGGCCTATGGGGCGCTACGCGGCGAGATGCAGGCTCTCTACCATTCCACTTCCTGGCGCATAACCAAACCGCTGCGAGGGACGATGGTGCTGCTGCGGGCGATTCTGAAACTGCGTTTTGTGAATGCTGGGATGTTGCGGCTGGTGGCGCGGGACATCTACTACCGCATCCCTATGCCGTTGCGGGTGCGGACCGCGTTGCGCCGCATGACGGGCCGCGCTCCCAGCGGTAGCGCCGACTACAAGGTGCGTGCCGTGCACGGCGCCAAGGTGGACCCCGAGGGTCCTGCCGCGGCACTGGCGCTGCCGGCCGGTACGCCTGTGCTCGAGATCGCCTCCTCCGAAGCGCCGCAAGTGTCGGTGATCATCCCGGTCTATAACAACGTCGCCCATACCTTGCATTGTCTGAAGTCCATCGCCGACGTCGGTGCCAAGACCGCCTTCGAGGTGGTCGTGGTGGACGACTGCTCCAAGGATGAGACCCAGGCGGTGCTGGCCCGCTGCCGGGGCGTACGCGTCGTCAAGAACGCGCAGAACTTGGGTTTCATCGGCGCCTGCAACGCCGGCGCCGCAGCGGCGAACGGCGATTACGTCTATTTCCTCAACAACGACGTGCAGGTATTGCCGGGCTGGTTGGACGAGCTGCGCGCGACCTTCGATGCGGTGCCCGCGGCGGGTCTGGTAGGTTCCAAGCTGGTGTACCCGGACGGACGCTTGCAGGAGGCCGGCGGCATCGTCTGGCGCGACGGCTCCGCCTGGAATTATGGCCGCTTCGACGATCCGGACAAGCCCGAATACAACTACCTGCGCGACGTGGATTACTGCTCAGGCGCCAGCATCATGTTGCCGCGCGCGCTGTTCGACGAACTCGGACGCTTCGACACCCACTACGCGCCCGCCTATTGTGAGGATACGGACCTGGCGTTCCAGGTGAAGAAGCACGGTCGCCGGGTATTGTTCCAGCCGCTCTCGGCCATCGTGCACTACGAAGGCATCACTTCCGGAACCGATCTGGGTTCAGGGGTGAAGAAGTACCAGGTGGTGAACCAGAAGAAATTCTACGAGCGCTGGAAGGAGGCGCTGGCCTCGCACCGGCCCAACGGCATGATGCCGCTGCTGGAGAAGGACCGTGGCGTCGGCAAGCGTCTGCTGGTGATCGATGCCAATACGCCGCGCCCCGACCACGACGCCGGCTCGTTGCTGAAGTTCTACCACCTGAAGCTGCTGCAATCCCTCGGCTACAAGGTCACCTTCGTGCCGGACAACCTGCTGCACGACGGCGAATACACCCGCGACCTGCAGCGGCTCGGAGTCGAATGCATCTACGAGCCGCATTGGACCTCGGTGGACACTTTCATCGCGGCCCGTGGCCGCGAGTTCCAGGTCGCCATGCTGTGCCGGCCTTACGTGGCCATCCGCCACCTGGACCACCTGAAGCGGGCGGCACCGGAAGCGCGCATCGTCTATGACACCGTCGACCTGCATTATCTGCGTGAGCGGCGCCAGGCCGCGGTGGAGAAGAACCCGCTCATCGCCGAGCGCGCCGAGCGCACGCGTGCCGACGAGCTCAAGCTCATACGCGAATCGGATGCCACCATCGTGGTCAGTCCGGTGGAGAAGGAGTTGTTGGCCCAGGATGCACCGCGCGCCAACGTGCATGTGGTGCAACTCGTCATCCCCGAAGAGCCACAGGGACCCGGGTTCGATGCGCGCCGCGATATCCTCTTCATCGGCGGCTACCAGCACAACCCCAACGTCGAGGCGGTGCTGTACTTTTGCCGTGAGGTGTTGCCGCTGGTGCGTCAACGAATCCCTGACATCAAGTTCATGGTCATGGGATCGCGGCCGCCGGCGGAGATCGAAGCCCTGGCCTGCGACCACATCCAGGTGTTGGGTTTCCAGAAGGATCTCGCTCCCCACTTCAATGCCTGCCGCCTGATGGTGGCGCCGCTCCGGTTCGGCGCCGGCATCAAGGGCAAGCTCGGTACCAGTTTCAGCTTCGGCCTGCCGGTGGTGGCCACCTCCATCGCCGCCGAGGGCATGTACCTCACCGACGGTCGCGACGTGCTCATCGGCGACGACCCCCAGGCTTTCGCCGATGCTGTGGTGCGCGCCTATACGGACCCCGAACTGTGGCAGCGCCTGTCCGAGGGGGGCAGACGCATAGTCCAGGAACGTTTCTCGCCGGACGTGATCCGCCAGGGCCTGGCGCAGGTGATCGCATCGATGGATGAGCGCGCGCTGGCGAAGGCGGCAGGCTGAGCATCATGGATACACCCAAACCACCCAATAAACCGACCCCGAACCTGCATACTCGTTGGTCAGCCGCGGGGATCCACCTCAAGGATTCGAACGGCCCCTATGCGGCGCAACGACTGCGTCAGCCGCGGTTCTTCGCTGCGGTGCAGCCGGAGTTCCGTATCGCCCGCGGCGATAAGCTGTTCGCCATCGGCTCATGTTTCGCTCGCGGGATCGAGAGTGCACTGAAGAACCGCGGGTTCCAGGTGGAAAGCGCCGCCAAGGATTTCGACCGCTTCAACACGGTGGCGGGACAGAAAGTCACTGCGCTCGGGTTCACCAACAAGTACACCACTTACTCGATCTTCAATGAGCTAAGTTGGGCGCTGGATCCTGACGCCAAGTTCCCTGAAGCCAGTCTGGTGGACCTGGACGAGAAGCGCACTATCGACCCGCATATCAACCCGACGCTGCAAGTGGTGGATCGAGCGGGCACCTTGGAGCGCCGCCGCATCATCCAGGACGTGAACTCGCGCCTGAAGGGCTGTCGGGTGTTGTTCATGACGCTCGGCCTCGTCGAAGTGTGGTACGACCGGCATGCCGAGGTGCATCTCAACACGACGCCGATCCGTGAGATGCGCGAACTGGATCCGAAACGCTACGAGTTCATGGTCTCCAACTACATCCAGAACATGGAGAACCTGGAGAATCTGTACGCGCTGCTCAAGCGCTTCGGGCACCCCGAGTTGCAGATAGTGGTGACCACCTCGCCGGTGCCGCTTAACGCCACCTTCACCGGCCAGGATATCGTGGTGGCGAACACCTATTCCAAGTCCACGCTGCGGGCAGTCGCCCAGGACTTCGCTTCTGCGCATGCCAACGTGCAGTATTTCCCCAGCTATGAGATCGTCATGAACTCGCAGCGCGAGCTGGCTTGGGAAGATGACTTGCGCCATGTGCGGGGCGCAATGACCCAGCACGTGATGGACCAGTTCATGCGCGGCTTCGTCGATGGCAAGGAGACCAAGGAATCCGTCACCGCGGTGACGGTCAATTACAACGGCGGTCCGGTGCTGAGAGGTCTGATCGACTCCCTGGAAGGCCAGCCGGAGTTGGCGCGAGTGGTGGTGGTCGATAACGCCTCACGTGACGACAGCCTGTCCGGTATCGATCAGGACAAGGACGGCCGACTGGCGCTGATCCGCAACGAGTCCAATCGCGGCTTCGCCGCCGCCTGTAACCAGGGCGCGGCTCATGCCGAAGGCCGGTATCTGCTGTTCGTGAACCCGGATTGCCGTGTCCCCCAAGGCGCATTGCGCCGCATGGTGGACCTGCTGGATGAGCGCCAAGACGTGGGGATGGTGGGCCCCCTGGTGCTCAACAGCGATGGCAGCGAGCAGCGCGGGTGTCGACGCCACCTGCCGGATCCGAAGAGCGCATTCATGCGCGTGTTGGGGCGCGACAAGCCGGATAAGGAGGGGAAGGTGGCTGGCTTCGATCTCACCGGCACCCCGCTGCCGGACCGGCCAGCGGTGGTGGAGGCCGTGTCGGGCGCCTGCCTGCTGATACGGCGTGAGTTGTTTGACGGTCTACGCGGCTGGGACGAGGGTTACTTCCTGCACTGCGAGGACCTGGACCTGTGCATGCGCGTGAAGCGCGCCGGCTACAAGGTGCTGTTCGTGCCGGACATCGCCGTGACCCATGCTCAGGGCGCCTCCAGCAAGCGGCGGCCGGCGTTCGTGCATTGGCACAAGCACCTGGGGATGCTGCGTTACTATCTGAAGTTCCACGCGCGTACATCGCCCCTCTGGCTGTCGGCGCTCGTCATACCGGCGATCGCCGGGCGCTTTCTGCTGCTCTTGCCTGGAGCGTGGCTCTCGCGCTGGCGCGGCTGAGCCCGTGATGCATGTCCTGATCACCGGCGGTAGCAGCGTGGTCGGGGATCATCTGCTGCCACGCTTGTCGGCGGCCGGTCATGAGGTGACGGTGCTAAGCCGACGGCCTGCTGCGAGTCCGCAGTGGCGGCGATTGGACGTGGCGCGCGAACCGGTGTGGCCGGTCGTTCCCGAGGGGATATCGCACCTTGTCCATCTGGCGCCGTTGCCCTTGCTGGCCAGCGTATTGCGCGGCGCGCCGCGCTCGCTGCGCCGGGTGGTGGCGATAGGCACCACCAGCGTATTCACCAAGTCCGAGTCGCCTTCCGCCAAGGATCGCCGCCTGGTGCAGGATCAGCGCCGCGCGGAAGAAGGTCTCATCGCCTTCTGCGCAGAGCGGGGCATCGGCTATGCGCTGTTCCGCCCCACGCTGGTCTATGACGGCCGCCGGGACAAGAACGTGGCGCGCATCGCTGCGCTCATCCGCCGGCTGCATTTCTTTCCGGTTGCGGCGCCGGCGGCAGGCCTGCGTCAGCCCCTGCATGCCGACGATCTGGCCGCGGCCTGCGTGGCTGCATTGGTTCTTCGCACCTCCGGCAGCTACGAGCTGGCCGGCGGGGAACGGCTCACTTACCGCGCCATGGTGGAGCGCATCTTCGTGGCCCAGGGACAGAAGCCCCATGTGCTTCCTCTGCCGGTAGCGCTGTACCGCTCCGCGATACGACTGGCGAAGGTGTTGCCTCGCTTCCGGGAAGTCACCCCGGAAGTAGCCGACCGCATGAATCAGGACATGGTCTTCGACTACTCCGCTGCGACACGGGACCTGGGCTTTCGGCCTCGCGAGTTCGCGCCATGACCATACTGGCGATGATCATGGCATTCCTGGTGAGTACGACCTTGAGCGGTGCCTTGAGCCGTTATCGGGGACGGTTCGCGCTTCTGGACAAACCCAACGAACGTTCGTTGCATAGCAAGGTCACGCCGCGGGCCGGAGGTCTGGCCATCATGGCGGGGCTCACCGCAGGAATGTGCCTGACCTGGCAGCTGTGGTGGTTTGAGGACATGGGTCTGGCAGCGGCCGGTCTCGGGTTGGTGGCTGCCGTGTCTTTTGCCGACGACGTGCGCGCACTGCCGGTGTGGACACGTCTCCCGGTGCATTTCGCTGCGGCCATCATGCTGGTGTGTTTCGCCGGTTTCGACCCGCCGCTGCGCCTACTGCCGGGACTGGAGTGGAGCGGGCCGCTGTGGCTGCTGCAGGCGTTCTGCATATTGCTCGCCGTATGGTCGGTGAATCTCTACAACTTCATGGATGGCATGGACGGTTTCGCCGGCGGCATGGCCGTTTTCGGTTTCGGCACGCTGGCCCTGCTGGGCTACCTGGCCGGGTCCCCGGCATATGCCGCGATGGCCGTCGTGGTGGCCGCGGCGGCCGCGGGATTCCTGCCATTCAATTTTCCACCGGCCAGCCTGTTCATGGGCGATGTGGGAGCCAGTTCGCTGGGTTTCCTGGCAGCCTTCTTCATACTCCTGGGGGAGCGGCTGCGGTTGTTTCCGCTATGGATCGGACTATTGGTCTTCTCACCTTTCATAGTAGATGCCACTTGGACCCTGGTACGCCGGGCCCTGAAAGGCCGCATACCCTGGAAGGCGCACCGCGAGCATTTCTACCAGCGGTTGGTTCAGTCGGGGTGGGGGCACAGACGCACGACGCTTTCTTCGTATTTAGTTATGTTAAACTGTAGCCTGTGTGCGGTGCTGGCAGCCAGCACCGACACGCGAGGAGTTCAGGGACTCCTTTTGGGGTGGATCACAGCGGTGTATCTGGCGATCGTCGCGTACGTCAACGCGCGCGAGCGCCGTCCGCTATCGAAAGTAGAGGAAAGCTGAAGACATGGATGCAAAGCGCGACGGATGGCTGGTGATACGCAGCCGGTGGACCGTGTTCCTCCACGATCTGCTGTGGATCCCCTTGGCGGTGCTACTCGCCTACTGGATCCGCTTCAACCTCACGCCCATCCCACACTTGTATTTTTCCGGCATGTTGCTGGTGATGGCGCTGGCATTGCCGGCCCATGCGGTGACCCTGTGGCTGTTCGGCTGCTATCGCGGTATCTGGCGCTACGCATCCATCCCCGACCTGATGCGCATCGTGAAGTCGGTGGCGCTCGGCGCACTCGCCACCTTCCTCAGTGCATTCCTGTTCGAGCGCCTGCAGGGCGTACCGCGCTCGGTGCTCATGCTGTATCCGATCCTTCTGGCGCTGGGCCTGGGCTCGAGCCGCATGCTCTATCGCGTCTTCAAGGACCGCGTGATGGGCTTCGGCCGCGAGACTTCAGCGCGCGCCTTGATCGTGGGCGCCGGCCGCGCCGGTGAGCTGCTGATCCGTGACCTCCGCCACCACGGCCCATTCCTGCCGGTCGGCCTGGTCGACGACGCGAACGACAAGCAAGGCCATGAAGTGCAGGGTGTGCGCGTGCGTGGCCGCCTCGATGACGTAGCCCGGCTGGTGCGAGCCTACGATGTAGACATCGTGCTCATCGCGATGCCCTCTGCGTCCCGCGAGACCATGGACCGGGTATTGAAGGTGTGCAATGAGGCGCAGGTGCCTTGCCGTACTCTGCCGTCGCTCACCGAACTGGCCGACGGGCGTGTGGAAGTCTCGCGCTTGCGGCCCGTGACGGTGGAAGACCTCTTGGGCCGTGATCCGGTCGTGCTGGACAGCAAGATCATCTCCGAATTCCTGCGTGGCAAGCGCGTGGTGGTCACCGGCGGCGGCGGATCCATCGGCGCCGAACTGTGTCGCCAGATCGCGCAGCAAGATCCGGCCATGCTGGTGATCGTGGACAACAGCGAATACAACCTCTATCGCATCGACCAGGAGCTGGCGGCCACTTCGCCCAGCCTCATGTTCACCAGTGCGCTCGGTAACGTGCAGGACGAAGATGCCATCGAAGCGCTTTTTGCACAGGTGAAACCCGAGATCATCTTCCACGCTGCAGCCTATAAGCATGTACCGATCGTCGAGGAGAACGTGGCCGAGGGCGTGCGCAACAACATCTTTGGCACCCGCGTGGTGGCCGACGCCGCGCTGCGTCATGGCGCCCACAAGTTCGTGTTGATCTCCACCGACAAGACCGTGAATCCCACCAACGTGATGGGCACCACCAAGCGTGTGGCGGAGTTGTATTGCCAGGCCTTGAACCGTGAGGAGAGCACTCACTTCGTCACCACCCGCTTCGGCAACGTGCTGGCCTCCAACGGCTCGGTGGTGCCGCTGTTCGAGCGGCAGATAGCCGCCGGCGGTCCGGTGACGGTTACCGACCCGGACATCACCCGTTATTTCATGACCATCCATGAGGCAGCGAGCCTGATCATGCAGGCCGGCGCCATCGGCCGGGGCGGCGAGATCTTTGTGCTCGACATGGGCGAGCCGGTGCGCATCCGCGACCTGGCGGAGAAGATGATCCAACTCTCGGGCCTGAAGCCCCATCAGGACATCCAGATCGTCTACACCGGCCTCAGGCCCGGCGAGAAGATGCATGAAGAGCTCTTCTACACCAAGGAAGAGTTGCAGGGCACCACCCACCCGAAGCTGCTCCTGGCCAACGCGGTGCCGGCCTCGCTGGGATCCCTGAAGACCGAGATCGACCGGTTGCGGAACGTGGTGGCGGACCCGGAACAGGCCAAGGCCCAGCTTCGCGCCTTGGTGCCGGAGTTCACCCCACAGGAACAGATCCCTGGCCGCGTGGCCCTGCGCCTGGTCAAGTGAGGGGCTGGCCAGGTGCCCGGTTTATAATCCTCGTCTCCTGACACCCCAACCGCGGCGCAGCGCCCTGCTGCCGCTTCCTGCACATATGATCGGTACCGACCTTCAGACGCGTTTAGCCTCCGCCTTCAAGGCCTACGACATCCGCGGCCGTGTGCCCCAGGACCTGGACGCGGATATCGCCTACGCGGTCGGACGTGCCTTCGTGGAACTCACCCGGCCTCGCCAGGTGGCGGTCGGGCAGGACGTGCGCCTCTCCAGCCCGGAGCTCGCCGCGGCCGTGGCACGCGGCATCCTCGATGCAGGTGCCGACGTGCTGGACATCGGGCTGTGCGGCACCGAGCAGGTCTATCACGCCACGTTCAGCCGCAACCTCGGCGGCGGCATCATGGTCACCGCCAGCCACAATCCTATGGGTTATAACGGGATGAAGCTGGTCCGCGAGGACGCCAAGCCCGTGAGCGGCGACAGCGGCCTGGATGAGATCCGTGCACGGGTGGCTTCGCAGCCCAAATGGCGCGCTCCGGCCCGACGCGGCAAGCTCGTGCAGATGGACTTGAAACGTGAATACGTGCGGCATCTGCTGACTTATATAAAAGTCTCTTCCCTCAAGCCGCTTACCATCGTCACCAACGCCGGCAATGGTTGTGCGGGGCCGATAGTGGATGCCCTGGAATCCGAGTTACCCTTCAAGTTCATCAAACTGCAACAGGAGCCGGATGGCCGTTTCCCCAACGGCATACCCAATCCGCTGCTGCCCGAGAATCGCGCCGTCACGGCGGAAGCGGTGCGCCGGCACCAGGCGGACCTGGGGATAGCCTGGGATGGGGATTTCGACCGTTGCTTCTTCTTCGACGGTGATGGCGGTTTCGTGGAGGGTTATTACCTGGTGGGCCTCCTGGCGCGCACCTTGCTGGCGGACAATCCCGGCGCGAAGATCGTGCATGACCCGCGCCTCACCTGGAGCACCATCCAGACCGTGAAGGCCGCCGGTGGCCGGCCGATCCTCAGCAAGACCGGTCACGCCTTCATCAAGGAGCGGATGCGCCGCGAGGACGCGCTCTACGGCGGCGAGATGAGCGCACATCATTACTTCCGCGAGTTCCGCTATTGCGACAGCGGCATGATCCCGTGGCTGCTGGTGGCGCAGCTCATCAGCGTCACAGGCCAGAGCCTGAAGCAACTGGTGGCGGCGCAGCAGGCCGCCTACCCGGTGAGCGGAGAGATCAACCGGGTGGTGGCGGATCCCGACAAGGTCATCTCGGCCGTGGAAGCCAAATACCTGCCGGCCGCCACCCACATGGATCAGGTGGACGGCTTGAGCCTGGAATACCCGGACTGGCGCTTCAACCTGCGCAAGTCCAACACCGAGCCGATCCTCCGGCTCAACGTGGAGGCGCGCGGTGATGCCGGATTGATGCAGTCGCGCACCGACGAATTGCTGCGGCTGATCGACGAGGTCGGCGTTCCGGCCCGGGCGGCCCACGCATGAAGTTGCTGCCTGTCATCATCTCCGGAGGTTCCGGCACGCGCCTGTGGCCGGTGTCGCGGGAGGCTCGTCCCAAGCCCTTCATGCAGATGCAGGACGGCCTCTCATTGCTGCAGAGCACCCTGGCCCGTTCCGCGGCGCTACCCGCAGTCAATGATCTTCTGGTGGTCACCAATCGCGACCACCATTTCCAGAGCCGCGAGGAACTGGAGACCATGGACGGCGCTCTGAACGGCGCCCAGGTCTCGTTCCTGCTGGAGCCTGTCGGGCGCAATACCACCGCCGCCGTCGCCATGGCCGCCTTCCTCGCTGCCGAGCGATATGGTGAGGACACCATCTTGCTGGTCCAACCCGCGGACCACCTGATCTCGGATGGCAACGCTTTCAGCGCGGCGGTGCAGGCGGCCCTGCCGGCGGCGGCATCCGGCGACTTCGTGACCTTCGGCATCGTCCCCACCGGCCCCGAGACCGGTTACGGCTATATCCAATGTACGGCGACGCCCAAGGCAGGTGCCGCCAATGCCGTGAAGCGCTTCGTGGAGAAGCCGGATCTGGAGAAGGCCAAGGCCTTCGTGGCCTCGGGCGACTACCTCTGGAACTCCGGCATGTTCTGCTTCCGCGCCGACGCCATCCTCGGCGCGGTGGAGCGCTTCGCCCCGGAGATCCACGCCAAGACCCGGGAGTCCTGGCAGCTCAGCGCCGCTGCAGCCAAGGATCCGGCGGCGCTCAACATCGAGAGCGAGGTGTTCCCTCGTGTGCCATCCATCTCCATCGACTATGCAGTGATGGAGAAGGCTGAGAACGTCAAGGTGGTCCCGGGACGCTTCGGCTGGAGCGACATCGGCTCGTGGCGCTCCATCAGCGAACTCGTGCGGCCTGACGCCCAGGGTAACCGGGTGATGGGCGAGGCGGTGCTGGTGAATTCGTCGGACAACTACATCCAGGGCGAGGGGCGTGTCATCGCCGCCGTCGGCGTGAAGGACTTGGTCATCGTGGATACCCCGGACGCGCTCCTGGTAGGCCATCGGGATCAGACGCAATCCGTGAAGGAAGTGGTGGACCAGCTGCGCAAAGCCGGTCATGAGGCCGCCAAGCTGCATCGCACCGTATACCGTCCATGGGGCACCTATACCGTGGTGGAAGAAGGGCCTCACTACAAGATGAAACGCATCGTCGTGAAGCCACACGCATCCCTGTCGCTGCAGATGCACAGGCATCGCAGCGAGCATTGGGTGGTGATCGCAGGTGTCGCCGAGATCGTGAACGGCGAGCAGACCCTGCGTCTGGAGCATGACCAGTCCACTTACATCCCGGCGGGTAACAAGCATCGCCTGAGTAATCCCGGCGAGGAAGACCTGGTGATCATCGAGGTGCAGACCGGTTCCTACCTCGGTGAGGACGACATCCAGCGCTTCGACGACATCTATGGGCGCACGCAATGACCAAGCGTGTCCATATCAAGACCTTCGGCTGCCAGATGAATGAGTACGACTCCGGCAAGATGCTGGACGTGCTGGCGGCGGCCGATGGGTACACCTTGACCGAGGATCCGGCGGCGGCAGACTTGCTGTTGCTCAACACCTGCTCGGTGCGGGAGAAGGCCCAGGAGAAGGTATTCACCCAGATCGGCCTGTGGAAGCCGCTGAAGCAGGCCAAGCCCGGAGTGTTGATAGGCGTAGGCGGCTGCGTGGCCAGCCAGGAAGGCGCGGGATTAGTGAAGCGCGCCCCGGCGGTGGACCTGGTATTCGGTCCCCAGACCCTGCACCGCCTGCCGGAGATGCTGGCGGAGACCCGCCGCACCGGCCGTCCGGTCGTGGACGTATCGTTCCCCGAGATCGAGAAGTTCGACAGATTGCCGCCGCCGCGCGCGGAGGGGGCCACGGCATTCGTCTCCATCATGGAAGGCTGCAGCAAGTACTGCACCTTCTGCGTGGTGCCCTACACCCGTGGAGAAGAGGTGAGCCGGCCCTTCGACGACGTGCTCGCCGAGGTGGCGGAGCTCGCCGCGCAAGGCGTGACGGAGATCACGCTGCTGGGCCAGAACGTGAACGGTTACCGCGGCCCTATGCATGGCGGCGGTATCGCCGACCTGGCGTTGCTCATCGAATACATCGCTGCGTTGGACGAGGTGGAACGCATCCGTTTCACCACTTCTCATCCGCTGGAGTTCTCGGATCGGTTGATCGAGACCTTCGCGGAGCAGCCGAAACTCGCCAATTACCTGCACCTGCCGGTTCAGAGCGGCTCGGACCGCATCCTGGCGGCCATGAAGCGCGGCCACACCGCCATCGAATACAAGGCCAAGATCCGCAGACTGCGAGAAGTCCGTCCCGACATCAGCCTGTCGTCGGACTTCATCGTGGGGTTCCCGGGAGAGACGGAGAAGGACTTCCAGGACACCCTGAAGCTCATCGACGACGTGCGTTTCGACCAGGCTTTCAGCTTCATCTACAGCCGCCGCCCGGGCACGCCCGCTGCGGGTTACGACGATGATGTGAGCCATGAAGAGAAAGTGCGTCGCCTGGAGATCCTCCAGGCAAGCATCCATGCCTTCGGCCAGGACTACATGCAGAGGAAGGTCGGCACCCGTCAGCGGGTATTGGTGGAGAGGGCCTCGGAGAGGAACCCCCGCGAACTGGCCGGCAAGAGCGAATGCAACCGCTGGGTGAACTTTCCGGGTGAGGCGCATCTGATCGGCCGTTTCGTGGAGGTGGACATCACCCAGGCCATGCAGAACTCCTACCGCGGCCGCGTGGCCACCGGTCTGGCCGCGGGTTGAGCGTGAGCACCGAGGAACAGCCTGCCAGCCTGGACTTCATACTGGAGCCCGCCGACAACGCGCGGCTTGCCAACCTCTGCGGCCAGTTCGACGAGCATCTGCGCCAATTGGAGCAGCGACTCGGCATCGAGATCAACAATCGCGGCAGTCAGTTCCGGGTGATAGGGCCGGACGAACCGGCGCGCGCGGCCGTGCGGATATTGAAGGACCTGTATGCGCTGACGGCGACGGAACGCGTGAGCCGCGAGACGGTGCATGTGAGTCTCTCGCAGTCCGCCATCGCGGATCGGGCGCAACCCACGATCGAACGGGAAGATGCAGAGCCGGCGCTGGACACCAAGCAGGGCCGCATCCGTGGCCGCGGTGCCAACCAGCGCCGTTACTTGCACAACATCGCCAGCCACGATCTCAACTTCGGCATCGGTCCCGCCGGAACCGGCAAGACCTATCTTGCCGTGGCGAGTGCGGTAGCCGCCCTCAACCGCGATGAGGTGCGCAGGCTGGTGTTGGTTCGCCCTGCCGTCGAGGCGGGGGAAAGATTGGGTTTCCTCCCCGGCGACCTCACCCAGAAAGTCGATCCTTATCTGCGGCCCATCTACGACGCTCTCTATGAGATGCTGGGGTTCGAACGGGTGACACGCCTCATGGAACGCAGCGTCATTGAAGTGGCGCCGCTGGCTTTCATGCGTGGCCGCACCCTGAATGAGGCCTTCATCATCCTCGACGAGGCCCAGAACACCACCATCGAGCAGATGCGCATGTTCCTGACCCGTATCGGCTTCGGCTCCCGCACCGTGGTGACCGGCGACATCACCCAGGTGGATCTGCCGCGGGTGCAGCGATCGGGACTGCGTGACGCGGTGGAGCTGCTGCGTGACATGCCAGGCGTGAGCTTCACGTTCTTTACGGCCGCCGATGTGGTGCGGCATCCGTTGGTGCAACGCATCGTTACCGCCTATGAGCAGCGCGACCGGGACTGATGACGGCCCCCGGTGTCAGCATCGACTTGGAAGACGTGAGCCACACGGCGGGCGTGCCCTCGGTGGCTGAGTTCCAGCGCTGGGTGGAGGCCGCCTTGGCTGGCCGCCGCGAGGCTGCGGAGTTGTCCATCCGCGTGGTGGATGAACGGGAAGGTGCCGAGCTCAACCGGCGTTATCGTGGCAAGGACTATGCCACTAACGTGCTCTCGTTTCCGGCGGAATTGCCGCCAGGCGTGCCATTGCCGGTGGTCGGCGATCTGGTGATCTGCGCGCCGGTGGTGACCCGTGAGGCCGCCGAACAGGGCAAGGCGCCGGAAGCGCATTGGGCGCACCTCACGGTGCACGGCTGCCTGCACCTCATAGGCTATGACCACGAGGATGAGGCACAGGCGGCTGTCATGGAGTCCCTGGAGACGGCCATCCTGGCGGGACTGGGCTTTCCTGACCCCTATCAGACGGGCTGATCCGGCCCGAAGCCCCTGTCTTTACTGGTAAAATCCGCTTCCGACCCCTTTCTGACGGTCCATTGATGTCCGACGAAGATCCCCGGCGCGATGCCGCCCCCGGCCTGCGTGCCTGGTTCCAACGCTTGGGACAAGCCCTGTCCGGCGAACCCCGCGACCGCGAAGAGCTGCTGGAACTCCTCAACGACGCCCGCGAGCGCAACCTGTTCGACGCCGACGCGCAGACCATGCTGGAAGGCGTGCTGCAGGTGGCGGACATGCAGGTGCGCGACGTGATGATCCCGCGCGCTCAGATGGTGGCACTCGAGAAGGACATGGACCTGGATGACGCGCTGGCAGTGGTCAGCGAGTCGGGTCACTCCCGATTCCCGGTGGTCGGAGAGGATCGGGACAGGGTCATCGGCATCGTGCTGGCCAAGGACCTGCTCAACCATTTCGTCGAGGGCACCGAGGGTTTCAACCTCCGCGAGTATCTGCGGCCTGCGCCGTTCGTGCCCGAGAGCATGCGGCTCAACGTGCTGCTCAAGAAGTTCCGCGCCAGTCGCAACCATATGGCCATCGTCGCCGATGAATACGGCGGAGTGGCCGGGGTCGTCACCATCGAGGACGTGCTGGAGCAGATCGTAGGCGACATCGACGACGAGTACGATGTTGACGAAGAGGCTCGCATCCTCAAGCACACCGATACTCGCTTCACGGTCAAGGCGGTGACCCCGGTGGAGGACTTCAACGAGTACTTCGGCACGACGCTCAGCGACGAGGAGTTCGAGACCGTCGGCGGCCTCGTTACCCACGCCTTCGGCCATCTGCCCAAGCGCGGCGAGAAGATCGAGCTCGCCGGATTCCGTTTCAAGGTGTTGCGCGCCGATAGCCGGCGCGTGCATCTCCTTGAGGCGTTGCGCAAGCCCGCACCCGCCGAATCCGGCGCATGAGCGCCATGCCCGGCAGGTTCCGCCGCATGGTGACGCTGGCGGCGGGCTGGCGTGACGGTTGGCGGGGCGAGCTGCTTGCCGCGGTGCTGGGCGTGCTGCTGGTGCTGGCCTTCGCACCTTTCGGTGTGTATCCCCTGGCGGTGCTCTCCCTGGCTGGATTGCTCTGGTCCATCGAAGGACTGACGCCCCGGCGTGCCGCTTGGCGTGGTTTCGCCTTCGGTGCCGCCGAGTTCCTGGTGGGAGTGTGTTGGATCTACGTGAGCGTGCACGACATGGGCGGCGTATCGCCGGTGATGTCGGTGCTGATGCTCGTGTTCCTGGTGGCGGCGATGGCCGTGTACTGTGCTGCCACCTGCGCGATCACCGCGGCCTGGGGTGGCAGCGGCTGGCGGCGTTCGGCCGTGTTCGCTGCCGCCTGGGTCTTGTTGGAGTGGCTGCGCGGTTGGTTGCTCACGGGTTTCCCCTGGCTGACCCTCGGCTACAGCCAAGTCGATTCAGCTCTCGGTGGTTACGCACCTTACCTCGGCGGTTTCGGCGTGAGCTTCGCCGCGGCGACGAGCGCGGGGTTGGTGTTGATCGCGTGTGAAGCGGGTGCGCCGCGGCGTGTCCTGGCTCCATTGGTATCGCTGGTGGCGTTCTGGTGCACCGGCTGGGGACTGGGTGCCGTGACCTGGACCCATGCGGCCGGACCGGCCTTGAGCGTAAGCCTGATCCAGGGCGATGTGCCTCAGGAACAGAAGTGGGAACCGGAGGCCTTCATCCCGACGCTCGATCTATATCGCAAGCTCACAGATGAGAGCTGGTCCAGCAAAGTCATCATCTGGCCCGAGGCCGCGGTACCCGCCTACCAGGATGAGGTGCAGATAAGCTACCTGGACCCACTGGAAGCGGACGCCCGCAAGCATGGCACCGATATCATGCTCGGCATCCCCACCTACGATCCGGTGCGCGATGACTACTTCAACAGCGTGATCACGCTGGGGCACGACGACGGCACCTACAACAAGCGCCACTTGGTCCCGTTCGGCGAGAACTTCGAGTTCCTGCCGCAGTGGGTAAAGTCGATGCTCAGGGACATGGACCTGCCATACTCCAGCTTCAGCCGCGGTGCCGAGCGGCAGGAGTTGCTGCAGGTCGCCGGCTATCCGGTAGGCACATCCATCTGTTACGAAGATGCCTATGGCGCGGATATCCTGCGCGACCTGCCGCGCGCGGCGTTCTTGGTGAACGTCAGCAACGATGGGTGGTTTGGTGATTCCATCGCACTGCCTCAGCATCTGGAGATCGCACGCATGCGAGCGCTGGAGGCTGGACGCTGGCTCTTGCGCGACACCAATACCGGCATCACCGCCATCGTGGATGACAAGGGCCGGGTGCGGGCCCGGGCGCCCACCGACAAGGAATACGCGTTGCGGGGCGAGATTCAACCCTTGGCCGGCGCTACGCCGGTGACGCGCTGGGGTAACGCACCCATCGTATGCCTGTCGTTACTGTTGTTGTTCGCAGCCGCTTGGTCCCGGCGCAGGATCCGGCCATGAGATCCGAGCTGATCACCCTGCGACGCGACATGGCGGACTGGATGAGCCGCCATCCCGGCGAATCGGTCCTTGACTACTGCATGCGCCTCGCCGTGACGGCGGTGGTATTGCTGTTTCCCGCCACCGGTCTGTTGCTGGACCGGGCCGACAGCTACAGCCTGTTGTTGTTGCTGATCACCGGAATGGCAGCCTGGACGCAGGGGCGCTTCCACACCGGCTTCGGCCGTCAGGAATGGCTGTATGCCTCCGTATTCCTTCTCTTCTTCAGCGTGGGCGTATTGGCTTTCGCCTGCGGCCACGAGACCGATTATGGTTTCCGCCTGCTGGGCCGCTATCTTCGACTGTTGCTGGTTTTGCCCGCATTGATGGCCTTACGACGCTATCGGCCACCCGCGCTGTTGGTATGGGCAGGATTGGGGTTGGGCGCGCTGGCATTGGGCGTTGACGCTGTACTGGAGCGCGCGCTGGCTTCAGATATCGACCAGCCCATGGGCGACACCAACGTAGCGATCCTGTTCGGAGACATGGCGTTGCTCACGGCCTTCGGTTTCGCCGCGGGTTACGTCTATGTGGATGGACGTCTTCCGCGTCTGGGTCCCAAGCTGTTGTGGCTCGGAATATTGGCGGGCATGACCGCGTGTTTCCTCTCTGGCGCGCGCGGCGCGTGGCTCGCCATCCCGGTGCTCTTGGTCCTGTTCCTGACCTGCAGCCATCTGGTGCGGCCGCGTTCAGTGCTGCTCGGGGGCATCGTTATCGTCATGTTGTTCACCGCTCTGTACACCGTACCTGAGACTAAGGTGCGGGTCCGTTTGGACAATGCGGTAGAACAGCTGCGCACCTATGTGTACGTAAAGCAAAGCCTTGAGAATGCCCCGGCCCCCATATGCCTGGATGACCCGATACTGTTAAAAGCCTGGGTCGCTGAGGGCGTTCGCAGCTCGGACCCCGAATTCCATATCAACGTTGTTTCCGCCCCCGTTAAGTGGAGACAGCAGCTTCTGAAAAATGGCTGCGTCCATGCCACGATGCTGCGACTTACGAACGTGCAGAGTCACGATCCTAACTGGATCTATTTGCCTCGAGCGATTCGCGGTAAGCACGGCGCGGCCGTGGCGAATCTTCTCGTTTCGGGGGCGGGATGGATGCATTTGGGTGTCGGCCCGCGCTCGGAGCGCCGAATATTTCCGCCTCTCATGCAAAGTGTCGAACTTCATACCTATTGGAAACGGAGCGGTCGGCTCGCAGTCGTGGTGGCGCCACAATCTGCAATCTATATGGTGCCCTTGGAGCTTTACACGGGCGAGTATCGTTATGCCCTGCTACAGACTTCCGTGGGCCAGCGTCTGGAAATGTGGCACGTGGCCTGGCGGTTGTTCCTGAAAGCTCCGGTCGTAGGTGTGGGTACCGGCGGTTACATGTCGTCGGCGCAGAAGCTGGTGGACGAAGGTACCGCACCGCCCATCACCTCCATCTACGACCATCCCCACAACGAGTTCCTGGACGCGCTTTCCAGCCGCGGTCTCGTGGGTCTGGCGGCCTTGCTGCTGCTGTTCGGGGTGCCGGCCTGGTTGTTCGCCCGCGGCCTCGGCAGTCGCGATCCGGCGCGCATGGGTGCTTCGCTGGGCGGACTCCTTGTCTGTGTGGGATTCCCGGTGTTCGGCCTGAGCGAGACCATGCTGGTGCATTCAGTGACGCTCGGCTGGTATGTCATCATGACCGCCATATTCATGGCCACGGCGGAGAGTAACGAGGTGGAGGGACGAGGTGAGTGAGATGCTGAAAGATGCCTACCAGCCGGCCCAGGTGGAGGCACAGGCGCGCGCGCTATGGGAGAAGCTGGACGCTGACCGCGCCCGCGAAGATGCTCCCGGTGAAAAGTACTATTGCCTTTGCATGCTGCCGTATCCGTCCGGACGGCTGCACATGGGTCACGTGCGCAATTACACCATCGGCGACCTCATCACCCGCTACCAACGCATGAACGGCCGCAACGTCCTGCAACCCATGGGCTGGGACGCCTTCGGCTTGCCAGCGGAGAATGCCGCCATCAAGAACAAGGTCCCACCTGCCAAGTGGACCTACGACAACATCGATTACATGCGCATGCAGTTGAAGTCGCTGGGCTTCGCCATCGACTGGAACCGGGAGGTGGCCACCTGCCATCCCAATTACTACAAGTGGAACCAATGGCTGTTCCTGCGCATGCTGGAGAAGGGCATCGCCTACCAGAAGACCGGCGTGGTGAACTGGGACCCGGTGGACCATACGGTATTGGCCAATGAGCAAGTGATCGATGGCCGCGGCTGGCGCACCGGCGCTCTCGTCGAGAAGCGCGAGATCCCCATGTATTACCTGAAGATCACCGACTACGCCGAGGAACTGCTGGCGGCACTGGATACGCTGCCGGGCTGGCCGGAGCGGGTCAAGGTGATGCAGGCCAACTGGATAGGCAAGAGCGTCGGTGTGGAGATCGGCTTTCCGCATGCCGGCGGCGTGCTCAAGGTATTCACCACCCGCGCCGATACCCTGATGGGCGCCACCTATGTCGCGGTGGCCGCAGAGCATCCACTGGCGGCGCAGGCCGCAGTTGCCGACCCCAAGGTCGCGGCCTTCATCGAGGAGTGCCGCAAAGGCGGAGTCACCGAGGCGGAATTGGCCACTCAGGAGAAGAAGGGCGTGCCGACCTCTCTGACCGTGAGACATCCGCTCACGGGCGCCGAGCTGCCGGTGTGGGTGGCCAATTACGTGCTCATGGCCTATGGCGATGGCGCGGTGATGGCTGTGCCGGCCCACGATGAGCGTGACTTCGAGTTCGCCACTAAGTACACGTTACCCATTCAGGTGGTGGTGCGGACCAAGGACGGCCAGGCTACGCAGCCCACGTCGCTGGAGAACCTGCTCATCAGCAAGGACGGAGTGCTGTGCAATTCCGGCAAGTACGATGGTCTTTCCTTTGAGGCCGGTGTAGATGCCATCGCTGCCGACTTGGCCGCCAAGGGCCTCGGCCAGAAACGGGTGCAATACAGGCTGCGGGACTGGGGTATCTCCCGCCAGCGCTATTGGGGGTGCCCGATACCACTCATCCACTGCGAGGTCTGCGGCACCGTGCCGGTGCCGGACCAGGATCTGCCGGTGGTGCTGCCGGAGGACCTGGCGCCGGATGGCACCGGCAACCCCCTCAACAAGTACAAGGCCTTCGTGGAATGCGCCTGCCCCAAGTGCGGCAAGCCGGCACGCCGCGAGACGGACACCATGGATACCTTCGTGGACTCGTCCTGGTATTTCATGCGCTATGCCTGCCGCGACAACGATGCGGCCATGGTGGATGGGCGCGTGAATCAGTGGCTGCCGGTGGATCAGTACATCGGCGGCATCGAGCACGCCATCCTGCACCTACTGTATTCGCGCTTCTGGACCAAGGTGATGCGTGACATGGGCCTGCTCAGGTTCGACGAACCGTTCACGAAGTTGCTGACCCAGGGCATGGTGCTGAACCACATCTTCCTGCGCAAGGGAGCCGCCGGCAGCCTGACCTATTACAGCCCCGACGAGGTGGAGTTGCAGCACGACGTGGACGGCCGCGTGACGGGCGCGTTGCTCAAGGCCGACGGCCAGTCGGTGCAATACGATGGTTTCGGCACCATGTCAAAATCCAAGAACAACGGCGTCGATCCGCAGATGTTGGTGGAGAAATATGGCGCCGATACCGTGCGCCTGTTCATGATGTTCGCGGCACCGCCGGAACTGACCCTGGAATGGTCCGAGAGCGGCGTGGAGGGCGCGCAGCGCTTCCTGAAACGGCTCTGGAAGGCGGTGGTGGAACATGTCTCCGCAGGCAAGGCCCCGGCGCTGGAGGTGGCTGAGCTGAACGGCGAGCAACAGGATCTTCGCCGCCAGTTGCACGAGACCATCGCCAAGGTGAGCGACGACATCGGCAGGCGTTATACCTTCAATACCGCGATCGCTGCGGTGATGGAACTGTTGAACGCCGTCACCAAGGCCACGGAGAATGGGCCTCAGGATCGGGCGGTGCGCCAGGAGTGCCTGGAAGGCATCGTGCTGATGCTGGCACCCATCGTGCCCCATGTGGCGGAGAGCCTTTGGCGTGGCCTCAGCCGTCCGGGCTCCGTGATGCAGCAACCCTGGCCCAAGGCCGATTCGGCGGCGTTGAAGCGGACCATCCTCGAACTGGTAGTGCAGGTGAATGGCAAGCTTCGGGGCAGGATCCAGGTGGCCGTGGACGCCAGCCGGGAGGCCATTGAAAAGGCCGCCCTGGCGGAACCTTCCGTACGGCCCTTCGTCCAAGGCAAGGAGGTCAAGAAGGTCGTGGTGGTGCCCGGCAAGCTGGTAAACGTGGTGGCGGCATGAGGAAGCTGCTGGCGATCGGGTCACTGGGCCTGCTGGTGTCGGCTTGCGGTTTCCACCTGCGCCAGGCTCCTGACCTGCCGCCGTCCATGCGCAAGATCTACGTAGCGGCCCCGGGCCAGAGCGGCCAGTTGTTGCGGGAACTGCGTCGAAGCCTGGCGTCCGACCAGACGGAGGTCCTCGATACCCCGGATGGGGCCACCTCCACGCTGAGCATCATCGAAGTACAGCATTCCAGCCATCCTTTGGCGGTGGACCGCAACGGCAATGCCTTGGAGTACCAGGTGACCTACACGGTGGAGTTCTCGTTGATTGTGCAAGGCGCAACCGTGCTGGAACCCCAGAGCGTCACGCTGAACCATAACTATGCCTACAACATCACCAACGCGGTCGGTAACGAGGAACAGGAACAGGCTCTGAATCAGGCCATGGCCAAGGACATCTCCCAGTTCATCGCTTTCCGCATCGCCGCCGCTGCCAAGAACCTGCCGCCGTACGTGGTCACTTCGGCCGCGCCCATGGCCGCCACTGCATCGGCGGCCAAGCCTGCACCGGTTCCGGCTGCAGCCACAGCCAAGCCCCCGGTGTAATATCTTGTGATGCCGAACCTGGGCCACCACACCTTCCATATCGCTCGACTACGCGGTCTGTGGCTGGCGCTGGCATTCGCGTTCCTCACGGTGCAGATGGGCTTGCCGGCCCATGAGGCGAGCCATCCCATCGGCCAGGCCGATACCGCCTGTCACTTCTGCATGCTCGGTGGTCATGCGCCAGCCATGTCCAACGTGGTGTTGCCACTCAAGCTCGTCCAGTTCACGGCCGAGGCACCCCGCCTCCCGGTCGCACGCCCCGTCCTTCAAACCTCAGTCCGCACCCGCTACAGCCGTGGACCACCCCTGACTCCCGTCGTCTGATTTGCCGCGCTCTCGGCTTCCAGCCGAGGTGCGCCATTCGGTATCCAACGGGATCAGACCCATGTGTTTTGCATCGTCGAGTGCGCGTCCACGCGTGGCGCGGACGCAGTTGCTGATAGCCGGCTTGGTGGCGGCGCTGGCAGGTTGCGCGGTCGGACCTGACTTTCAGCCGCCGGCCCCACCGAAGGTGAAGGATTACACGGCTCAGCCGTCCGCGGCCATCGTGGCTACGCCGGATGTACCGGGCGGGGCTGCGCAGCAATTGGATGCGGCTACGGACATCCCCGGCGATTGGTGGACGTTGTTCCATTGCACGGCGTTGGATGCGCTCATCCAACAATCTCTGAAGAACAATCCTGACCTCAAGGCCGCACAGGCAGCCCTGACTGCGGCCCACGAGAGCGTACTGGCGCAACAGGGCTCGTTCTATCCAAGCGCGACGCTCGGCTTCTCTGCGAGCCGTCAGCGCCAGCCGGCGCTTCTGGCACCAGTGCCGAACTCCAATGAGGACTTGTACAGCTTGTTCACGCCGCAGTTCACCATCTCCTATTCCCCCGACCTCTTCGGGCTCAACCGCCGCACAGTCGAGTCGTTGCAGGCGCAGGAGCAGGGGGTGCGGTTCCAGATGATCGCGGCGTGGACGTCGCTCACCACCAACGTGGTGGCGGCGGCGGTACAGGAAGCCGCCTTGAGCGCACAAGTCGATTCCACGCGGCAGCTCGTCGATGCGAACACGCAGATGCTGCAGGTATTGCGTTACCGGTATGAGAAGGGCTACGCCAGTGAGATCGATGTGGCCACCCAGGAAGCGCAGCTCGCGCAGGTCAATGCCACCTTGCCGCCTCTCGTGCGGCAACTGGAGCAGCAACGCCATCTGCTGGCAGTTTTGGTAGGAGCGTTCCCATCCGAGGCGTCCGATGGGTCGATCCAGCTCGCCGACCTGCAATTGCCGGAAGACTTGCCGCTTAGTCTGCCGTCGGCGCTTGTCGAGCAGCGCCCCGATGTACGGCAGGCACGCGCCAACCTGCATGTCGCCAGTGCCCAGATAGGTGTGGCCGAGGCCAACCGGTTCCCCAACATCGAATTGACTGGTAACACGGGCAGTACCGCGCTGGCGTTCTCGCAGATATTCAAGTCCGGCACGGGCTTCTGGGGGCTGGCGGCGACCATCACGCAGCCGCTGTTCGAAGGCGGAACCCTGACGCACGAGGAGCGCGCTGCGCGAGCGGCCTATACCGAAGCCGCCGAACAATACCGCAGCACGGTGCTGACAGCCTTCCAGAACGTCGCGGATACCTTGACCGCCCTGGATCAGGATGCCAAGGAGCTCCAGGCCGCCGCTGCGGCGGATCAGGCCGCCAAGCGCAGCTTGGACTTGACGACGCTCCAGGCGAAAGACGGATACACCGACTCCTTACAACTTGCCACCGCCGAACAAGCGTACCAGCAAGCCCATCTGAGCTTGATACAGGCTGAGGCCGCACGTTTCATCGACACCGCCGCGTTGTACCAAGCACTGGGCGGCGGTTGGTGGCGGCATAGTGACCTCGCAGGGGAACCAAGATGAGAAATCGATCGCACCCCGTACCGTCACGGGCCGAATCCCAATCCCCGGGTGGCCGCGAGCCGGCCCTCGTATTGGGGGTGGTGCTGGCACTGGCGCTTGCCGCGTGTTCCCCGAAGGGCCCCGAGACGGAAGCCGAGACTCCTCACGATGTGACGTTGACCGCAGCGCAACAGCAGCGGATTCAGCTCTATACCGTCACTCCATCGCAGTACCGCAGCGGGTTTGACGCTTCAGGAAGCGTGGACTTCGATCATGACCGGTCCACCGTCGTGCTGGCCCCGTTCTCCGGTCCGGTGGTGAAGCTTCTGGTGACGCTGGGTGAAAAGGTGAGAAAGGGTCAGGCCCTCGCCACTGTGGCCTCCGCCGACTTCGCAGCGGCGGCGGGCGCCTATCGCAAGGCCGTGGCCGCCGCCAAAGCGGCCGACCAGCTCGCGGCTACCGACCGGGACCTATTCGCGCATCATGCACTGTCGCAGCGTGAGAACGACCAAGCCCAGTCTGACGCGGTCGGAGCCGACGCCGACCGGGACACGGCGTTGCAGGCCCTGGCCGGCTTAGGCGTAGACGCCCGGACCATCGCAGACATCCGTGACGGGAAGTCCGTCGCGTATGACACGGGGGTGATCCGCTCGCCCGTCGCAGGCACCGTGATCGAAAGGTCGATCACCCCCGGCCAATTGCTGAGCGCCGGCGATACCCAGTGTTTCACGGTGGCGGATCTCTCGCGGGTATGGGTGATGGCTCAGGTCTTCGGTCCGGACCTGAACTCGGTGCATGTCGGCGATTCCGCGGAAGTGGATGTCGGCTCCGGGGGCAAGACACTTCCCGGCACGGTCACCAGCGTCTCGCCGGAAGTCGATCCGGCCACGCAGTCGGTGTTGGCGCGCGTGGTGGTCGAGAATCCCGGCGATCTCCTCAGGCGGCAGATGTACGTGGGCGTGCATATACGTTCGGCTGATTCGAAGACCGCGCTGCTGGTGCCCGTCTCCGCCATCCTGCGCGACGACGAGAACCTGCCGTTCGTCTATGTGCTGGCCCAGGACGGCGGCTATGCGCGCCGGTCGGTGGATCTCGGCTACCGGGACGGCGACCGCCAAGTCATCGAAAGCGGCGTCAGCGCCGGCGACAAGGTCGTCGTCGATGGCGGTATCTTCCTGCGCTTCATAGAAACCCAATGAACGAATCAATCAAGCCAGAGGGCGTGCCGGCGGGATCGGCCTCGATCATCAATCGGATCGTTGCGTTCGCCCTGGAACAGCGGGCGCTGGTGCTGCTGCTTTCATTGCTGCTGGCAGGCGTCGGCATCTGGGCCTTGCGGCATCTGCCGATGGATGCCTATCCGGATCTTTCGCCACCGATGGTGGAGGTCATCACCCAATGGCCAGGGCATTCCGCCGAGGAGGTGGAGCGGCTGATCACGGTGCCGATCGAACTCGGCATGAACGGCATACCGAAGCTCGTCACGAAGCGATCCATCTCATTGTATGGCCTGTCCGATGTGACACTGACCTATGGCGACGGTACTGACAACTACTTCGCGCGCCAGCGCGTGTTCAACCGTCTGAGCTCGATCACCTTGCCGGACGGAGTAGCTCCGTCCGTCTCACCGTTATCCTCGCCCTCGGGCCTCATCTACCGTTACGTGTTGCAGAGCACCGACCGTTCGCCGATGGAGCTCAAGACCTGGGAAGACTGGGTGATCTCGCCCCAATATCGTTCCATCCCAGGCGTCGCCGACGACTCGGCTTTTGGCGGCGGGGATATGCAATACCAGCTGCTGCTGGACCCCGTGAAGATAGCCGCGCTCGGCATCTCCGTGCCGCAGGTGGAGGCGGCGTTGGCCGCCAATAACGGCAATGCGGGTGGCGGGTTCTACTCCCAAGGTGGGCAATTCTTCTATGTACGTGGCCTGGGAAGGCTCACGACCATGGACGACATCGGAAACGTAGTGCTAGCGGTGCACGACGGCACCCCGGTCCTGGTCAAGGACGTCGGTCAGGTGAAGATAGGCATCGCACCGCGGCTGGGCGAATTCGGATATATGGACCAGAACGACGCCGTCGAAGGCGTGGTCCTGATGCAGACGGGGGAAAAGACCCAGGACGTGCTGAGACGGATCGAGGCAAAGACCGCCGAACTGAACGGAGGCCTTCTTCCCAAGGATATCCGCATCCACCCGTTCTACGACCTGAGTGACCTCATCGCCCGGACCACCCAAGTGGTGGAGCACAACCTGCTGATGGGGATGCTGCTGGTCATCGCGGTGTTAATCTTCTTCTTGTATGACATCCGCGCGGGCTTGATCGTCGCCATCACCATCCCGCTGGCGTTGCTGTTCGCATTCTATTGCCTGGACCTGAAGGACGCCTCGGCGAACCTGCTGTCCATAGGCGCGGTGGACTTCGGCATCCTGGTGGATGGCGCGATCTTCATGGTGGAGAACATCTTCCGGGAGGTGGCCGCGCGGCACGGCGAGGACTTCGATATCAAGGCGGTCATCAGGGATGCGGCGTCGGAAGTGGATCGTCCGCTGGTCTACGCGGTGGCGGTGATCGTCGCAAGCTTCTTGCCGATCTATGTCCTGACCGGACCATCCGGTACCTTGTTCCGGCCGATGGCCGATACCATGATCTTCGCGTTGATAGGCTCCTTGGTCGTCGCGCTGACGCTGTTACCGGTGTTGTGCGCGCTTCTCATGCGCAAGGGAGTGCGGGAGCGTCGCAATGCCGTGTACGAAAAGATCAAGGCCGCTTATGGCCGCTGGCTCGATCGGTCGTTGGATCATGCCTGGCAGACCACGCTGATCTCAGCGGGATTGCTGGTCCTGTCGCTGCTGCTGATCCCGCGCATCGGCGCCGAGTTCATGCCACACCTGGACGAGGGCACGTTGTGGGTACGCGCCACCATGCCCTATACCGTGTCGTTCGATGAGGCGGCCAAGATCACGCCCGAGATCCGCAATATCCTGCGCTCGTTCCCGGTGGTCACCACCGTGACTTCGGAGCTAGGCCGGCCGGATGACGGCACTGATTCCACGGGCTTCTTCAACGTGGAGTTCTTCGTCGGGCTGAAACCTTATTCCGAGTGGGATGGCAGCTACCGCGACAAACAGGCGCTCATCGATGCCATCGACCGCAAGCTGCAAGTCCTGCCCGGCATCGACTTCAATTACACCCAGCCTGCCGAAGACGCGGTGGATGAGGCGGAGACGGGCCTCAAGAGTTCCCTGGCGGTCAAGATATACGGCCCGGACCTCGCTACCTTGCAACGGAAGGGCAAGCAGATCGAGCAGATAATGCGGCATGTGTCCGGCATCACCGACGTGACACTGGTGCACGAGTTGGGGCAGCCCAATCTGGCGATAACCATCAAGCGCGCTGTCATCGCGCGTTATGGACTGAACGTGTCCGACGTCAATGGCATAATCGGGGCGGCGGTCGGCGGTGATGTGGCCACGCAAGTGGTACAGGGCGAGAAGCAGTTCGACCTGGTCGTGCGGCTGCAGCCGAGATTCCGCGATAATCCGCAGGTCATCGGTGATATCCCGGTGGCGACACCCACAGGACAGGAGATTCCTCTCAAGGTCCTGGCTGACATCCAGGAGGCGAATGGCGCCTCGTTCATCTATCGCGAGGACAATTCACGCTACATTGGCGTGCAGTTCTCGGTGGCGGGGCGCGATCTCGCCGGTACGGTCGACGATGCGATCGGGCAGGTGGCGAAGCAGGTCAGTCTGCCCCACGGATATCGCCTGGACTGGGGTGGTGAATACAAGGAATACACCGCTTCCCGGGCGCAGATGGACCTGGTATTGCCGTTCACCATACTGCTGATATTCGGCCTCCTGTTCGTGCTCTACGGCAACTTCAAGTTCCCGTTCATCACCGTGCTGGGGGTGCTGTTTTCCGCGCCGGTCGGCGGAATCGTCGCCCTGTGGGCGACAGGCATCCCATTCTCGGTGTCATCCGGCATCGGTTTCATCGTGCTGTTCGGCGTCTCGGTCCTGACCGGCGTCGTGTACATCTCCTGCGTGAACGAGCTCAGGCGCGATGGCCGGCCGCTCGACGCAGCCATCCGCGAGGCCGCGATCCTGCGGCTGCGACCGATCATGATGACCGCCCTGGTGGCGGCACTTGGACTGCTGCCTGCAGCAATGGCTACCGGGGTGGGTACCGACTCTCAGCGTCCCTTTGCGCTGGTCATCGTCAGCGGCATGATCACGCGCCTCATCATCGGCGCATTCGTCATGCCGGCGCTCTATGCACTGGCGGCCCGGCCAGGCGACCGCCTGCAGGTGTGAGATGCCACGAGCCGGTTTTCCGGCGGCTTGCTATGATGGCGCCATCACAGGTGTGAGATCGGGCGGCACGCGTGAAAGTAGGGCCTGACAGACTCGGCCAACAACTGAAGTTCCCGTTGCCGCCGGTGATACTCATCGCCGGCGACGAGCCTCTGCAACGGGAGGAGAGCGCGGATGCCATCCGCGCCGCCGCCCGTGGCCAGGGGTATACCGACCGCGAGGTGTTCGTGGCGGAACGCGGCTTCGAATGGGGCGCCATGTTGAGCGCCGGCGCCAGTCTCTCGCTGTTCGCCTCGCGCCGCATCCTGGAGTTGCGCATCCCCAGCGCCAAACCCGGCCCGAAGGGCGCCGAGATATTGGGCGAATATGCCAAGGATCCCGCGCCGGATACGCTGTTACTGGTGATCGCCGAAGACAAGCTGGAGGGGAACCCGGTCTGGGCGCAGGCCTTGGAGCGCGCCGGACTGTTCGTACAGGTCTGGCCCGTGGCGCCTGCCGAAGTGCCGGCCTGGGTACGCCAGCGCTTGAAAGGCAAGGGTTTCGAGGCTACGCCGGATGCGGTGACGCTCATCGCCGGACGTGTGGAGGGCAACCTGCTGGCGGCCGCCCAAGAGGTGGAAAAGCTTGCGCTTCTGCGCGAACCCGGGATGTTGGACGCAGAGGCGGTCGCCGAAGCGGTGGCGGACAGCGCCCGCTACGACGCGTTCAAGCTGGTGGATGCGGCGCTGGCCGGCGATCTGCCGCGCACGGTGCGGGTATTGGAAGGGCTCAAAGCGGAGGGCGAGGAGCCGGTGCTGATCCTGGGAGCGCTGCTCCGGCAGGTCAAGGAACTGGCCTCCCTGGCCTCGGAGATCGAGGCCGGTGCGCCGCCACAGCGAGCCTTGGCTGGCATCTGGGAACGGCGCCGACCCTTGGTGCAGGCTGCCCTCAAGCGGCGCAAGGCCGCGGGCTGGCAGCATGTACTTAAACGGGCGCAACGGGTCGACCGGGTGCTCAAAGGCCGCGCCTGGGGTCGCCCCTGGGATGAACTGTTACACTTGTCTACAGAGATGGCGCTCAAGTAGCGCGATCACGTCTATATAAAGGTTCAGGAGAGCGCCAGGCGCGGATGAGAAAGATCGGCATCTTCGGGGGCAGTTTCGACCCCGTTCACTACGGCCATCTCCGGCCCGCACTCGAGGTCCTCGAGGCGCTCTCACTGGACAGCATGCGATTCATCCCCAGCAGCCGGCCGCCACACCGTGAGGCGCCGCAGGCTTCCCCGGCCATGCGTCTTGCCATGCTGAAGGCGGGGATCGCGGACGAACCGCGTTTCCAGGTGGACGACCGCGAGCTCAAGCGTGCCACGCCGTCATATACGTTCGATACCCTGGCGGAACTAAAGACGGAGTATCCCCGGGACCGGTTAGTGCTGATGGTGGGGTTGGACGCCTTCCTGGGTTTCACGACCTGGCATCGCTGGAAGGAGATACTGGAGCTCGCCCATCTCGTGGTGGCGCACCGTCCAGGTTCGGCGTTGGATGCGCGTGGCGATATCGCCATGCTGGTGCAGGAGCGGGAGGCCGACGATGCGCAGGTGCTGCTCGACCGGGAAGCCGGCCACATCATGCTGTTGCCGGTGACGCAGTTGGAGATCTCTTCCAGCCGGCTACGTGAGATGGTGGCGCACGGCGCGGACATACGGTACCTGGTGCCTGAGGCGGTGCGCCGCGTGATACAGGATTCGCATTGTTATGCAGAGGTGACCTGATGAAACCCGAGAAGCTCAAGGACCTGGTGGTGGAAGCGTTGGAGGACATGAAGGGTGTGGACATCCGCGTGCTGGATGTGCGCGGCATGACTGCCATCACCGACTTCATGGTGATCGTGAGCGGCACCTCGGACCGTCACGTGAAATCGCTGGCGCGCAACGCGCTCGACAAGGTCCGCGAGCACAAGGTGAAACCCATCGGCGTCGAAGGTGAGCAGGGGGGGGAGTGGGTGCTGGTGGACCTGGGGGATCTGGTGCTGCACGTGATGCGCCCGCAGGTGCGCGACTTCTACAACCTGGAGAAGCTCTGGGTGCCGGAGATGAACAAGGCCGCCTCCTGAGGCTGCCGTGCGCATCCACCTCATCGCCGCCGGTACGCGCATGCCGTCCTGGGTCACGGAGGGCTTCGCGGACTATGCCGGACGCCTGCCGCCGGAATGCCGGCTGCTCCTGAAGGAGATCCCCCTGGGCGCGGCGCGCGGCGGCGGCGACACGCGCAAGGCCATGCAGGAGGAAGCGACGAAGATGCTGGCGGCGCTGCCGGAGGGCGCAGGCATCACCGCCCTTGAAGTGCGTGGCAAGGCTCTCGATACCGAAGCCCTGGCGAGACTCCTGAACGGCTGGCTGCAGGAAGGCCGCGACCAGGCCTTGCTGGTCGGCGGTCCCGATGGGCTTGCGCCTGAATGCACCGCCAAGGCGAATCTGAGATGGTCCCTGTCACCTCTCACGTTGCCCCACGGCCTGGTGCGGGTGGTGGTGGCGGAACAACTCTATCGGGCCTGGTCCATCCTCAAGAATCATCCCTATCACCGCGCATGAAGACCCCGCAGTTCTACCTGGCCTCCACCTCGCCGCGCCGCAAGCAGCTGCTGGAACAGCTGGGCTTGCGCTTCGAATTGCTGGCAGTGGAGGTAGACGAGGCCGCCAGGCCCGCGGAGCCACCCCGGGATTATGTCCTTCGGGTGGCGCTCCTCAAGGCCGAAGCGGTTGCAGCCAAGCTGGATAAGCCCGCCGTGCCCATATTGGCGGCCGACACCACGGTGGCGCTGGACGGGGACATCCTGGGCAAGCCGAGGGACCGGCAGGACGCCATCGAGATGCTGGTCCGCCTCGGGGGGCGGCGGCATCAAGTATTATCGGCAGTAGCCCTATGGCACGAGGGCGTCCTGGAGACGGCCCTGAGTGAGAGCCAGGTCCGCTTCCGCGGGATCAGCCCCGCCGAGGCGGGGGCCTATTGGGACAGCGGCGAACCCAGGGACAAAGCCGGCGCCTACGGCATCCAGGGCTTGGGCGCCATATTCGTCGCAAGCCTGGAAGGCAGTTACAGCGGCGTCATGGGTCTGCCGCTCTTCGAGACCGCGGCCTTGCTCGGCACGGCGAAGGTGCGGGTGCTCTGAAACGAGGGTTCAGGAGTGGAGAGTTCCGTGACTCTCCACTCCTCAACCCTTAACTTCCGAGTGCACCCATGAGCGAAGAGATCCTGATCAATGTCACTCCGCGGGAGACCCGGGTGGCGCTGTTGGACCACGGCGTGTTGCAGGAGATCTATATCGAGCGCACCCGCCGGCGGGGGCTGGTGGGCAACATCTATAAGGGCACCGTCACACGGGTGCTGCCCGGCATGCAGGCGGCATTCGTCGAACTGGGTCTTGCACGCACCGCCTTCCTGCATGCATCCGACGTCGGACATGCCCGAGCTCTCACTGACCCTGACGCCTCGCATCCCCCGGCACCGGACGTGCGCGAGTTGCTGCACGAGGGCCAAGAAGTGCTGGTGCAGGTGCTCAAGGATCCGCTTGGCACCAAGGGTGCTCGGCTCACCACTCGCATCAGCATCCCGTCCCGTTACCTCGTCTACATGCCGGAGGGCAGCGGTGTCGGCCTGTCCACCCGCATCGAGGACGAGGCGGAACGGGAACGCCTGAAACAGCACATCGAGAGCCTCCTGCCCGAACATTCCCCGGGCGGCTACATCGCGCGCACTGCCGCTGAAGGCGCCGAGCCGGAGGCTTTGCGCGCAGATATGTTGTTCCTGAACAAGCTGTGGGAGAGCCTACGTGCGGGAGCATCGGCGGCGAAACCCGGCCAGCTGGTGCACGAGGATCTGCCGCTGGCGGTGCGGATCCTGCGTGATCTGTCCGGCGAACCGGTGCAGCGCGTGCGAGTGGATTCGGCCGATACTGCGACACGCATGCGCCAGTTCACGGCGAGTTTCATCCCGGCCATGGGGGAACGCATCGCCCTGCATGAAGGTCCCCGGCCCATCTTCGAGCAGCATGGCATCGAGGAAGAGATCCAGCGGGCCTTGGAGCGCAAGGTGGCACTCAAGTCCGGTGGCCACCTCATCATCGACCAGACCGAGGCCATGACCACCATCGACGTCAACACCGGCGCCTACGTGGGCAAGAGCAATCTGGAAGACACCATCCTTCGCACCAACCTGGAGGCGGCGCAGGCCATCGCCCGCCAGCTCAAGCTGCGCAACCTCGGAGGCATCATCATCGTCGACTTCATCGACATGGATGAGGAGAGCCACAAGCAGGCGGTGCTGGAGTCCTTGGAGTTGGCGTTGGCATCCGACCATGCCAAGACCCAGGTGACCGCGGTGTCTGCCTTGGGCCTGGTGGAGATGACGCGCAAGCGTACCCGCGAGAGCCTGGAGCACGTGCTGTGCGAGCCTTGTCCCACCTGTCAGGGGCGTGGTTCGGTCAAGAGCGCCGAGACGGTCTGCTACGAAGTGTTCCGGCAGGTGCTGCGTACCACCCGGCAGCAGGACGTGGCGGAACTCCGGGTGCTGGCGGCACAAGAGGTGGTGGACCTGCTGCTGGACCAGGAGGCGCCGGCGCTGGCGGAGGTGTCGGCCCAGGCCGGCAAGCCGATCCGGTTGCAGGTCGAATCCCTCTACAGCCCCGAACAGTTCGATGTGGTGCCCATCTGATGGGTAACTGGCAGCGGCGCCTGTGGAAGTGGAGTGCCGGGGCGTTTGCGGTCCTGGTGATCCTGCTCGCCACCGTGGCCGGCCTGTTCCGCCTCGTGACGCCGCTGGTACCGTCCTATCGCCTGCAGATCGAACAGTGGGCAAGCACCCAGCTGCAGCATCCCGTGCAGATACATTCCATGGGCGCGGGTTGGAGCTGGACCGGCCCGGAGGTGACGTTGCAGGACGCCAGCATCCTGAGCCATGACCGGAGCCGGCAAGTGGTGGCGGCGCGGGAGGTACGGCTCAGCCTGGATTGGCGAGCCGTGATCCACGGCCGCCTGCCTCAACCCAGTCGCGTGGTACTGGTCGATCCACGCCTGGAAGTGGAACGGGACCCGCAAGGTGATTACAGCATCCGCGGCCTTGGCAAGCCGGCCCAGGGCGAGACCACCGACTGGCGCCGTACCTTGCAGGAGCTCCTGGCTGAGTCTGCAGAGATCGTGGTCAGAGATGGCCAAGTCACGCTATTCGATGCGCGTCGCCCCGTACCGCTGACCTTCAAGGGCATCGGTGTGCGCATCGACAACGCTCCCGACGATCATCGTCTGCACGGCGAGGCCATACTCCCCGCTGAACTCGGCAAGACGCTCAGTTTCGACCTGGCCATCCAGGGCGAAGGCGTCGATTTCAGCAAGTGGGATTGGCAGCTGCATTCCGAAGGCAGGGCGTTGGAACTCGCGCGGCTGCTTACCTATGCCCCTCTGCAACAGATCTATCTGGCCGCCGGCAAGGCCGATCTCAGTGTCGATGTGCAAACCACCCAGGACAAGCTGCAGCACCTCGCCTTGAGTGTCGATGCCCATGACCTGGTCTCGGCGCCGCCCCTGCGCGAAAGCGCCTTGCCGGTGTTACGCGGCGACATGCAGATCGACCGCACCGGTTCAGGCTGGCGATTCCAGGCGCGCCACCTGATGATACAGCGGCTGGGCCTTCCGGCCTGGCCCAAGGACAACCTGGACCTGGAATATGAACATGCCAGCGACGGCGACAGCTGGTCCGGAGACGCCGATTTCCTGCGCCTGCAGGATATGGAGGCGCTCACCGCCTGGGCACCGTCCCTCACCGCTGATCAGATGAAGCGACTGCAGGCTTTTGCGCCAACCGGCGATGTCACCCGGCTCGCTTTCAAGCTGCTCTGGGACGGCAAGAGCGCCCAAGACTGGTCGGTGAAGGCCGGCTTCAAGGAATTGGGAGTACGCGCCGCTGAAGGCTTACCCGGTTTCGCCGACATGGATGGCGACATCGATATGGCCGACAGCGGTGGCCAAGCACATATCGACACCCCGGACGCACAGCTGGATTTCCGCCCGTTGTTCCGCGGTGTGTTCCGCGGCACCGCGAGGCTCAACGTGCGGACAGATCATGACGTACAGGGCTGGCGTGTCGCCACCGACAGCTTCGAGGTGGCGAATCCGGATGGCGCTGCTCACGGCCGTGCGGCACTGCAGTTCCCTGCGGACGGCACCGCGCCGGTGCTGGACCTCGACGCGACGGTGGATCGCGCCGATGCGCGCAACAAGTCCCTGTACTTGCCGGTGGGCATCATGCCGCTGCAAGTGGTGTCCTGGCTCGACCGTTCCATCAAGTCCGGCGAGGTGACTTCCGGTACCGTGGCCATCCATGGCAAGACCTCAGACTTCCCGTTTTGGGATGACAAGAAGGGCACGTTCGACATCCGGTTCCATGTGCAGCATGCGGAGCTCGATTATTTTCCCGGCTGGCCCGCCTTGAAGGATATGGATGCGGACGTGCGCTTCCTGGACCAAGGACTCTCGGCCAAGGCCCATGGCGGCACCATCGATGGGCTCACCATCAGAGACGGCAGCACGGCGGCCTTCGCCGACCTCGCCAAGGGCGTCCTCAAGGTGGATGGCGCGGCCAAGGGGCCGGCGACCGGCGGGTTGGATTTCCTGCGTACCGGCCCGCTGAAGGCGGACCTGGACGGTCTCCTGGACGACTTCACGGCCGCGGGGAACGTGGGCGTGGACGTACATTTCACGCTGCCGGTGGCAGATGCGAAGGATTTCACCTTGCAGGGCAGTGCGACCTTGCACGATGCGAGCACCGGACCGCAGTCGGTACCCGAGTTGACCGCTTCTCACCTCAACGGCAAGGTGGACTTCGGCAACTACGGTTTCTCCACCACCGGTGTCCAGGGCCAGTTCCTGGGCGGGCCGCTCTCAGTTACGGTGCAGCACTCCCGGGGCGAGCAGAAGGTGGCGCTGGTGGATGCCCACGGCGATGCCGCGGGCGCCGCGATCGGCGCAGCCTTGGGCTATGGAAGCGAACGTTGGCTGGCAGGCCGCACCGCCTGGCAGTTGCAGGGGCGCGTGCCCTTGGCGGCGGGCGCCCAGGCCCTGGACCTGGAATTGCACTCGAACTTGGCCGGCCTCGCCATCAAGGTACCCGATCCGTTCGGCAAGGCGGCCGACGAGGAGCGCACATTGCAGGTGGCGCTGAGACAGGAGGCCCCTGAGTCCCTCTCGGTGAGTGGTAGTTACGGCGGGAGCCTGGGTTTGCGGCTCGACTTCACCACCCGCAAAGGGGCGGGCGGGTTTGACCGGGGGGAACTCAGGATCGGCGAGGGCTCGGCGCCCGAGATCACTGGTCAGGGGCTGGTCGTGAAGGGCGACCTGGATACCTTCGATTGGGACGAGTGGAAGCCCTTGTTACCACCGGACGTGGCGAACGCCAGCGCCGCTGCGGCGGAAACCGAACCGGGTGGACGCAGTAGTGTGATCCCCGGCTTCCTGCGCAATGTGGACCTCAACATCGCCCATGCCGCGGGGTTCGAGCAGAGCATCGACGATCTGCATCTCACCTTGGCGCGCAACGCGGCCGGATGGCTCGGGCACGTGGATAGCGGACCGATCGCCGGCAGCATGGCCGTACCCATCAAGGTGGACGCCGAACATCCCGTCGTGCTGAACATGGACAGGGTGTTGCTGGCAGACAAGTCAGGCGGATTGAAGCAGTTTGCGAAGCAGGCAGTGGCTCCGGACCGCCCCAAGGCAGCCGCAAAACTGGACCCGCGCAGCATCCCGGCCCTGCGCTTCAGCATCAAACAGTTCCAGTTCGGCGCAATGGCGTTGAGCAACGTCAGCCTGTCGTTGGTGCCGCGTGCCGACGGCATCGCATTGGAGGACGTCAAGGTGACGGATCCCAGCTTCGCCATCACCGGCGATGGCAGCTGGACGGTCACGCCGGCAGGCCAGCAGCACACCACTTTGAATGCCGACGTCGAGAGCAAGGACGTGGGAAGATCGCTGCAGTCCCTGGGTTTTGACCCAGGCATCACCGGCGACAAAGGCAGCATCGTCGCTTCCCTCGACTGGCGGGACAGCCCCATGGGCGAGGTGGTGCCGACCCTCGGTGGCACCATCCACATAGACCTGCGCGATGGCCAGATCACCGAAGTGAAACCCGGCGCCGGCCGGCTGTTCGGCCTGCTCAGCATCACCGCGCTGCCGCGCCGGGTACTGCTCAACTTCAGTGACGTGTTCGGCAAGGGATTCGGCTACGACAGCATCACCGGGGACTTCACCCTCCAGGAGGGCGACGCCTATACCCAGAACATGCTGATCAAAGGTCCCGCGGCCAGTATCCATCTCCTGGGCCGCACCGGCCTCGCCAAACAGGACTTCGATGAAGCGTTGATCGTGGATCCCAACGTGGGCTCCACACTGCCGGTGGTAGCCGGTCTCGCGGCTGGCCTGGTGCCTGGCGCGGTGGTGTTCCTGCTGACCGAGATATTCCAGAAGCCCATCAGCAAGGCCGGCGAGAGCCGCTACCACCTGACTGGCACTTGGGAGGCGCCGACGCTCACCAAGATGAATGGCTCAACCCCCGCGCCGGCAGCCGCCACCGCTCCTAAACCGTAGTACCCTTGCGAGCCATGAAGTTCTTCGTACTCGCATTGCTGTTGGCGGGGCCGGCTGCCCACGCCGGGGGCCCAGCCGGATCCGATACGTTCAGCCTCAGCGCCGACCAGTGGTCGGCGCCCCGCAGCGGCGCGGCGCTCGTCAAGCTCGCGCCGATCCATGAAGCGGTGGCAGACTGGCTGGGAGATACCGCTGCACGCATTGTCATCGTGCATGCAGGTACCGACACCGGGAACCTGTGGGCAGGTGAAGTGCAGGACTGGCTGGTGGCGTTGGGGATACCGGCCGACCATATCCAGAAGCAGGCGAGTGCCGACCAGTCCGATGGCGCGCTCACCCTCGAGGTCCGACACTGATGCACAAGCTCGCGGCCATCCAGATGTGCTCTGGCATGGAGGTGACGGTAAACCTTCGGGAGGCCGGCAAGCTCATGGCCAAGGCCGCCGCCCAGGGCGCTGAGCTCATCGTGCTACCGGAGAACTTCGCGCTCATGGCGCGGGATGATGCGGAGCGGGTGGCGGCCGGCGAGATGGACGGCAGCGGTCAGATCCAGGATTTCCTGGCGGAGAAGGCCCAGACCCTCAAGACCTGGATCGTGGGCGGGACCGTCCCGGTGTTCGCTTCCCGCGACCGGGTGTACGCGCGTTGCCCGGTGTACAACCCGCAAGGGCGCAGGGTAGCCTTCTACGACAAGATCCATCTGTTCGACGTGCAAGTCGGTGCCGCCGAAAGCTACAAGGAGTCGGCACGCACCGAGGCGGGCACCGAGCCCGTGGTCGTGGTGACACCGTTCGGCAAACTGGGTCTCGCGGTCTGCTACGACCTGCGCTTCCCCGAGCTCTTCCGGGCCCTCTCCGCCCAAGGCGCGGCGCTGTTCGCGGTGCCCTCGGCCTTCACCCATACCACCGGCCAGCGCCACTGGGAATTGTTGGTACGCGCCCGCGCGGTGGAGAACCTTTGCTTCATGGTCGCAGCAGCGCAAGGTGGCCGCCATGCCAACGGGCGTGACACCTGGGGCCGCAGCATGGTGGTGGACCCCTGGGGCGAGGTGCTGGCGGAGCGGCGTGACGCGGAACCGGCTGTGGTGACGGCGGTCATGGACCCGGTCCAGCAGACGCGCCTGCGACAGAAGTTCCCGGCCTTGAGTCACCGCAGGCTGTAGAATCCTGCAGATACGGCCCCATATATGGATAGCGAGCCCGACCTTCCCCCGGATAAACACACTCCCATGCAGAACGCCCTCAAGATTGCCGAACAAAGCCTGCTTGCCCCCACCGGCCTCGATGAACAGATGGTGGCTGGCCTCCTGGACCGCCTGCTGGCCCACAAGCTGGACAGCGCCGACCTCTACTTCCAGCTCTCGCGGCACGAGTCCTGGTCCTTGGAGGACGGCATCGTCAAGGAGGGCGCCCACAGCATCGAGCAGGGCGTGGGCGTCCGCGCCATCTCCGGCGAGAAGACCGGCTTCGCCTATTCCGACGAGATACTGCTGCCGGCACTCACGCGTGCCTCGGACATGGCCCGCGCCATCGCGCGCCAGGGCGGCCAGAACGGCCTCAAGGCCTGGAGTCCCAATGCGCCGCAGCGCCTGTATCAGGCCTTGGACCCGTTGCCCACCCTGGCCGACGCGGACAAGGTGAAGCTCCTGGAGCGCATCGATGCGGAGGCGCGCCGCGCCGACCCGCGCGTGAAACAGGTGATGGTGAGCATCAACGGCGTGCATGACACGGTGCTGGTGGCAGGGAGCGACGGCACCCTGGCCGCCGACGTGCGGCCCTTGGTGCGCTTCAACGTGAGCGTGATCGTGGAGCAGGATGGTCGCCGCGAGCAGGGTTATGCGGGCGGCGGTGGCCGCTTTGGCTACCAATATTTTATCGAGTCAGGCGTCGCCTCGAAGCTTGCCCGGGAAGCAGTGCGTCAGGCTTTGGTTAATCTGGAAGCGACGCCGGCCCCGGCCGGCACCATGACCGTGGTATTGGGACCGGGTTGGCCCGGCATCCTGTTACACGAGGCCATCGGTCATGGTCTGGAAGGCGACTTCAACCGCAAGGGTACTTCGGCTTTCTCGGGCCGCGTAGGCCAGAAAGTCGCGAGCGAGTTATGCACGGTGGTGGATGACGGCACCCTCAAGGACCGGCGCGGTTCCCTGAACGTGGACGACGAGGGTACGCCCAGCCAGTGCACCACGCTCATCGAGAACGGCATCCTCAAGGGCTACATGCAGGACAAGCTCAACGCCCGGCTCATGGGGGTGAAGCCCACGGGCAACGGCCGGCGTGAGTCTTTCGCACACCTGCCCATGCCGCGCATGACGAATACCTACATGCTGCCTGGCCAGCACGATCCCCAGGAGATCATCAAGTCCGTGAAGAAGGGCCTCTACGCCGTGAACTTCGGCGGCGGCCAGGTGGACATCACCAGCGGCAAGTTCGTGTTCTCCATGAGCGAGGCCTATCTCATCGAAGACGGCAAGGTCGGCCGCCCGGTGCGTGGCGCCTCGTTGATCGGCAATGGCCCCGACGCGCTGACGCGCGTGAGCATGGTTGGCAACGACCTAAAGCTCGATGAAGGTGTCGGTACCTGCGGCAAGGAAGGGCAAAGCGTGCCGGTGGGCGTGGGTCAGCCTACGCTGCGGATTGACGGGATCACCGTCGGCGGGACGGGTTAAGCGTCCAGTCCCGGGAAGTTCTTCAGCCGCTTCATCAGTTCCTTCCGGGTCTTGCACACCAAGGTGGCGTGGCCCAGCTTGCGGCCGGGGCGCGCTTCCTTGCCATAGTCATGGTAATGGGCGCCGGGGATTGCCAGCACATCCTCACGTGTCGGCATGGTGCCGATGAAGTTGATCATCGCGGAGTAACCGACGGCCCAGGTCTCCCCCAGGGGCAGGCCCAGGATGGCGCGCATGTGGTTCTCGAACTGTCCGGTGACGGCGCCCTCGATGGTCCAGTGGCCGGAGTTGTGCACCCGCGGCGCGGTCTCGTTGGCGACGAGCTTGCCCTTGCGCACGAAGAACTCGATGGTGAGCACCCCGGCGTAGTCGAACTTGTCCAGGAGCCGCTTCAGGTACTTCTGGGCCTGGACCTGCAGTCTCTTGTCCGGGTAAGGCGCTACCGAGAGCCGCAGGATGCCGTCACGGTGATGATTCTCCGCCAACGGATAGAAGGCGGTCTCACCCTTGAGATTGCGCACACCGATGATGGAGACTTCCCGTTCGAACGGGATGAACTCTTCCAGGATCAGCGGCACGCCGCATAGTGCGTTGAAGGAGGAGCCGAGCTCCGCCGGACTGCGGATCACCCGCTGGCCACGGCCGTCGTACCCCAGGCGCCGGGTCTTCAGCACCGCCGGATAGCCGATGGCATGGATGGCTTCTTCCAGTTGCTCCATCGTCTCGACGGCGCGGAACTTGGTGGTGGGGATCTTGAGCTCGTTGAAGAGCGTCTTCTCGGTGAGCCGGTCCTGGCCTGCGGCCAAGGCCGTCACCGGCGGCAGGAAGGGTTTGTCCTTGGGGATCCCGGCCAGGGCCACGACGGGGACGTTCTCCACGTCATAGGTCAGCATGTCGACCCTGGAAGCCAGTTCAGTCACCTTGGCCGGATCGCTGAACTCGCCCAGCACGATGTCACCGATCTGGCCGCCGGGCGCGTCCTTGCTCTTGTCCAGGAATACCATCTTGAGGCCCAGCCGATAACCGGCCAGCGCCAGCATACGGCCCAACTGGCCGGCCCCGATGCAGCCGACTGTCTTCACCTCGGACATATCAGCTGCGGGCCGGATCGGGGTGCTTGAGCACCTTGCGGGTCTGCTCACGGCGGTATTTCTCGAGCCGCTTGCGGATGGGCGCGGAGTGGTTGGCGAGGATGGCGGCGGCCAGCAGCGCCGAATTGGCAGCGCCGGCCTTGCCGATGGCCAAGGTCCCCACCGGGATGCCGGCAGGCATCTGCGCGATGGAGAGCAGTGAATCGATGCCCGCCAGGGTCTTGGTCTCCACCGGCACACCCAGCACCGGCAGCGAGGTCTTGGAAGCGGTCATGCCCGGCAGGTGCGCGGCACCACCGGCGCCGGCGATGATCACCTGGATGCCGCGCCGTTGCGCCGAGGCGGCATACTTGAACAGCAGGTCGGGTGTGCGGTGCGCTGAGACCACCCGGGTCTCGAACGGGATGTCCAGCAGTTCCAGGCAGTTGGCCGCATGCTCCATGGTCTCCCAGTCGGACTTGGAGCCCATGATGATGCCGACCAGCGGCTTCGGCGATTTTTTGGATGTCCCCATCTACGTATTTTACCCGCGCCGTAAGGCTCTGTCTTCGCTCATGACAGGCTCTGCAGATAGCGGAAAAGTTCCCGGTAATGTCGCGGTGGGCGACCACCCGCAGCTTCCGCGGCGGCGTCCCGGATCAGCCGGCGCAGATGCTGGCGATCCGCCTCCGGGTGGCGCTCCAGGAATTCAGCCAGGGCCGCGTCGCCCTCGTTGATGAGCCGCTCCCGCCAGCGTTCGTTCTCCTGGAAGCGGGCCTTGGAGACCCGGTCGGCGCCGCGGATCCGCTCCAGATAGTCGCGGATAGCCTGCACATCCTCAAGTCTGGAGAGGAGTCCGCCTATATATTGACGCTGACGCTTCTGTGCGCCGTGGCTGCTGATGCGGCGCGCCAGCGCGATGGCGTCGGCGAGCTTCTCCGGCAGCGCGAGTTCGGCCAGCTTGTCCGGGGGCAATTTGACCAATTCCTCGCCCAAGTCCTGCAACTCCTGCATCTCGCGCTTGAGCTGGGACTTGTTGGGGCGTTCGGCCAGGCGATCTTCGCTGTCGTCAGGGTCTTGCATAGTAGAATGGCCGTCCGACGCACGACGAGAGAGAAGCAGTGGCGGCAGCGGTCCATGATACACCGGGCGTGACACAGGCGGACCTGCAGGCACTCGCTGAGGAAGCGATCCGCGAGGCGAAGAAACTGGGTGCCAGCCAGGCGGAAGCAGGCGCGAGCGTGGATGCCGGCTTGAGCCTCACAGTACGCCTGGGCGAGGTGGAGACGCTGGAACACCAGCGTGACCGCGGCTTGGGCCTGACCGTCTACTTCGGGACTCGCAAGGGTTCCGCCAGCACCGCCGACTTCTCCCTCGCTGCGATCCACGAGAGCGTGCGCGCCGCCTGCAGCATCGCCCGTTACACCGCCGAAGACCCTTGCGCCGGCCTGGCGGATGCGGCCTTGATGGCCAAACATATCCCTGACCTGGACCTGGATCATCCATGGGATCCGGACCCGGAGCTGGTGACAGACATGGCGCGGCGCTGCGAGGACGCGGCGCGTGCCTTCGATCCCCGTATCGAGAACTCCGAGGGCGCCAGTGTCACGACCCACCGCGGCACCAGGGTGTATGCCAACAGTCACGGATTCGCCGGCGGCTACCCCAGCACCAGCTACAGCATCACCTGCTCGGTGGTGGGCAAGTCCGGTGACAGCATGCAGCGTGACTACTGGTACTCGGTGGCGCGCGATGTGAAGGATCTCGAAGCCGTGGACGCTGTGGGCCGCAAGGCGGCGCAGCGCACCGTGGCGCGCCTCGGCGCACGGCGTATCTCCACCCGCAAGGCGCCGGTGCTGTACGTGCCGGAGTTGGCGCGCGGCCTGGTGGGCCACTATCTCGCGGCCATGCGCGGCGGCGCCCAATACCGGCGCGCCACGTTCCTGCTGGATGCGGAAGGCCAGCGGGTGTTCCCGGAGTTCGTCCAGATGTCAGAGCGCCCACTCATCAAAGGTGGGCTGGCCAGCGCAGCCTTCGATGGCGAAGGGGTCGCCACCACGGACAAGGAGCTGGTGGACAAAGGAGTCGCCGCCACCTATCTGCTGGACAGTTATTCGGCGCGCAGGCTCAAGCGCCAGACCAACGGCCATGCCGGCGGCGTGCGTAACCTGATCGTGCGGCCGGGCGAACTGGGGTTCGATGCACTGTTGAAGCAGATGGGCACCGGCCTCGTGGTGACCGAGCTCCTGGGCCAAGGTGTCAACGGGGTCACCGGCGACTATTCCCGCGGCGCATCCGGTTTCTGGGTGGAGAACGGCGCCCTGGCGTACCCGGTGGAGGAAGTCACCATCGCCGGCAATCTCAAGGACATCTTCAAGGGCGTCGCCGCGATCGGGAATGACGTCGATATACGCGGTGGCATCCAGACAGGCTCTATCCTCATCGAAGAGATGACCATCGCCGGTGAATAGAAGGAGACGGACATGCGTTCCTTGCTATGTGGTATCGCGCTGCTATTGCCCGTATTGAGCATGGCTGCCCCCACTCCCATCCATGCGGCCGATCATCCTGTCGCCATCGTCATCCATGGCGGTGCCGGCACCATCAGCCGCAAGGACATGACGCCTCAGCAAGACAAGGCTTATCGCGCCGCGCTCAAGCAGGCGCTGGAAGCGGGCTACGCGGTGCTAAAGCAGGGCGGCAGGAGCCTGGATGCCGTGCAGGCGGCGATCCGCGTGATGGAGGACGATCCGCTGTTCAATGCCGGCAAGGGCGCGGTCTTTGATCATGAAGGCAAGAACGAGTTGGACGCCGCCATCATGGACGGCACCACGCTCAAGGCGGGCGCCGTGGCAGGGGTCCAGCACATCAAGAATCCGATCGACCTGGCGCGGCTGGTGATGGAGAAGACGCCCCATGTGCTCCTGATCGGCGCGGGCGCCGAGGAGTTCGCGAAGTCCGAGGGTATGGCCTTGGTTCCACAGAGCTATTTCTTCACCCAGCACCGCTGGGACGAACTGCAGAAAGCCCTGAAGGAAGAGCAGGCGGGCAAGGGTGGCAGCGGCAAGGACGACTATCCCGGAACCAGCGGGCATGGATATGGCACCGTGGGTGCGGTAGCGCTCGATCGGTACGGCGACCTGGCCGCGGGGACTTCGACCGGCGGCCTCACCAACAAGTACTACGGCCGCGTCGGAGACTCGCCCGTCATCGGTGCCGGCACCTATGCCAACAGCCGGACCTGCGGTGTGTCCGGCACCGGCACGGGGGAGTTCTTCATGCGTCTGGATTTGGCCAAGACCATCTCCGACCTGATGTTGTACAAGGGAATGACCGTGCAGCAGGCGGCGGACCAACTGGTGCTGCACGACTTGGTGGATTTGGGCGGCATGGACACCGGTGGCGCCATCGTCATGGATCACGACGGCAACATCCGTATGCCATTCAACACCGAAGGCATGTATCGCGGTTACATCGATACCTCGGGCAAGGAAGTTGTGGCAATCTATAACGATGAGTGAGCGCTAAGGCTCATCAACTTCAGGGGAGTTGGTAATGGGATATTTTCACATCAACATCTTCGCGGTGGTGGTCGCGGCCATAGTGGCTTTCGGCATCGGCGCCCTGTGGTACTCGCCGTTCCTGTTCGCCAAGCAGTGGCTGGAGTTCAACGGCTACGGACCGGAGAAGTTACAGGCCATGCGCAAGGATGCCGCGCGTGCTTACGGTATCTCCTTCGTCTGTTATCTGGTGATGGCAGCCGCCTTCGACGTGCTGGTCCGGATTACCCATATCCAGGCAGTGCTGGGGGGCGCCAAACTGGGTTTCCTGCTCTGGGTCGGGTTCGTGGCTGCCACCGGGCTGGTGGCCAAGGTGTATTCCGGCAAGCCCTTCAGGGCTTTCGCCCTGGATGCGGGTTACCAGCTGGTCTATCTCGTCGCCATGGGACTCATCCTGGTGGCTTGGCACTAGTTCGACCATCCCGGGCATGCTGAAAACGGCGCCGGAAGGCGCCGTTTCGCTTTCTACATAACCCCGTTTGACGTTTTGAGACCTGCGTCATGTAACCAGAGTGACAGACAGGGATAATCAGCGCCCTGGGATAAGGGGTGCTTTCCATGTTGCCATTCTGGATCAACTTGCTCACGGCCTCCGTGTTCACGGGCGCCATCGTCTGGGGACTCGCCTGGCTCTTATCGCGTGCTGCCCCCTGGCTGCGCTTCAAGGGCGCTTTCGCCGACCTGGTACAGAACACTGCGGGGGCGTCGGCGCGCCGGGTATTGCGTGACAAGGAACGGGACTTGCTGCTGCTTGGCTGCGCCGCCCTGAGCGCCATCACGGCCTGCCTGGTGCTCTGCATCTATCTGGTGCCGCGCCTGACAGGAGTCTGGATGTGGGTGCTGTTCGCGCCGGCCTGCCTGCTCTTCATCGCCTGGTGGGTGTTCCTGGTGCGGGATCTGCGCCGCTGGCTGGAACGGCGCTTCGCGGCGCGCGCCCAGGCAGCGTTCGCTGGAGCCTTGGCACGTCTCAACTTGCAGGGTCACCGGGTATTCCATGACGTCAGGCTGGGTGACATCACCCTCGACCACGTAGTGATGGGCCCCAAGGGCTTGTTCGCCATCCGGTTGGTGGCGCGGCCGCCCAAGCGCGGCGCCGAGACGGTGGTGCGCATCAACGGCCGTTCCATCGAGTTCCAGGACGGCTTCGCCCTGTTGGACGCCATCGCCATGGCAGAGCGGGGCGCGCGGGCCTTGAGCGACATGCAGGTCAAGGGCCTGAGTCACCGCCTGCACGTGCTGCCGGTGGTGGCGGTGCCGGGCTGGGAGATCGCGCCCGCCCAAGGCCAGGCGGGAGAGACTTTCCTGGCCAACGAGAAGACCGCCATGCTGCTATTGCGGGCCAGCAAGCCCGCTGACTATCTCATGGACACGGACCTCGGCCCGCTGCAGGAATACCTGACGCGCGTGACGGTGGACCCCGGTCTCTGAATCAGCCCAAGTTGGCCTTGAGGAAGGCGATGGCATCCTGCCAGGCGATGGGTTCCACCTTCGGCGCGTAAGCAGGCCGCTCCTCGCATAGGAAGGCATGGCCGGCGCCGGGATACACCGACAGCATGTAGCGTTTCTTGAGGTCCGTCAGCGTCTTGGCGATGCGTGCATGTTCATCGCCCGGGATGCCCTGGTCGTCTGCACCGTAGCCCAGGAAGATCGGGGCCTGCATGTCCTGCGCCTCACCGATGGGCGGGGTCCGGCCGAGGCGGTCGGGATGCGTGCCGGGGGCGATGCCGCCGCCGTAGAAGGCCACCGCGGCTTTCAGTCGCGTCGCATGGCGGCAATTCGACAGGAACGCCAAGCGGCCACCCATACAGAAGCCGATGATGCCATGGGATCCTTCTTTGACGTCGGGCTGTCCGTCGAGCCAGTCCAGGGACTGGCCCACTTCCTCCACCAGTTGCGCATCCTTCAGGTTCGAGATCCGCTCGAGGATCTTCTGCATCTCGGAGTTGTAGGGGACCACTTCGCCATGGAAGTGGTCCGGCGCCAGCGCCACGAAGCCCGCCCTGGCCAGCCGTTTGCAGGCATTTTGGATGTGGCCGGTGACTCCGAAAGCCTCCATGATCACCACCACGCCGGGCCAGGGACCGTGGCCCTGGGGCCGCTCTACGTAGCCTTCCAGGTCCGCGGCGATCTGCAAGTTGTTCTGTTTGTGCACGGTGGACTCCTGGCTCATTGATGTCCGGGCTGATGGGCGGCGTCGCCCGGTTCCGCGTTCACATCCAATTCACCGGCTTTGCCCAGCTTGGCCGAGAGATGCTCCATGGCCACGTAGAACGCGGGCGTCAGGAACAGGGTGAGCATCTGGGAGAAGATCAGGCCGCCTACGGTGGCGATGCCGAGGCCGCGCCGCGCCTCCGCACCCATGCCGAGGCCCAGGGCGATGGGCAAGGTGCCGAGGATCGCCGCCATGGTGGTCATCATGATGGGGCGGAAGCGCACCAGGCATGCCTCGATGATCGCGTCACGGGCTGAGAGCCCCTTCTCACGGCGGACCTGCAGCGCGAAGTCCACCATGATGATGCCGTTCTTCTTCACCAGGCCCACCAGCATGATGAGGCCCACGAAGCTGAAGATATTGAGTTCCTCGCCGAACAGCAGCAACGAGAGCAGCGCGCCCACCATGGCCAGCGGCAGCGCCGTGAGGATGGTGATGGGGTGGATGAAGTGTTCGTAGAGGATCGCCAGCACCATGTAGATCACCAGGATGGTGACCAAGAGCAGGATCGGCAGGTCCACCATGGATTGTTTGAAGGTCTGGGCATTGCCGGCGAAGTTGCCGGTTACATCAGAGGGCAGGCTGCGTGAGGCGAGGGCTTCGATCTTCGAGGTCACATCCCCCAGCGACAGCCCGGGCCGCAGGTTGAAGGACATCGTCACCGCCGGCAGCTGCGCGTAGTGACTCACCTGCAGCGGACCCACGCCCTGAGTGATGTCCGCCACTGCGCGTAACGGCACCAGGTTGTTGTTGCTGCCACGCACGTAGAGTGCATTGAGTGCGCCCACGTCGGTCTGGTACTGCGGGGCGAGTTGCAGCATCACCCAATATTCGTTGGTCGGTCCATAGATGGTGGAGACCTGCTGGCCGCCGTAGGCGGCGTTGAGCACGGATTGCACCTCTTCGGCGCTCACCCCCAGGCTGGACGCGGCTTCGCGGTTGATGTGCACGTTGATCTGGGGATTGTCCAGCTGCAGGTCGGAGCTCACATCCTGCACGCCTGGCACCTTGGCAAGGTCGCGCTCGAACCTGGACGCGGCCGGGTAAAGGGTGTCCGTGTCAGGGCCCTGCAACACGAACTGGTATTGGGCGTTGCTGCCGATGGACCCGACGTTGATGGCCAGCGGATTCTGGAAGAACACCTGCATGTCATGCACGGGCTGCACCGCCTTGCGCAGCTCCTCCAGGATGTCGTCGGCTTTCTTGCGCTCATGCATCGGCTTGAGTCCGATGAACATGCGGCCGACATTGTTCCCGCTGGTGCCACCGAAGCCCTGGCCGGCGCTGGACATGAGCGCCTGCACCCCGGGGTTCTGCTGCACGATCTTGGCGACCCTCTGCTCCATGCCGTTGAGTTGGTCGAAGGTGATGCCCTCAGGGGCCTGGGTGTTGGCCAGCACCTGCCCGGTGTCCTCGCTGGGGATGAACCCTTTCGGCACCAGGGCGAACAGGATGAAGGTGAGCACCAGGATCAGACCGCCGACGCCCAGCATGGTGCGCCAGTGATCCACCGCCCAGGTGAGCGATACCCGGTACAGCTCCCGCAAGTCGTCGAACCCCTTCTCCAGCACGTTGTAGAGCTTGCCGTGGCGCCCGCTCTCCTTGATGAAACGCGAGCACAGCATCGGGGTGAGAGTCAGAGATACGAAACCGGATATGAGGATGGCGATGCCCACCGTCATGGCGAACTCGCTGAACAGCCGGCCGATGATGCCACCCATGAACAGGATCGGGATGAACACCGCCACCAGCGACAGTGTCATGGAGACCACGGTGAAGCCGATCTCCTGGCTGCCGAGGAGCGCGGCACGCATGCTGGGCTCACCGTGCTCCCGGAAGCGCACGATGTTCTCCAGCACTACGATGGCGTCGTCCACCACGAAACCGACCGCCAAGGTGAGCGCCATGAGGGACAGGTTGTCGAGGCTGAAGCCAGCCAGCTGCATGATGGCGAAGGTCCCGATCACGGAGGTCGGCAATGCCAGCGCGCTGATCAAGGTGGCGCGCAGGTTGCGTAGGAACATGAAGATCACGGCCACCACCAGCACGATGGCCAGGAGCAGGGTGGTGCGCACGTCGCCTATGGAACCCTTGATGAAATCGGCACGGTTGTACAGCACGTGGATGACGGCATCGCCGGGCGCGGCGCGGGTCAAGGCCGGCAGCAGTGCCTTCACCCGATCCGACACCGCCACCGTGTTGGCACCGGGCTGGCGTTTCACCGCCAGCACCACTGCCGGGCGCATGCGGCCATGGTCGTCAGCGGCGTCGGAGAACGTGGTCAGCTGCTTGTTCTGCTGCACCCCGTCCACGGCGGTGGCCACGTCCGACAGATGCACCGGTGCGCCATTCTGGTAGGCGACGATCATCTGGTTGTAGGCCGCGGCGTCCTTGAGCTGACCATCGCTTTGGACGGTGTAGGTATGGTTGCTGCCGTAGAGGGTGCCGGAGGGCAGGTTGGTGTTGTTGGTCTGGATCGCCTGGATGAGTTGGTCCATCGACAGGCCGCGCGCCGACAGTGCGTAGGGATTGACGTTGATCCGCGCCGCATATTGATAGGAGCCGAACACCAGCACCTGGGCGACGCCGTTGATCTGGGACAGCTGTTCGGCGACGCGGGTCTCCGCGAACTCGTCCAGCTGTGTGAGCGGTACACTGTCGCCGGTGATGGCGAGATAGATGATGCCGTAATCCGCCGGATTCACCTTGCGCAAGGTGGGCGGCGAAGGCATGTTCACCGGCAACTGGCGGATGCTCTGGGAGATGGCGGTCTGCACGTCCTGGGCTGCGGCATCGATGTTGCGCGACAGGTCGAACTGCAGGGTGATGTTGGTGTTGCCGGTGGAGTTGGTGGAGTTCATGGAGGTCACACCGGCGATGGTGCTGAACTGCCGCTCCAAAGGCGTTGCCACCGAGGCCGCCATGGTCTCCGGGTTGGCCCCCGGCAGGTTGGCGCTCACGTTGATGGTCGGGAAATCCACGCTCGGCAGCTCGCTGACCGGAAGCCTGAAATAGGCGAACAAGCCGAATACCAGCAAGCCGGCCATGACCACGGTGGTCATGACGGGACGATGGATGAACGGCGCGGACAGGTTCATGGGCGGGAGCCGGGGACGTCGATCTCGGGCTTGGGCTCGCTGCCCACCGGCGCGGCGCTCACATGGATGCCGGGCCGCAGGTTGCGCGGCACCGCGGTCACCAGGAGGTCGCCGCCTTCCAGGCCCGACGCCACCACTGCTACATCGCCCACGGTCCGGTCAACCTTGATGGGTTGCTGCTCGGCGACACCGTTCTTCACCAGGTAGACGTAGTTGCCGGACTGCCCGGTGAGGACCGCGCTTTGCGGTATCACCACGGCGTCCTGCTGCAGGGCCAGCTGCAGGGTCACGCCCACGTACTGGCCGGGCCAGAGCTGTTCCTGCCTGTTGGGCAGGCTGGCCTTGAACATCACGGTACCGGTGGCCGCATTGACCGTGTTGTCGATGAAGACCAGCTTGCCATCATCGAGATTGCCGGTGCCGTCCTCGCGGGTGATGGTGACCTTGAGGGTGTGCTTGGCGTCGTATCCACGCACCTGGGGCAGGAACTGCTGGGCCAGCTGGAACTGCACCTGGATCGGCTGCATCTGGTTGACCGCAACCAGCGGCGTGGCATCGGTGGGCGCCACGATGTTGCCAGACTTCACCGACAGACTGCCGGTGCGGCCGGCGATGGGGGCGCGGATCTCCGTATAGGAAAGGTTGATCTGGGCCTGCTGGTAGGCAGCCTGGGCCTGATCGGCCGTCGCGCGTGCGTTCTCGTATTCCTGCGGTGTGGCGAAGTCCTGCTTGGCCAGCGGTTCCAGGCGGTCGGCGTTGGCTTTGGCGTTCTCCCACGCAGCCTTGGCCGAGGCGAGCGCTGCCTGGAACGGCGCCGGATCGATGAGGAACAGCTTCTGACCCGCCGCGACGTTCTGGCCTTCGGTGAAGTAGACCTGCTTCAGCATGCCCGAGACCTGGGGATGGATCAGCACCGAGTGCGCGGATACCACCTGTCCCACCGCGGTGAGCGTCACGGGCATGGGCTGTACTTTGGCCTGGCCCATCGACACCACCAGGTTGTCGACCTGCACGTGGCGGCGGCTGTTGCGCACGTTGCTCCATACCCGCAGCACCACCAGCACCACGAGGATGGCGGCGATCCCACCGATGATCCAGAAGGCTTTGCGCTTTGCCGTACTCACGGTAATTGCACCTTGTCTTTGCGTACATCGAGCCCGCCCAGGGCGTGCCCCATGGCGGCCAGCGCCGCGAACCAGTTGAGACGTGCCTGGACCTGCTGCACGCGGGCGTTGGCGAGGGTGGCCTGGGCCGAGAGCACGTCCAGGATGCTGTCCAGACCGTTCTTGTAGCGGGCCTGGGTCACATCTGCCGCCTGCTGGGAACTCTTGAGCTGCAAGTCGGCGGTATCGAGGTTGGAGACCGCGGTGCGCATGTTCTGGTAGGCCTGCCAGACCTCCAGTTGCACCGCCTGGATCAGCTGCTCGTTGGTGGCTTCCGCCACGTCCACCGCAGCCTCGGCCTGCCGCACTGCGGCATGGTTGGCGAAACCTGCGAATAACGGGAAGCTCAGCGAGAGGTCCGCGTTATAGGCATTCACCGTGTTCTTGTCGCCGCCGATATCCGTGGTGGTGCGTCCGGCGCTGCCGTTCAGGCTGAGGCTGGGCCAGCCCCGGCCACGCGCAGCCTCCAGGCTCGCAACGGCCGCTTGTTGTTGAGCCTTCGACGCCAGCAACTCCGGGCGGGCCTGGGCGGCTTCAGCCAAGAGGTCGTGGATGTTCTGCTCGGGCATCCTGGCGTTGATCTGTGTGTCCCAGGGCGCGAGCGGCACGTCGGTGTCGGCGGGATACCCCAGCGCGATGGCGAGGATGCCTCGGGCGCCGGCCAGTTGGCCTTGCGTCGTCTGCAGCGCCAACTTGGCGCCCGCCAGGGCTGCCTCCGCCTGATAGACGTCGCCGATGGTGGCGAGGCCTGAGGTCTTGCGCTGGTTGGCATTGTCCAGGTTGGCGCTGGCGTCCTGCACGCTCTGTACGTCGGCATCCTGCACCGCCTGCAGGCCCAGTACCTGGTAGTAGTCCTGCTCCACCTGCAGGATGAGGTCCTGCAGCGTCTGGTTGGCATCCAGTTCCGCCGCGGTGCGTGAGTACTTGGCCGCATCCACGGTTCCGGAGCGGGTGCCGAAGTCGAACAATAGCCAGCTCAGATTTACGCTGGGCCCGTACAAGGTCTTGGGGGCAGTGGTGGTGGAGGTACCGCTGGCGCTGCGTTGCCGCTGGTAGTCATAGGCCACGCTGATCTGCGGCCAATAACCGGCCCTGGCCAGTTCCACGCCGGCATCGCTGTTCCGCACCTCGGCCCAGGCGATCTTGGTGGACGGATTGTTGGATAGCGCGAGGTCAGTGAGCTGCATCAACGTGAGCGGCTGCTCGAAATGCGGTGCCATGCCGGGTGCCGCACCTGCCGGCGCCGCAGCCACGCTCAAGACCGTTGCCAGCGTGACGGTGAACAATCGCATGGTCGGAGATCTGGGCATAGGTTCGGACTGGCAGGTGAGACGCGTGCGGCCGCGGCAGATCAGCGGCGCCAGCGATGGGCCGTTATTGTCCCATCCCGCCGTTACTGGGCCGCGAGGGATACATTTTGATACAAATAGCTCGCTGCGGCATGCGCGCTGCCGAGAGTGCGCGGCTAGAATCTCCGCCAGCGAACTTTCTTCCCTGATCCATGACCAAACAAGACCACATCCTGTTGGTGGACGACGACGCGGAGATCCGGGCGCTCCTGTCCGAGTATCTGTCCCGCGAAGGCTTCCGTGTCACCGCCGTGGCTGACGGCCGCAGCATGGACGAAGCCATGGAAGACAACCGTTTCGACCTCGCGGTTTTGGATCTGATGTTGCCCGGCGAAGACGGGGTGAGTCTGTGCAAGCGGCTGCGTGCCAAGTCCGTGTTGCCGGTCATCATGCTCACCGCCCGGGGCGAGGAGGCCGACCGTATCACCGGTCTTGAGGCGGGCGCCGACGATTACCTGGCCAAACCCTTCAACCCGCGCGAGCTCCTGGCGCGTATCCACAGCGTGCTGCGCCGCGCGCGCACCCTCCCCGAGGAGGTGACGCCGGAACAGGGTCGGCAGTTCAGCTTCTCCGGATGGAAGCTCGATACGCTCACCCGGCAGCTGGTCTCGGGCGCCGGTGTGACCACGCCGCTGTCCGGCGCCGAATACCGGTTGTTGTGCGTATTCCTGCATCACGCCGGTCAGGTCCTGAGCCGCGACCAGCTGACCGAGATGATCCGCGGCCGGGGCAGTCACATGCCTTTCGACCGCAGCATCGACGTGCAGGTCAGCCGTCTGCGCCAACGCTTGGGTGACGATGGCCGGGTACCGGCCTTGATCCGCACAGTGCGCGGCGAAGGTTACGTGTTATCGGTACCCGTGGAAGTGCAGGCCTGATGCGTTTCTGGCCACGGTCCCTCTATGGCCAGCTGGCGCTGGTGCTGTTGGCAGGCCTTCTGGTGGCCCAGATCGTGAGCGCGGCTATCAGCCTGGCTGAACGTGACCGGGCGTTATTCCGCTTCAGCGATGCCCAGTGGGCGCTGCGCGTGGCGCAGGCAGTCCGGCTCATGGACTCCCTTGACGCAAGTGAACGCCAACGCATCGCCGGCATCATCACCACGCCACGCCTGCTGGTGAGCCTGAGCCCGCAACCGCCCGTGAGCGGCCACTCAGATCCCGCCTCGGCGGACTATGAGGCCGCCCTCAAGGAGACTTTGGGCAGCGAACGTCAGGTGCGGGTGGTGGTGGCAGAACGCACGCCCGCGGAATCCATGGAAGGCGTACCGGCGACCGTGCACGCTCCCGGCATCAAACGCAGCCAACACGTCATCACCGAAGTACAGCTGAAGGACGGCAGTTGGGTGAACTTCGACCACCCTCGGCCTTGGGCGCTTACCGACAGCCCCCTCCGGTTGGTGCTGAGTCTGGGGGTGCTGCTGCTGTCGGTGCTGTTGCTCTCATTCCTGGCGGTGCGTTGGGTGACTCAGCCGCTCTCCACCCTGGCCCGCGCCGCGGATGAACTGGGCCGAGACCTCCACCGGCCGCCCTTGGCCGAGCAGGGTCCCCTGGAGGTGCGTGCTGCCTCGGCGGCTTTCAACACCATGCAGGCCCGCCTGCGCGACTATATATATGAGCGCACCCGCATACTCACGGCGGTCTCCCACGACCTGCGCACGCCCATCACCCGCATGCGCCTGCGCGCCGAGCTCCTGAGCGACGAGTCGCTCAAGGCCAAGCTGGTGCGCGACCTCCAGGAGATGGAGGAGATGACCAACGCCACGCTCTCGTTCTTGCGTGGATTCGAGGATCGTGAGCCGCTGCAGAGCGTGGACCTCATGGCGTTGCTGGAGAGCCTGGAGACGGACTCCGTCGATACGGGCTATGACGTGAAGCTCAATGGCCATATCGACCGGCCGGTGATGTTGCGGCCGCGCGCCCTGCGCCGCCTGCTCGACAACCTGGTCACCAACGCGGTGCGTTACGGCAAGAAGGCGATGGTCACGGTGCAGGACCTAGGAGAAGAGGTAGTGATCCGTGTCCGTGACGCCGGCGTCGGCATCCCTCCGGAGGAACTGGAGAAGGTGTTCGAACCGTATTATCGGCTGGAGAAGGCGCGCAGCCAGGAGGGCGGTGGCACCGGCCTGGGTTTGAGCATCGCTCGTAACATCGCGGAGCTGCATGGGGGAAGGTTGATCCTGCAGAACCATCCGGCGGGCGGGCTGGAAGCGATCTTGACCTTACCCGCCCGCGACTAGCCGCTCGCCGCGAGCCTTCGCGGCCATGAGCTCGTCCAGCTTGCCGGTCACGTCTTCCACCCTGATGCAGTCCATGGCCTTCGGATCGCGCACCCGGGTTCCCCAGGGAGCCGTCTCAGGGGTGAGGTTGTCGAACTGCTTCAAGGCGTCGGGGTAGCGATCGACGCGCCAGCGCTGGCTGAGATAAGGGCCGGCGCGGTCTGGGTTGGTGGTGGCATAGATGCCGATCACCGGTATCCCTGCGGCGGTGCCCATGTGCACCGGTCCCGAATCCGGGGAGAGCAGCACGGTGGCTCGTTTCAGCAGCGCCAGCAATTCCTTCAGGCTGGTCTTGCCTACCAGGTTCACGACCGTGGTCTTCGACAGGGCGCTTATGCGTTCGCCATAGGCTGTCTCGATCTCGCTGCGGCCACCTGTCACCAGCACCTGCATGCCGTGCTTCCGCGCTGCGTGATCCGCCACTGCGGCGTAGTATTCCGGCTGCCAACTGCGCCAGTTGCGGAAGCGTGGATTGGCGCAGGGACTGATGATCAATGTGGGTTGGCTGCCGGGGATCCGCTCCGCAGCGAAGGCGTCGGCCGCCCTAGGCACCGGGATATCCCAGCGCAGCACGTGCTCCTGGACACCCAGCGCTTCGCTGAAACCGAAGAGGCTGTCCATCACGTGTTGGCGATCCCGGTGCGGGATGCGGCGGTTGGTGAACAACCACTGGAAGTCGTGGGCACGCTCGCGGTCGAAACCCAGGCGCACCGGCGCCTTCACCGCGAGGCTGCCGATGCTCGCGCGCAGCGACATCTGCATGTGCAACAGGATATCGAAGCGCCGGCCTTTCAACGCGCGCTTCACCTGCCCGTACGGCCTTTGCGACTTGTCGAAGGTGATAAACTCGATGCCAGGGATGTCGCCCACCAGACTCGCTTCGAGTTTGCCGATGATCCAGGTGATGCGCGTGGCTGGCCAAGCTTGCTGCAAGGTGCGCACCACCGGAAGCGTGTGGCACACGTCGCCTACCGCTGAAAGGCGCATCACGCACAGCGATTCGGGAGCGGGCGGTTTGGCCATGTCGGGAGACCGTTTGGGATGACGGCGATGCAACTGGAATCCGGGCGCGCGGTCATCCTATACGATGACGCACTGGTTGACCACGCGGACCCGGCATTGTTCGTGCCACCGGTGGAGGCCGCCGCGGCCGTGGGTGGGCGCGGCAGCGCCTGGCTGGTCCAGCATGGCGCGGATCAGTGGGTGTTGCGGCATTATCGGCGCGGCGGGCTGCCTGGTCGTTTCATCCACGACGCCTATCTATGGACCGGACTGGAAGTCACCCGCGCCTGGCGCGAGTGGCGCCTGCTGTACTCGCTGTATCAGGAAGGACTGCCGGTGCCGCAGCCGGTGGCGGCCCAGGTGGTCCGGACCGGATTCATCTACCGAGCCGACCTCATCACCCGGCGCATCCTGGCCGCCAGCAGCATCGCGACGCTGATGGAGGGGGGCGGCGAGAGCCGCATTCCCTGGTCTGAAGCCGGCCGCACGGTGCGCAGGCTTCACGACGCCGGTGTCTTCCACGCGGACCTGAACGCCCATAACTTGCTGGTGGACGCCGCCGCCAAGGTGCACGTCATCGATCTTGACCGCGGAGAGCGGCGCGGTCCAGGCGCCTGGCGGCAGGCGAACCTGGCGCGGCTCGAGCGTTCATTGTGCAAGCTGACCGGATCCAAAGCTGTCATCGCACCGGCATGGGCGGCGTTCTTGGACGGGTACAGAGCCTGAGGCCTAGCCCGAACCCATGAACATGACGTCACGTCACCTCGCGGTCTTATCGTTGGCGATGCTGTTGTCAGCCTGTGACAAGAGTCCGCAGAACTCTACACCCGCTTCAGCGCCGGCCGGCGCCACGCATGCCCCTGCGGCAGCCGTGACTGCGCCTGCACCGGTCAGCGCGCCCGCCGCCACCACCGCGCCGGCTGCTGCCAGTGACAATGGCCCCGAGGTCGCCGGTTCGGTGGCGGTGGCCCAAGGCAGCGTCGCTGATACGGCGAAAGACGGCACGGTACGGCAACTCAAGGACGGGGATGACGTCTATCCGGGCGATCTTTTCTTGGTGGGCCCCGACAGTTATCTGGACCTGGACTTGGAGGACTCCGGACGCATCCTGCTGCATCCCAATACCAGGTTCCAGATCGAGAGCTATCATTTCGACCCGGCGGCCCACGATCCTAACGCTCCGACCGATGCGAATGGCCAGCCGCTCATCAAGCCCGAGCAACCGGAGAACGCGTTCTTCCGCCTGATCAAGGGTGGCCTGCGCGCGGTCGATGGATTGATCGGCCACAGCTCCCCCCAGAACTATGCGGTGGAGACCCCGGTGGCCACCATCGGTGTGCGCGGCACCGCCTTCGATGTGCGGTATTGCGGCGACGACTGTGGTGACGAGGCGGATGCCGCGGGCAAGCCGGAGAACGGGCTCTATACCTCGGTGACCGAGGGCACGGTGGATGTGAAGAACGATGACGGCGACGTCGTCACCCCCGCTGGCCATTCGGGGTTCGTACGGAGCCGCAAGCAGCGCATGCAGGCCCTGGCTACGCCGCCCAGGGTGCTACGCCATATGGGTCTGCCGGAGGCCCTGAAAGCGCGAGCCACGAGGAACCGCAGCCAGATCCAGGTGCGCCGCCAGCAACGCCTACAACGGATGATCGAACGCCGTCGTCAGGCCTTGCAGAAGGCCCATGCCGCCGGCAGGCCCGCGGCGGCTACACCGCCAGGAAGGCGAGGCCAGCGCCGGGAAGAGAAGCGCGGCACCGCCCAACGCCCGGCCCACAAGGCCGCCCGCATGCAGCAGCGCGAGGAACGCCGACAGGAACGGAAGCAGAAGCGGCAGGCATTACCCGGCAAAGGAAAGGTCGGGCCGGCCGGGCAGGCGTCTACGCCGCCCGAACGACGGCAGCAGCGCCTTGAGGTACGTCAGCGCGCGCTGATGCAAGAGAATAAGGCCGCGCATTCGAAACCGGACACTGTGCCCCGCGCCGCGAAGGGGACGCAGAAACAAGGCGACGCCCGTTGCAAGGGCAGACTCCGCCGCGGCAAGAAGCAGGAAAGAGATAAGGACAAATGCGGAGGCGGCTGACCGCCAGGCCCATCCGTATCGCTATCTGCGAAACCCCTTGGCCACGAGATCATTCACGAGCCGATGGCGGAATTTAGTCGCGAGGCACTACCTTGAAACGGTCATGGCTCCAGAGGTACTGCTCCGGCACTTTTCGGATATGGTCTTCCAATAGCCTGTTCACCCGCACCAGATCCGCCACCGGGTCATCGCTGGGAAAGTCTTCCAGGGCTGGTAGCACCGTGACCTTGTAGCCCTGCATCCCAGGCAGGCGCTCACCGAAGAATGGAACCACCGCCGCACCGCTCGTCTTCGCGAGCTTCGGCAGGCCCGGGTTCGTAGGAGCAGGGATGCCGAAGAACGGCACCTGGACGCTGTTCTTGCCCCGGTAACCCTGGTCGGTGGCGTACCAGATGGGCTTGCCGTCCTTGAGGCTGCGCAGCAGCATGCGCACGTCGTTGCGTTGGATGGCGTGCTCGAAGAGCTTCTCCCGGGCACGGCGCATCACATACTCGATCACAGGATTGCGGATCGGGCGATACAGCATGAAGAGATCGGTATGCAACCCGAGCATACGGCCGCAGATCTCGAGCGTCGTGAAATGCCCTGCCAGCAGGATCACGCCCTTGCCACGCGCCCGGGCGGCCTTCAGGTTCTCCAGCCCTTCGACGGGGCCCAGGCGATCCATGCGTTCACGGCTCGCCCACCAGCACATGCCGAACTCGATGATGGCGGTGCCCATGGAGGTGAAATGTCTGCGTGCCAGTGTGTAACGGGCCCGCTCATCGAGCTCCGGGAAGCACAGCGCGAGGTTCTTGAGTGTGATGCGGCGACGGCGCGGCGCCACCTGCCAGAACAGCCAGCCCGTGGCGCGGCCCAACATGAGTTGCACCGGATAGGGCAGCAGGACACCGAGCCGGATGTAACCGATCAGCAGCCAGGCGGGCCAGTTACGCGGGTGGAAAAGCTCGGCCTTCATGCAGGGCGCAGTATAAGATGCCGGACCACTCGCATGCTATGATGCCGGGCGGTTTTTCGAAGCGATTTCAGGGGCTTGCATGCACGTGAGCGTTCCGCAATTCGACCGGGTCCGGGTCTTGGTAGCGGGTGACGTGATGCTGGACCGTTATTGGTTCGGTCCCACCCAGCGCATCTCCCCCGAGGCCCCGGTGCCGGTGGTGCATGTCCGTGATACCGAGGAGCGACCCGGCGGTGCGGGCAACGTCGCCGTCAACCTGGCCAGCCTCGGGGTGCATTGCACGGTGCTCGGCATCACCGGTGATGACGCCATTGCGGACAGCCTTGCCGCCGCCATGCAGAAGCGCGGCGTGCAGTGCAGGTTCAACCGCGTGCCTGCCGCCGCGACCATCACCAAGCTGCGGGTGCTGTCCCGACACCAGCAGCTCATCCGCCTGGATTTCGAGGAGAACTTCGGCAGTTTTCAGGGTGCGCCGCTCCTGCCGTTGTTCAAGCCGGAGCTCAAGGACACGGACGTGGTGATCCTCTCCGACTACGGCAAGGGCAGCCTGGCCTCGGTGCAGGAACTCATCACTGCGGCCCGTGCCGCCGGCAAGCGCGTGCTGGTGGATCCCAAGGGGCGCGACTTCAGCAAATACAAGGGCGCGAGCCTCATCACACCGAATTTGGGCGAGCTGGAAGCCGTGGTGGGCGAATGCCCGGACGAGAAGACCATAGTCACCAAGGGCGAGAGACTCCGGGACGAACTGGGCCTCGAAGCCCTGCTGGTGACCCGCAGCGAACATGGCATGACCCTGCTCGAGCGCGGGCGAGCGCCCGTGCACCTGCCTACCCAGGCCTTGGAAGTCTCGGACGTGACCGGCGCCGGCGACACCGTGATCGCTACGCTGGCGGCAGGGCTCGGCGCCGGACTGGATTTCGCCTCGGCTGCAGCGCTCTCCAACCTGGCGGCGGGCCTGGTGGTGGCCAAGCTGGGTGCCGCCACTGTGACGCCGGCGGAACTGCGCTTGGCGGCCCATAGCCGTAGCGGCAGCGGTGCCATGGACGAGGCGGCGGTGTTGGACGCCGTGGCGCATGCCCGCAGCCAGGGCGAGCGGATCATCATGACCAACGGCGTGTTCGACATCCTGCATGCCGGCCACGTGAGTTATCTCGAGCAAGCCAAGCGGCTCGGGGATCGGCTCATCGTGGCGGTGAACGACGATGCCTCCGTGAAGCGCCTGAAAGGCGCGGCGCGGCCTGTGAACAACCTGGTCAACCGCATGACGGTGCTGGCCGCCCTCTCTTGCGTGGATTGGGTGGTGCCTTTTTCCGAAGACACCCCCGAGCGCCTCATCTGCAGGGTATTGCCGGACGTGCTGGTCAAGGGGGGCGACTACAAGGCCCAAGACGTGGCGGGGTACAAGTGCGTCACGGCCAACGGCGGGGAGGTTAGGATCCTGCCGTTCGTGGATGGCCTCTCGACGACCAAGACCATCGAAGCGCTGAAGAAGGCCTGAACGCGCCGTGCGTTTCCTTTACACGCTGCTCCTGTTGTTGCTGCTGCCCTTCGCCTTCATCTGGTTCGCCTGGCGGGCTTACCGGCAGACCGGAAGTGCCGACAAGCTCGGGGAGCGTCTGGGCAGTTCGCCGTTCCTGCCGCAAGGCGTCGCCATCTGGGTACACGGTGCCTCGGTCGGGGAGATCCGCGCCGCGGCTCCGCTGGTGCAGACGCTGCACCGCAAGTATCCGGAACGGCCTATCTTGGTCACCACGTTCAGTGCCACCGGCCGCCGCCATGCGCGCCAGCTCTTCGGTGACAAGGTGGTGGTCCAACTCCTCCCTTACGACCTGCCGTTCTTCGTGAGCCGTTTCCTCGACACCACCAAGCCCGCGGTGGGGGTGATCATGGAGACCGAGATCTGGCCAAACCTGTATGCCGGCTGCCAGAAGCGCAGCGTTCCTATCCTCCTCGTGAGCGCGCGCATGTCGGAGCGGGCTTTCGGCCGGTACTCGGACTGGAAGTTCCGCAGCCTGATCCGCGGCGCATTGCGACGCGTGCAGCACGTGGCGGCCCAGAGCGAGGCGGACGCGGCGCGCTTCCAGTCCCTGGGTGCCGACACGGCGCGGCTCTCGGTGATGGGTAATCTCAAGTTCGACGTGCAGGCGGGCGATGAGCTTCTGGCAGCCGGCCAGGCCCTGCGTCAGAAGCTGTTCGGGAACGCGGGCGTCCTGGTGGCGGGCAGCACCCGCGAAGGCGAAGAGTCGATACTCCTGGAGGCTTTCCGCAAGCTGCTGCAGTCGCGGCCGGATACGGTGCTGGTGCTGGCACCGCGCCATCCCGAACGTGCCAATGCGGTGGCGGCGGCCATCAGCACCGCCGGTTTCAGCTTCAGGCGCCTCAGCGCCGGCGAGGCGTCTTGCAGGCCAGGCGAAATCCTGCTGGTGGATGTGCTGGGCCAGCTGATGAGGTTCTACGCCGCGGGCGACCTGGCGTTCGTAGGGGGCACCTTGGTGCCGCTGGGCGGTCACAATCTCCTGGAGCCCGCGGCCGTAGCGCTACCGGTGCTGGCGGGGCCGCACCTGGAGAACGTGAAGGATGTGGCCGAGATGCTCAAGGATGCCGGCGTGCTCACCCCGGTGACGGATGCCGAATCATTGGCTGCGGCGGCGGCCTGGCTGCTGGGCAACGCCTCCACCCGCCGCAGTATCGGCGAGATGGCTCGCGGCAAAGTCATGCAGAACCGCGGCGCGTTGGAGAAGGCTGCGGAACTGGTGAGGACTCAACTGGTCCGACGCTGAGTCACCTGAGCATATGTACAAATGAAAACCCCGGCTCGTGCCGGGGTTTTCATTTCACGTTGCCTGTTAGCGCTTGGGTGGAGTGTTGGCGGGCGCCGTGCCGGTGGCAGCCGCCGGGGGCATCGCTGTGCCTGCCGAGGGCATGCTGGTGGGGTTGGTGACCCCAGCAGGCGCAGCCACCGTGCTGGCGCCGGGCGCGCCCATGTCGACACTGCTGGCAGGCACGCTCATGTCAGCGGGAGCCGCGGGTACCTGCAACAGCGCGTTGACCTGCTTCACGTCGTCTTCGGTCAGGATACCGGCGGACTGTTTCAGGGTCAGCAGGTTCTCCAGATAGGTGTAACGGGCGTTGGAGAAGCTGGTCTCCGCCGTGAGCAGGTTCTGGCGGGCGGTGAGCACGTCGACGATGGTGCGGGTGCCCACTTCCATGCCGGTCTGAGTGGCGTCCATCGAGGTCTGGTTGGACTTCACGGACTGACGCAGCGAGGTGACCTGGGAGATGCCGGTGAGCACCCCGAGGTACGCGGTACGGGCCTGCTGCTCGGTCTGGCGGCTGACCAAGCTCAGGTTGGCTATAGCCGCACGGTATTGGGCCTGCGCCTGGGATACCTGCGCATTGACGCCGCCGCCGGAGAAGATCGGGAAGCTCGCGGTCAGCATCCACTGGCGCTGGCGGATGTCATAGGTGCTGAACGGATTGCCGGAGGAGTTGTCGCGACCGTAGGTGTAGCTGCCAGTGAGGGTCGGCAGTTCCTGGGCACGCTTGATGCCGATGCCGGCATCGGCCGCATCCGCTCCGGACTGTGCCGCCAGCACGTTGGGATTCTGCTTCAGGGCCTGGGTCACCCACTGCTGGGCGCTGTCCGGGTTCGGCGTACGCAGCGGCATGTCCACGCTGGGCTCCATGAGCTGGCCGACGGGCTGGCCGATGATGGTGCGCAGCTGCTCCTCGGTGGTGATGACCTGCTGCTGGGCGGCGATCAGATTGGCCACGGACTGGTCATAGGCGGCCTGGGCGTTCTCCACGTCGGTGATGGCGCTCATGCCCACTTGGTACTTCTCGCGGGCCTGCTCCAGCTGCTTGCTGTTGGCGTCCGTGGCGGCCCGGTCCGCCTTGAGGGTGTCGCGGGCATTTAGCACGTTGAAGTAAGCAGTGGCGGTGCGCTGTATCAGGTCTTCCTGGGCGGCCGTGAACTGGGCGTCGGCCTGGGCGGCCTGGGCGTCCGCCTGGTCCATGGCTTTCCAGGAGGCCCAGTTGAAGATCGCCTGGGTCAGTTTCACTCCATACTGCGTGTCATGGCCGGGGATGGTCGCGTATTGGTTGACGAAGACCGGCGGGGAGGTGGGCGTCGCGCCGGGCTCCGCGGTCAGCTGGGTGCCATAGGCGGTGCTGCCGCTGCGTTGGCCGTTCAGGCTGATGTTGGGCAGGTAGCCCGCACGGGCGATGGCCTTGTTTTCGGTGGTGGCCTCGTAGTTGGCCTGGGCCTGCTGGAAGGTGGGGTCGTTCTTGACCGCCAGCTGGTAGATGTCCCACAGGTCCGCCGCTTGGGCGGCTGGGGTCGCGGCGGCGGCCAGGAAGGCGCCGATGGTCAGGGCGAGGGTCGTCTTACGCATAGCTCCCATCCGTCCGTAAGGTAACTGTTGTAGTCAAATATAACACTATATCTCTTGGCTGGCAAGGCACTTCCCGCCTTACCAAGCTCCCCGGCCGCTGGGCGCCGGGGAGCTGTCCTTAGATGGATTAGTACCGCGCCAGGTTGGGCTCCAACTGGAGGGACCAGGCATCGATGCCACCCGCCAGATTCGCCACCTGGGTATAACCCCTGGAGGACAGGAACTGGGCCACCTGTTGGCTTCGGCCGCCGTGATGGCACATGACCACGTAGCGGGCGGCGGGATCCAGTTCTCCCAGGCGGCCCGGTACCTGCCCCATGGGGATGTGCCGGCTGCCTTCTACATGGACCTGCGCATACTCCCAGGGTTCCCGCACATCCAGCAGGATCGCGCCCTGTTCCGTGACGAGCGCATGGGCGGCCGCGGGGTCGAGTTGGGGGATGCCAGTCACGGTCAGAACTTGAAGCGGTTGGGTTCGGCAGCGTTCTTCAGGGCCGGCACATCGGTCTCGAACAGGCTCACGCGGCTCCAGGCATCCTCGGCAGTGCGGGTGACCACCATGCCTTCCATCACCGGAGAGCGGCCGACGATCACGAACAGCCGGCCGCCCACGTTGAGGCGTTCCGCGTAGGCCTCCTGGAACACGGGCAGCGATCCGGTGACGACGATCACGTCATAACGCTGCTCCAGCCAGTCCAGGCGCGTACCGTCACGGGTCTCGAGCTTCACGTTCTTGAAGCCCAGTGCTTTCAAGGTCTTGCCGGCATCTTCGACGAAGTCGGGATGGATATCGACCGAGTGCACCTCACGGGCGCGCTTGGCCAGGCAGGCCGCGAAGTAGCCGGTGCCGGTGCCGATCTCCAGCACCGTATCCGTCAGCTTCACATCCAGCGCCTGCAACACGCGGCCTTCGACGGTGGGGATCCACATGAATTCGCCGTGGGGCAGCGGGATCGGTGTGTCGGCATAAGCCACGCCGCGGTAAGCCTCCGGCACGAACTTGTCGCGGGGCAGGGCTTCGAAGACCGAGAGCACGTTGAGATCGAGCACGTGCCAGGCGCGGATCTGCTGCTGGACCATCTGGGTGCGGGCGTCTTGCGTATCCATCGGATTTTCCGGGGAAAATGGCAGGTTGTGGCCGCAAAGGTTAAGGGCTTGGGGTCGCCTTGGCAAGGAAAACTGTCATCTCCGGGCGTGACAGTTGTCAGTAACCCGGCGGGAAGCGGCCGTCCGGCGGGCGCTATAATGTCCGCCGCATCGTCCAGAGAGATGCGAGGAAGCTGGGGGTGCCCTTTCGGGGGCTGAGAACACACCCTTGGAACCTGGCCGAGAACCGCCGGTCACCGGACAGTCATCCGGACACCTGGCGGACAGCACCGGCGAGGGAATGCTTCGGGCACGTGCGTTGCGCCTAAGTGTTCCCCCGTCGCCACGACGAGGAGTCGAAGCATGAGCGCCGTTCCCGAAGAGTTCGTCCGCCGCACCGAAGCCCTGGCCGAAGCGGCCACGCGTCCCTTCGCCAATTCCCGCAAGATATACGTGAGCGGCAGCCGTGCTGACCTGCGCGTGCCCATGCGCGAGATCGCGCTCAGCGATACCCCGGCGATGTTCGGCAACGAGCAGAACCCCGCCTTCCATGTCTACGACACCTCCGGTCCCTACACCGATCCTGCCGCGCACATCGACCTCCTCAAGGGTCTCGCGCCGCTGCGGGCGAAGTGGATCGAGGAGCGGGGCGATAGCGAAGTGCTGGTACAGCCGACCTCCGAGTTCATGCGTCGGCGCGAGGCGGACCCCAAGCTCGCCCATATGCGTTTCGAGCGTCAGCGCCCGGTGCGCCGCGCCAAGGCGGGAGCCAACGTGAGCCAGATGCACTATGCCAGGAAGGGCGTGGTCACTCCCGAGATGGAGTTCATCGCCATCCGCGAGAACCAGAGGCTGGAAGCGGTCCGCGAGGCGCACCTTCTCAGACGTCATCCGGCCGAGAGCCATGGCGCGAATCTCCCGAGACTGATCACACCGGAGTTCGTGCGGGACGAGGTGGCGCGCGGACGGGCGATCATCCCCAACAACATCAACCATCCCGAAAGCAAGCCGATGATCATCGGCCGCAACTTCCTGGTGAAGATCAACGCCAACATCGGCAATTCTGCGGTCACCTCGGGCATCGCCGAGGAAGTTGAGAAGCTGGTGTGGGCGACCCGTTGGGGCGCGGACACGCTCATGGATCTCTCCACCGGCAAGCACATCCACGAGACCCGTGAGTGGATCATCAGGAACGCCCCGATCCCCATCGGCACCGTGCCCATCTACCAGGCCCTGGAGAAGGTGGATGGCAAGGCCGAGGAACTTACCTGGGACATCTTCCGGGACACCTTGATCGAACAGGCGGAGCAGGGGGTGGATTACTTCACCATCCACGCCGGCGTGCGTCTGGCCTATGTGCCGCTCACCGCGAAGCGTGTGACCGGTATCGTCTCCCGCGGCGGGTCCATCCTGGCCAAGTGGTGCCTGGCGCACCACCAGGAGAACTTCCTCTACACGCATTTCGAGGAGATCTGCGAGATCATGAAGGCCTATGACGTGGCCTTCTCCTTAGGCGACGGCCTGCGCCCAGGTTCCATAGCCGATGCCAACGACGAAGCGCAGTTCGCGGAACTGGACACCCTGGGCGAGTTGACCCAGGTGGCCTGGAAGCACGACGTGCAGACCATGATCGAAGGCCCCGGCCATGTGCCCATGCAGCTCATCAAGGAGAACATGGACCGGCAGCTGAAGGTCTGCCACGAGGCGCCGTTCTATACCTTGGGGCCTCTCACCACGGACATCGCGCCGGGCTACGACCACATCACCAGCGCCATCGGCGCCGCCATGATCGGCTGGTTCGGCACCGCCATGCTCTGTTACGTGACGCCGAAGGAACACCTGGGATTGCCGGACCGGCAGGACGTCCGCGATGGCATCGTCGCCTATAAGATCGCGGCCCACGCGGCGGACCTGGCCAAGGGCCATCCCGCCGCTCAGGCCCGGGACAACGCGCTCTCCAAGGCCCGCTTCGAGTTCCGCTGGGAAGACCAGTTCAACCTGGGGCTGGATCCCGAGAAGGCCAAGGAGTTCCACGACGAGACCTTGCCGAAGGAAGCGGCGAAGCTGGCGCATTTCTGTTCCATGTGCGGGCCACACTTCTGCTCCATGAAGATCACCCAGGATGTCCGTGAATATGCGGAGAAGGGGATGGCGGAGAAGTCGAAGGAATTCAGGGAGCAAGGCGGAGACATCTACAAGTAGGGATGAGACCATGCTCATGAGACGGCTCGTCGACCTCAGCCACGAGGTGGAGCATGGGATGGTCACTTATAAGGGCCTGCCGGCGCCCATCGTCTGCGACTTCCTGTCTCGTGAAGCCTCCAAGCAGAAGTATTCCGAGGCCACCACCTTCCAGATCGGCAAGCTCGAGATGGTGGCCAACACCGGCACTTATGTGGACGCGCCCTTCCATCGCTACGAGCACGGCAAGGACCTTTCGGAATTGCCGCTGGACTCCCTGGTCGATCTGGAAGGGGTGGTGTTCCGCACCTCACAACGCGTCATTGGCGCGGAACTCTTTTGCGAAGCCGATGTACGGGGCAGGGCGGTGCTGGTGAATACCGGTTGGGCCAGGCATTGGCGGACCGATAGATACTTCGACGGCCATCCCCATCTCACGGAAGCCGCGGCGATTTGGCTGAAAGACCAAGGCGCTGCCTTCGTAGGGATCGACTCGCTGAACATCGATGGCACCGCCACCGGCGAACGGCCGGTGCATACGGTGCTGCTGGGGGCCGATATCCCCATCTGCGAGCACATGTGCAATCTGGAAAGTTTGCCGGACACCGGCTTCCGCTTCCATGCCGCGCCCGTGAAGGTGAAGGGTATGGGGACGTTCCCGGTCCGGGCTTACGCAGTCATCGGAAGGAGTGCCACATGACCAAGCAGATCGTACATGCCGAACAGGCTCCCAAGTCCTTCGCAGGCTATAGCCAGGCGGTGAAGGCGGCCGGGCTGGTGTTCGTCTCGGGGCAAGGACCCTTCGATGCCAGCGGCGCTCTGGTCGGTGACAGCATCCAGGAGCAGACACGGCAGTGCTTGAGGAACATGCAGACGATCCTGGAGGCGGCAGGCAGCTCGCTGGACAGGGTGGTGAGCGCCACGTTCATATTGGCGGAAGAAGGCGACTTCGCCGGGATGAACGAGGAATGGGGAAGATGGTTCCCGAAAGATCCGCCCGCGCGCCAAGGCGCCAAATTGCCGGTGCGTCCCAAAGGGATGAAGATCTCCATCGCGGCGGTCGCCGAGGCTTGAGCGGCTTCACTCTTCCTCGGCTTGCGAACCACTGACCACCTGATCCCGTGATGCGTCTTCATCCGCGCGCAACACTTCGTCCGGTTCGAATCCCTGGGCAGGGCGGCGGCGCACCGGTTGTTCCGGGTCATAGGCCGCGTCACCTTCCTCCACCGGTTCCAGCGCCGCGTTCCAGTCCTCCGGAGGCTCGATCTTCGAGAGTGCCAGTTCGCTCCATTCCTCCACGTCGAACTCGCCGATCTCGCCGTTCAGGTACTGCACCTCGATGAGGCCGGCGTCTTCGTCCAGATCGATGATCTCGAATTCCTGTGCGCTTTCGCGGTCCAGATACCACTCGCCGATCTCGGGGTTGGGGATGTGCCTCGGTTTGGCCATGGCGGGCTCCTGGCTGACTAGTTGACCCATCTAGCCATGCCAGCCCCGCCGGCTCATTGACCTGTATCAAGCCACCGCACTATGGAGGCTCCCGGACTAGGGCTTGCCTCGCCCCGACGGGCCGCCCTGGGCCTTGCGGATGGCGCTCTCGCCCGGCAACAGCACGTTGCCGTCGTCCACGTCCGGCAGAGGAGGTTGGGAGGAATCCCAGGAATCCTCGTCGAAGCCTTGGTCTCCGTCTTCGAGCGGTTCAAGCGCGCCACTCGGATCTTCCGGCGCCGCGGAACGGGTTACGAGGCGCGCCTGCCAGTCCGCGGCATCGAAAGAGTCGATATCCCCGTCCAGGTATTGCACCTCGATCTCGCCGTCCTCGATGGCAAGGATCTTGAACCGCTCGCGGCTGTGCAGGTCCATGTACCAGTCGCCCACCTCCGGTCTCACGCCGTCGTCTTCCGCAGCCATGTGCTTCTCCATGATCGATGCGTATGACGATGACTGTAGCTCCGCGAAGTGCGACATGCCTTCAGGTCATCACCCGTCAAATCATCTGGGTGATGTCACCAATTGCCTCGGTCATATCGCTAGATTTCCGATAGCGTGACGTCCTTCAAACCCGCATCGGCTGCCGCTGCGTAAATTGCATCTGTCATCGAAGCAGGAGCATGCGTCATGAAATCAAGTAACAAAGCAATGTTGACTGCGGCCATCGGCCTCGCTCTCGGATTGCCGGTCGCTGCGCTGGCGGACACCACCACCAGCAGCACCACCTACACGGACAACTATGGGAACAATCCGAATTCCGATGCATGGTGGAGCGGTGGTTATCTCGAGCTGGATGTGGGCCAAGCCCACTATGGCAGCAGGAACAACCAGGTCAGCACCAGCACTGCCAATTCCACCGCTAACTTCAGCGACAATGACACCGGCTGGCGTCTCAACCTGGGTTACCAGTTCAATGCTTGGCTAAGCGGCGAGCTGAGTTATGTCGATTTCGGATCGGTCAACGACACCCTCAACTTCTCCAGTCCTTCCAACAGCTCGTTCAAGTCCACCCGCAAGGCTCGTGCTTACGGTATCGCGGCGGTGGGCAGCATGCCGTTCGGCGACAGCGGGTGGTATGGCTTCCTGCGCCTGGGCACGGTGGACGGCCACGTGCAGACCAATAACACGTCGGTCGGCTTCATCCCTGCCCCCTCCAGCAACACCAGCAGCAACGACTGGCGCGCGTATTACGGCGTAGGCGTCGGCTGGCAGTTCTCGCAGCATTGGGCGTTGCGGCTGGGGTGGGATCAGTACCACAACCTGGGCAATGAGAACACCGGTGGCCAGACCAACATCAACTTCGCCAATATCGGCATCCAGGCCAAGTTCTGACCGACCGCTGCTGGAAGTGACCCGAAACAGGCCCGGAGCGATCCGGGCCTTTTTCTGCCCTTTGGCGCCGGAACCTGTGTTCCGGCGTCCTGCAAAGCCATGTCGACAGCCTCTAAATGAGGGTCAATTGACTCAAGTCAATTAGCCGATCCGGCGGATTCATTAATGTTGGACCACGCGAAATGCTATCTATAGCAGAGGAGTGGTTAACATGAAGAGCAGAGTCTTTTTCCTGTCCGCCCTGGCGGCCATGTGTCTGCCCTTGGCGGCACACGCTGACGACATGGCCTGGTACGGTGCCTTTGACCTCGGCCAAGCGCATTATTCAGGGGCAACCGGTTCGGTGTCCGCGCTCGGCGGGACCAGCCACGTGAGCGACAACGACACCGCCTATCGTTTCACCGGTGGATTCCAGTTCAACCAGTGGTTCGGCGCGGAGGCCAGCTACGTGGATTTCGGGCAGGCTGAAGTGGATGTGACGACCACCGCCCCTGCCGGCACCTACGCCGCCAAGCGCCAGGTCCACGGTTTCGTCCTTGACGGCACCGGTACCTTCCCGTTCAACGATTCATGGTCGGTATTCGCGCGCTTGGGTGGCATCATGGGCCACGTCAAGGTGGACGCCACCGGCACCGGGGCCTTCGGCGCCTCGGGTGGCAGTGAGACCAGCACGGACTGGAAGGTGACTTACGGCGTGGGGGTGAACTGGAAGCTGACGCCGAATTGGATCGTGCGTGCGGGCTGGGACCAGTACAGCAGCCTCGGCAACCAGAACAAGACCGGCGAGAACGACGTGAACCTCGCCAGCATCGGAGTGGTATACCGCTTCTGATTCATCGCGCTCGGCGAATGAAGGGCCCTGTAACAGGGCCCTTCTTTTTTTGGACGATGCAACGCCGAATCAGCCGGGCTAGACTGCCCACCGGTGTTTCCGCGGGTAAGGGGGGCGTCATGCGGCCGGAATCCATCTTCGAGCCCATGGTGGCGCTGGTGCTGCTGACCTTCGCGGTCATGGCGTTCATGGGCTACAAGCGGTTCAGCGCGGGATTTGCCGGAAGAGTGAAGGCGGGCGACTTCCGTTACGGCGAGACGGCGAACGTACCGCCGGACGTGGCTGTGGTGAACCGCAACTTCATGAACCTGCTCGAAGCACCGGTACTCTTCTATGCACTATGCGTCTCCCTGTATGTGACTCGGCATGTGACGGGTTTCACACTGGGCATGGCCTGGGCCTATGTGGCGTTGCGTTTCGCGCACACGGGCTTCCACCTGTTCTATAACCGAATTTTGTACAGGTTTGCCCCCTTCGCTCTGAGCAACGTGGTGTTGGCGATCCTGTGGCTGTGGTTCGCGGCCGTCCTGTTCGGCTAGACTGTAGCGGTGTCGTAGGGGTGGATGGATCCATGAGTTCCGAGAAGCGGCCCATCGTCGTAGCCGGTAAGCGTTACAACAGCGTCGAAGAGATGCCGGCCGAGGTGCGCCGCGTCTATGACCTGGCGCGCGCTGCCCAGACCGAGGCGGAATCCGCCGCGCCCGTGAAGCTGATATTCAACGGCAAGGAGTACGAGGGTCTGGACAGCATGCCGCCGGACGTTCGCAAGCTCTACCAGACCCAGCAGGTGGCCATGGAGACCTACCAGGACTTCAGCGTGGATGCCACCACGCCGCGTGCCGCCAAGGTGGATGCTCCCCCGCAACAGCGCATGCAGGCAGCGCAGCCGCCGTTCGTCAAGCGCTACATGTGGCCGCTGATCATCGTCGGTCTGATCGTACTGGCGATCTTGTTGATCTTCATCTAACGGCGCCGGATAGACCCCACCGATATGCGCGCCTTCACCCGCGGCTCTGGCTGCAGGGTGATGTGGTCGATGCCATAGGCATCATGCAGGTGCGAGCGCAGTCCGCTGTACACGGCCTCCCAGAGTCCCATCTCCTCGATCACCACATGCGCGGAGAGCGATACCTCACCGGAGGATACGCTCCATACATGCAGGTCGTGCACCGAACCCACGCCTTGCACCGCCGCCATGCTGCGGCCGATGCCCGGCAGGTCCATGTCGCGCGGCACTCCTTCCAGCAATACGTGCGTCGCATCGCTGAGGAGCTTGAGGCTCGACAGCAGGATAAGCAGGCCGATGAACAGGGACAGCAAGGGGTCGGCCGGAAGCCAGCCGGTCAGATAGATGATGGCGCCCGCCGCCAGCGCCGCCACGGAACCCAGCACGTCACCGAGCACGTGCAGCAGCGAGGCCCGCAGGTTGAGGTTGCGTTCGCCGCCTTCCAGGATCTTATAGATGAGGAAGTTTGCGGCCAGGCCGAGGGCACCTATCAGCATCACCAGTTGTGCATGCACCTCGGTGCGATGCCGCAACCTCGCCAAGGCTTCGATGAAGATGAGGGCCACGATGAGCAACATGAACAGGGTGTTGAAGGTGGCGGCGATCACCTCCACCCGGCCCAGGCCGTAAGAATGCCGTTCTGACGCCGGTTTCCGTGCCACCAGGGCCGCGACCCCGGCGATTCCCAGGGCGATGCCGTCGGTGGCCATGTGACCTGCGTCACCCAGCAGCGCCAGGGAGTGGGCGCGCCAGCCACTGAAGGCTTCCACCGCCGCGAACCCCAAGGTCACCGCCAGCGCCAGCCAGTAGTGACGCTGGTTGCCGCGATGCGGGTGGCTGTGGCTCGTGGCGTGATCGTGCATCAGTTCTCGACCGGCAAGCCCGCGGCTTTCCATGCCGCGAATCCGCCGGCCAGGTTCACCACATCCTTGTAGCCGAGTTCCTGCATGGCCACGGTGGCCAGGGCCGAACGGCCTCCGCTCTGGCACTGCAGGACGATGGCGGCACTGCGGTCCGCAAGGCCGGGTTGACCCTCGACCTGGAACTCCAGCACTCCACGCGGGATGTTGATCGCGCCGGGCAGATGGCCGGCGGCAAACTCTGCGGGCTCGCGCACGTCGATGATCCGGACCGCGCCGAGGCGTGCCTGCAGTTCCTCCGATGTGATCTCCTTGATGCGGCGTTTCGCGCCGGTGACGAGGTCTGCGGCTGTGGCCAAAGGGGATGCTCCTCGAAGTGCGGGGGTTATCCCGGATAGACTATGCCCATCCGTCATCGCGGGGAAGACTCGTGGAAGTCATCGCTTTCTTCCATAAGGGGTCATCGACCTACAGCTATCTGGTGGTGGATCCGTCCACGCTGCGCGCGGCGGTGGTGGATCCGGTGCTCGACTACGACGCGGCAGCGGCGCGTAGCGGCACCACGTCCGCGCAGGCGATCGTGGACGCCGTGCGTGCACGAGGCTACGGGCTCGACTGGATCCTCGAGACTCATGCCCACGCGGACCACCTCTCCGCTGCGCAGTTCGTGAAGCGCGAGCTGGGCGGCAAGGTGGCCATCGGCTCAGGCATCAAGGCGGTGCAGGCGGCTTTCAAGAAGCTCTACAACCTCGATGAGCGTTTTCCCACCGACGGCAGCCAATTCGACAAGTTGTGGGAGGATGGCGAGACGTTCAGCATCGGCAGCCTCAAGATGCGGGTGCTGGCCATGCCCGGCCACACCAGCGACAGCGTGGCCTATCTGGTAGAAGACGCCGCCTTCGTGGGCGATACCCTTTTCATGCCGGACTCAGGCAGCGCCCGTTGCGACTTCCCTGGGGGCGATGCCGGCGCCCTCTACGATTCCGTGCGCCGCCTGCTGGACTTGCCGGAAGAGACCCGGCTGTTCATGTGCCACGACTATGCGCCCGGCGGCCGCGAGCATCGCAACCAGACCACGGTAGGGGAGGAGCGGCAGGCCAACATCCACGTGAAGGAGGGCATATCCCGCGAGGACTTCGTGAAGCTGCGCCAGGGCCGCGACGCCACGTTGCCGGTACCGGCGCTGCTCTTGCCTGCCATCCAGGTGAACATCCGCGCAGGACGATTTCCGGAACCGGAAGCCGATGGCGCGGTCTATCTGAAGATTCCGGTGGATCGCTTCTGATCTGCCGCGGGAGGCGGGATGTATAGCTATATCGAACAGGTGGGATTGGGCGCAGCGCTCAACCTTGGGTTGTTGCTGCCACTGTTCCTGGTGGCCTTCGGCACCAGCCGCCACCGCAAGGCGGCCGCCATGCCGGTGTTGCTGTTCGTGGTGCTGTTCACCTTGGACATGGCGCTGGTCTTTTCCTTCAAGCTGTACGAGTTCATCCCCGCCTGGGGTCATTGGAACTGGCAGGGCAAGCTCCTGGAAGCCGCGTGGCCCGTGGCCCTGGCATTGCTGGTGCCTGTGGCGTTCCCGCCGAAGGAGATGGGACTCGTCCTGCCCGCCGAGCCGAAACGCAGCGGGCGCGTCCTGCTCATTTGCTGCGTGCTCTACGCGCTGATCGGCATCCCGCTGATGCTCCTCATGGGCGCACACTTCGGGATCTCCGGCGATCTCCCGACCTTCGCCTATGAAGCCACCATGCCGGGGCTGGGTGAGGAGCTCGTCTATCGTGGCGCGTTGCTCATGCTGCTGAACCAGGCTTTCGGCAGGCCCTGGAAGCTCGCCGGCATCCAGTTCGGTTGGGGCTTCATCATCGTCACCTTCATGTTCGGTTTCCTGCACGGCGTGGGCATACAGCCCGGGCATTCGCCGCTCATCGTGGTGTCCTGGGTCGGCATGCTGTTCCCGCTCATCACCGGCGCGGTGCTCGCCTGGATCCGCGAGCGTACCGGCAGCGTCTGGCCCGGGGTCCTGTTCCACAACTTCGTGAACGTACTGAACCATTTCCTCGTCTGACGGCGGCCGGCGCTCATCCGACTGACCTAGGTCAGGGCGCCTTCCTGCTCCCGCTGCAATCCTGAAGCCCTGGTACCCCGATACTGACGGGGACTTGAAATATTAGAATATGCTAATATTCTAATAACTAGCGGCGGGACTGTCTCCCGCCTGGGAGGTTGCCATGAACATCGACAGATGGGTGATGCGTTTCGCCGGCACCATGGTGCTGGCAAGCCTGGCTTTGGGCTGGTGGCTCAGTCCTTGGTGGTTCCTGCTCACGGCGTTCGTGGGCGCGAACCTGCTGCAGTCGTCCTTCACGGGCTTCTGCCCTCTGGCCAGGATCCTGGCACGGCTCGGGGTGCAGGCTGGCACCGCGTTCCCGGGCACGGCCGGGTCCGCTAAGTGAGCCGGCGCGCCGCCGCCGGCGTGCTGATGCCTGCCAAATTCAGCCCGCAGGAGATGGGCCGGCACGCGCAAGAGGCGACCGCACTGCTGCACGCCATGGCGAGCGAGCATCGTCTGATGGTGTTGTGCAGCCTGGTGCCGGGCGAGCGGACCGTGAGCCAGCTCCTGGAGAAGGTGCCCCTCACGCAATCGGCCCTGTCCCAGCACCTGGCGGTGCTGCGCCATGAAGGCCTGGTGAGCACGCGCCGCGAGGGCCAGGCAGTGCATTACGCGCTGGAGCCCGGCCCGGCACTGGAGATCATCCGAGTGTTGTACGAGAACTTCTGCTGCGAGCCGCGCAGCCGGGGAGGATGAGTCATGCACGCCAATCCTTATCGACATCGCTGGCTGCTTCTGGCAGGCCTGTCGCTCGTGGCCGGTTGCCACGGCGGCGGCGTGGCGCAGCAGGACTTGGATACGCCGCGCGTGTCGGCGCAGGTCCTCACGGTGCAGCAACAGCAGGCCACGGTCTATGCGATGGTGCCGGGCACCGTGGTGTCTCGGCATCGCGCCGAGATCGCCTCGCGGCTCACCGGCTACGTGCGTAGCGTGGCGGTGCAGGCCGGCGACCGCGTGGTTGCGGACCAGGCGCTGCTTGCGATCGATTCCAGCGACGTCGGCGGTCAATTGCAACAGGCGCAAGCCGTCTTCGATGAAGCCCAGCTGAACTACCAGCGCGCGACCAACCTCTATGAGAAGGGTGTCGCCACCAAGATGCAGCTCGATTCCGCGACCCGCCAATACAGCACCGCCAAGGCGGCGCTGCAGATGGCCCAGGCGGCGGTCGGTTATGCGGACATCCGCGCACCGTTCGCCGGCGTGGTGGTGGACAAGCTCGTGGATCCGGGCGACCTCGCGACACCCGGCCGGCCGCTGCTGGTGCTGGAGGACGAGACCACGCTGGAAGTGCAGAGCTACGTGCCCGACGAACTCTATGCGGCCTTGCACGTAGGTGAAGCCATCCCCTTCGCGACCGAAGAAGCGGGCTTCACCGGCAAGCTGATCTCCAAGGTGGCCGCCGCCGACGCCCAGACCCATACCCATCTCGTCCGCATCGCCATCCCAGCAGGCAGCGGCCTCATGAGCGGCCGTTACGTGAAGGTGAACATCCCCGCCGGAGAAGCGCCGCGCGTGCGGATCCCGGCGACTGCGCTGGCCGAGCGCGCGGGCATCACCGGCGTGTTCGTGGTGGATGCCACGGGCCGGGCACACTTCCGGCTGGTGCACACGGGTTCGGTCAATGCCGGGACCGCCGAGATCCAATCAGGCCTCTCCCCGGGTGAGCGGATCGTGGCGTCGCCGGGAGCCTCCGTGGAGAACGGCACTCCCATCGTCGCCACCGGCGGAGCGGTGTGACCATGGCAGGGGCCGCGGAGAAGCTGAACGTCGTCGGCCGGATCACCCGGCTGTTCCTGGGTTCCAAGATCACCGCGCTGCTCATGCTGGCGGCGGCGATCTTCGGCCTCATGGCCGTGGCGCTCACGCCCCGCATGTATAACCCCGAGATCAGCGTGCCGGCGGCGAACGTCCTGGTGTCGTTCCGCGGCGCCTCGGCGGCGGAAGTGCACAACCAGGTGGTGAAACCGCTGGAGGCCCTGCTCGCGGCGCTGCCGGGCGTGGACCACACGTATGGATATGCCGGGGACGACGAGGGCGTCGTCACAGTGCAGTTCAAGGTCGGCGAGGACGAGGAGAAGAGCCTCGTCAAGCTCTACAACCAGATCAACCGCAACCTGGATCGCCTGCCGCCCGGCGTGAGTCCGCCGCTGGTGAAATCCATCGGCATCAACGACGCGCCGATCATGACCATCACCCTGAGCTCGGCGTCTCTCTCCCAGGGGGAACTGCGCCAGGTGGCGCTGCGCCTGCTGGAACCGCTGCGGTCCCTGCCGGACGTGGGTGACACGCAGATCGTGGGCGGCACGCCGCGCACCGTCACCGCCTATATCGATCCCGGCCGGCTCGCCTCCACGGGTTTGGCGCTGGATACGGTCGAGGCAGAGCTCGGCGCCGCCAACGTGGCGCTGCCGGGCAGCGAGCTGGTGGGTGCGGGCCGCGAGAGCGCGGTGCGCGTGTCCGGCGTGCTCGGCGACGCGGCCGAGGTCGGCAATGTCATCGTCGGCATGCCCGGCGGCAAGCCGGTATTTCTCAAGGACATCGCCCGCATCGAGGATGGGCCGGCGGAGCCCGAACAGTATTCCTGGCTGGGGAGTGGGCCCGGCACGCAGGCGTCCTCCGGCGAACCCGCGCTCGATCCGGCGGTCACGCTCGCCATAGACAAGCGCGCCGGTGCGAACGCCGTGGTGGTGGCGGACGCCGTGCTGGCCAAACTCCAGGAACTCAAGGCCAGAGCCCTGCCCGAAGGGATCACCGTCACGGTGACGCGGGATGACGGCGCCAAGGCTGACGAGGCGGTGAACACGCTCATCGAGCACCTCGGCATCGCCGTGATCTCGGTGGCCCTGATCCTGCTGGTCTTCCTCGGTTGGCGCGAGGCCGCCATCGTCACCTTGACGGTGCCGCTGGTGCTGGGCGTGGTACTGGGCGTGGGTTGGGTCATCGGCCAGACCATCAATCGCATCACGCTGTTCGCATTGATCCTGTCCCTGGGCCTGCTGGTGGACGACGCCATCGTGGTGATCGAGAACATCCACCGCCGGCTGCACCAGGGCGGACGCATGCGCTTCCGCGACCGGCTGGTGGCCGCCACCAACGAGATCGGCCGGCCCACCAACATCGCCACCCTGGCCGTGATCCTGGCGTTCATCCCCATGGCCTTCGTCAGCGGCATGATGGGGCCGTTCATGCGGCCCACCCCCATCAACGCACCGGTGGCGATGCTGGTGTCGCTCGCCACCGCGTACATCGTGGTGCCATGGGTGGCATGGCG
>DATIVR010000058.1:0-4369 GCA_035465695.1 Gammaproteobacteria bacterium
CCGCGCATCGGTGCTGGTGGGCAGCACCGTTGCAGTGCTGGTGCTGGTACTGGCATGCGGCACGGTGCGGCTGCTCATCCGCCAGCCCGGCCAGCAGGTGAAGGTCGGTCTGGCCACGTCGGACACCGTGGACTACGTGGCTGACCCGGGTGCTCCCACCGACGTCCTGTTCCAGCGCTATGCCGCAGCGGTGGAGACGCTGGCAGCGCAGGGTGCAAGGGTGGTAGTGCTGCCGGAGAAGCTGGGCGTGGTGCTGGACACCCAGACCACGGACGCCACCGATGCGTTCTTCGAGAAGTTGGTGGACCGCAGCGGTGCCGCCATCGTAGTAGGCGTAGTGCGCGTGGCCAAGGACGGCAAGAAGTACAACGAAGCCCGGGTCTACCTGCCGGGCAGGCCGCCGGCCACCTACGACAAAGAGCACATGCTGCCGCCCTTCGAGTCCGACCTGACGCCTGGCACCGCACTTACCACGCTGAGTCGCGGCAACATGACCTGGGGTGTGCAGATCTGCAAGGACATGGACTTCACGCCACTCTCAACCGAGTACGGTCGCAAAGGTGTGGGGGTGATGCTGGTCCCTGGCTGGGACTTCGTGGCCGACTGGCTCTTCCACGGCCACATGGCCATCATGCGCGGCGTGGAGTCGGGCTTCAGCGTGGTACGCGCCGCCAAGCAGGGCTCGCTGTATGTGAGCGATGACCGTGGCCGGATATTGGCCGAGATCCGCTCCGCTCCCGGGACGTTCCCAACGTTGCTGGCGACGGTGCCCGCCGGCCACGACGACACCGTCTATGACCGTATGGGAGACTGGGCCGCCTATCTGACGTTGCTGGTGTTGCTGGTCGCCATTGGTCGCTTGGTGTGGCTCTGGAAGCAGCCTGCCCGGACAGGAGGTACTTGAACCCCTGACCGCGATTTGTCAGCAATGGATGGCGCCCCTTTCAGGTCATCGCCTGAGACATATCCGGGTTTAACCCCGATACCACGCGTCGGCCGCAGAACCAATAATCGTCGCTACATCCCCGATCTCCACCGAAAGGCGACGACCCCGTGCCGCAACCGCACTCCACTCATGTTTTCCACCCGCTCCTGAAGATCACCAGCTCCGCGCAACTGGAGCTGCGCGCGCGCATCCTGGCAGCCGCACGGCAGCGCTTCGCGCGTTTCAGCCGCGAGGACACCACCCTGGCGGACATCGCCCGGCTCGCTCACCTCGAACTCGAGGACGTCGAAGACCATTTCGAGGACACCCACGAGCTCATGCTGGCGCTGCAACGCAGCATGAATCGTGGCCATGCGTCGCGGCGCCCCAGTAACCGCCCCGTGCATCATGGTTTCGCGGCGCGGCAGCAGAAGCCCAATTCCGAGACATGGCCCGCCTAGGCCGGGCCCTGCTGCGGGTCACACCGCCAGATCCAGTTCTCCGCAGATAAGCCGGCCGCAATCCGCCGCCACCAGCGGAGGGCTATAAAGATAGCCTTGCACGTAGCGGCAACCTTCCTTCTTGAGGAAGGACAGTTGCTCGGGAGTCTCCACGCCCTCGGCGATCGCCTTGATCCGCAAACAGTCTGCCAAGGCAAGCAGGCAATGGATGATCGCCCGGTCATAGGGGTTCTCGCCCACACCCTTCACGAAGTCGCGGTCCAGCTTGATGGCATCGATGGGCAGCCGTTTCAGATAAGTCATGGATGAATGTTCCTTGCCGAAGTCATCCAATGCGATACGCACGCCTAGGAGCTTCAGGTCCTCCAACATCTGCAGGTTGTTGTCGATATCCTGCATGACCATGCTTTCCGTGATCTCGAGCTTCAACGTGCCCGGCGGCAGGCCCGTGGCGTCCAGCGCCTCCTTGACCATCTCCACCAAGGTGCCCTGGACGAACTGACGGACCGAAAGGTTCACCGAAACCTGCAGCCGCTTGTCGCCGGACGCATCCTGCCAAACCTTCATCTGGCGGCAGGCCTCACGCAGTACCCAACGGCCGATGGGCACGACCAAGCCTGTATCCTCGGCCAACGGGATGAATTCCGCCGGCGGCACAAGACCCAGCTCCGGATGCTCCCAGCGCAGCAGCGCTTCGACGCCGTAGATGCCGCGACGCAGATCGAATTGTGGCTGGTAGTGGAGCGTGAACTCGTGCCGTTCAAGCGCTGAACGCAGGGCATTCTCGCGCGCCAACCTTTGCACGGCCTGGGCCTGCATGTCGGTGGTGAAGAATTCGAAGCGATTGCGGCCGCGCTCCTTGGCGCGGTACATGGCCATGTCCGCATTCTTGAGCAGCGTGGTCTGGTCGTCGCCATCCTGCGGATACATGCTGATCCCGATGCTGCATCCGGGATGCAGATCCATGCCGCCGGCGACCACCGCACTGGATAATGCCGCGATGATGCGTTCGCAGGTGAATATCACCGACTTTGGATCGCTGCAGTCCTCCATCAGCACCACGAACTCGTCGCCGCCCAGTCTGGCCACGGTGTCTTCATGACGCACGCAATGGGTGAGGCGCCTGCCGATCTCCTGCAACACCTCATCGCCTATGTGGTGGCCCAGCGAATCGTTGATGGTCTTGAAGCGGTCCACGTCCACGAACAGCAGCGCCATCTTCTTGGCGTTGCGTTTGGCATGCGAGATAGCCTGATTCAGGCGCTCGATGAAGGCAGGGCGATTGGGCAGATGGGTGAGTTGATCGGTCGTCGCGAGCTTGCGCATCTCCGTCTCTGCCTGGCTGCGCTCGGCGGCATGCACCGCGACGGTCATGGAGTCCGCCAAGGCACTGGCGAGTTCCACGTCACCTGGAGTCCAGGTCTTCCCGCCCCGGGCCCACTCGTGCAGGATCATGCCACGCACTCCCCCGCCGTTGCGGAAGGGCACGAACAAGGCAGCGGAAGCATGGACGACGCGGAAATATTTGTTCCACGCCGATGAGAGCATGGGTGCGCGGGTCACATCGCTGACGGCGATGGAACGACTCTTGGCCAGTTGTTCGAACAGCGCCGATGAGGAGACCCGGTCTATATCGAGGAGGGCTTTGGTGATGTGCTTGCCGTGCCTGAACACATGGGTACAGCGGAGCTTGTCCTTGTTGCCGTGCATGAACCAGATACTGACCCTCCCGCAGCCCGACGCGTGTGCGGAATACTCGCTGATCAACTCGCAAGCCTCGCGCAGGTTTCCGCCGGTGATGCGGCGGTCCAGTGCGATCTCGAGCAACTTCGATTCCTTGCGTAGGGTGCGGTCAGCCTCATCGTGCGCCCGCAGTTCGTAATGGGTGCGTGTAGTCACCTCGTCGGCGAGCTGCCCGCGCGCCTCACGATACGCCATCCGGAACCGCAGGTTTGCCAGGATCTCGCGGCCGCCTTCGTCAGCCAGTAACCAAAGCACTGCGAGGATGGCGAAACAGGCCATGGTCGCTGCGATACCTTGGAAGCTGAACATGGAGATGAACTTGACCATCAGGGGGCTGAACATCGCCGCCAGGTAGGAGACATAGACCTGTCGGTGAGTGGAGAGCGCGAACACCGGGATCGTGCCGACCATCAACAGCAGGGCCAGCAAGGCCACCCAGTGCACCATGGAGTTCGGCTCGAAGAACAGCCACCCGCCCAGTCCCCAGACGATGCCGAGCGTCACGGTGAGGGCGAGGAAGGCGTCCTGCCAGGTGCGGCGGCCCGATTCGGTAAGCACGAACCAGTTGTAGGTCCAGCTCATGATGAGACGCACCATGGAGATGCCGATGGCGAACACCAGCCAGGTCACCATCAGATGAGGCGGCCGCACCTCCCAAAATGCGAACGCGGCGAATCCAGCCAGACAGATGATCCCGATGTCCATCCATCTGCCGGAATGGCGGATGGTGGTGATGCGTTCGCCTTGCAGCAGGCGTTCCTCGACAGCGGCCTTGGCCGGCGCCTCCGGCGTCACCACAAGTTTGGAAGTCATCGATGCAGACATACGTGCTCCTTCGGGCACCGCCGAACTAGCCTTCCCGGCCTGCTGGAATCCGCTTACCGCTTCGCCCACTGAAAGCGGGCTCGACCCCTGTGCGGAATTCGTTCTTTCGAGGACACATTCTTGCGGGGCGCGGGGTCCCGCGCATTGACGCAAGTCAGCGGTTGTCCTCGGGGTTTCCCTGAGGGCTCAGCAACGGCAAGGGGCGGGGATGCTTAGTTCACGAAAAACCCGCCGAAGCGGGTCTCTCGGAAGGCTGCTTTTGAGGGGCAATCACCCCAAGGCCTTGCGGGCGGCAGCATAGATCTCGTCTTCGCTGAGCAGCACCAGGTTGGCAGCGGCCGCCAGCGGGATGTAGGAATCCTTACCCGCGACACGCCATTTCTTCACTCCCGGTGCATGCTCCTCAAGATGGGTG
>DATIVR010000059.1:0-3253 GCA_035465695.1 Gammaproteobacteria bacterium
CAAGTCCGGCGTCGGCACCCAGCTCCTGGACCTGCTGTTCCTGCGCATCTCACAGATCAACGGCTGTGCCTTCTGCCTGGACATGCACGCGCGCGATCTCCTGAAGAATGGTGAGGACCTGCAGCGCGTGGTGAGCCTGGATGCCTGGCGTGATTCGGACTTCTACAGTCCCAAGGAGCGTGCGGCGCTGGCCTGGGCCGAAGCCGTCAACGCGCTCGACGAGCATGCCCTGGATACCGCCAGCGCGGAGCTGAAGCGGCATTTCAATGAGCGGGAGATCGCGGAACTCAGTTTCGCGGTGGCCACCATCAATGCCTGGAACATGATGAACGTCAGCTTCCGCACGGCGGTGGAGCGAAAGCCGTTGGCAGCGTGAGCCGCCGATGAAACGCATACGCATCTACCGCAACGCCGACTGCCCTAAGTGCGCCCGCTATGCGCGCCTGCACCAGCGGCTGGACTGGTCGGGGCGGGTCGAGGTGTCCACGGCTGTCCCGCCCACCGGGCCATTGGCCATGGGTGAAGTGCTGGTCCAGGAGCTGGACAGCGGCCGGATGCTGCGAGGCCTGGAGGCGGCACGGCGCATCACCCAGGTGATCCCCGTCTATGCGCCGATCCGGCTGCTGCTCCGGATCCCGGCGCTGGCCAGGGCTGCCGACCGCGAGATGCGGGGATGCTCGGGCGCTTGCGAGCTGCCTTCGCGCCGCGCTTGAGTCCAGGCCTGGATTTGCGGGCTTCTTGTCTTAATGCCCGGCGCGCTTTGCGCCGGGCATCACGGACTCATCCGGAGCGCGGACTTAGACTGGAAAACGACCGTTCCGCAGGAACGAGTGCCGACCGAAGGCGATTCGCTTCAGTGCCGCTTGGGCCAGGTGCTTTCGAAGTTCACGCCGATCCTCGGGCCTTCGCCGCGCTCTTCGCGTTCCACCGCCCGCCAGCCGATGTCCTTGCGGAAGAAGCGGCCCGGCCAGCGGATGCTCTCGGCGATGTGGTAGGCGCGCAGCCGCGCGTCGGCCACGGAATCGCCCAGCGCCGTCACCGTCAGCACGCGGCCGCCGGTGGTGACCACTTTGCCGTCCTTCTCCTCGGTCCCCGCGTGGAACACCTTCACGTGGTCGCTGGGGAACACCGGCAGGCCCAGCACCGGGTCGCCCTTGCGGTAGTCGCCGGGGTAACCTTCCGCCGCCAGCACCACCCCCACCGCCGAACGCCCATCCCACTCGGCACTGGTCTTGTTGAGCTTGTGATCCAGCGCCGCCTCGCACAGCGTCACCAGGTCCGACTTCAGCCGCATCATGATGGGCTGGGTCTCCGGATCGCCGAACCGGCAGTTGAACTCCAGCACCTTAGGGGAACCTTCCCGGTCGATCATCACGCCGGCGTACAGGAAACCGGTATAAGGCATGCCCTCGGCGGCCATGCCCTTGATGGTGGGGCGGATCACCTCGCGCATGATGCGCTCGTGCACCGGCCCTGACACCACCGGCGCCGGCGAGTAGGCGCCCATGCCGCCGGTATTTGGCCCGGTGTCGTTATCGCCCACGCGCTTGTGGTCCTGGGAGGTGGCCAGCGCCAGCGCGTGCTCGCCGTCGGCCATCACGATGAAGCTCGCTTCCTCGCCCTGCAGGAACTCCTCGATCACCACCCGGCTGCCGGCTTGCCCGAAGGCATTGCCCGCCAGCATGTCCCGCACCGCGGCCTCCGCCTGTCCCAGCGTCTCGGCCACCACCACGCCCTTGCCGGCCGCGAGGCCGTCGGCCTTCACCACGATGGGCGCGCCCTTGGCGCGCAGGTATTCCAGCGCCGGTTCCACCTGGGTGAAGTTCTGGTACTCGGCGGTGGGGATGTGATGGCGCTTCAGGAAGTCCTTGCTGAAGACCTTGGAGCCTTCCAGTTGCGCGGCGAGACGGGTCGGACCGAAGCAGCGCAGGCCGGCCTGGGTGAACACGTCCACCACGCCCATCACCAGCGGCCCCTCGGGACCCACCACCGTGAGGCCGACGCCTTGGCCCAAGGCGAAGTCCAGCAGGCCGCGCAGGTCATCGGCCTTGATGCGCACGTTCTCGCATTTCTTCTCATGGGCGGTGCCGGCGTTACCCGGTGCCACGAAAACCTTCTCTACCTGCTGCGACTGGGCCAGTTTCCAGGCCAGCGCATGTTCGCGGCCGCCGCCGCCTATCACCATCACTTTCATATCTTTTCCAATACCGTGATTTCCGTTAATGGTGCCCGCCCATTGAAGCCAGGGATTTCAGCCGCGGGCTAGGCGTGCGAGGCGAGCAGGAGGGAGCGTACTCCAAATGTACGTGACCGACTGCGAGTCCGAAGCACAACGACGCCCCCGGCCGAAAGACCGGCTTCAATGCCGGAAGTGACGCATCGAGGTGAACACCATCGCGATACCCGATTCATCCGCCGCCGCGATCACTTCCTTGTCGCGCATGGAGCCGCCCGGCTGGATGATGGCGGAGACGCCCGCCGCGGCCGCCGCGTCCACGCTGTCGCGGAAGGGCAGGAAGGCGTCGGAGGCCATCACACAGCCCTTCACCTCGAGATGTGCCTCGCCGGCCTTCATGGCCGCGACCCGCGCGCTCATCACGCGGCTGGGCTGGCCGGCGCCGATACCGAGCGTGAGTCCGCCCCGGGCGTACACGATGGCATTGGACTTCACGTACTTCACCACCCGCCAGGCGAACGCCAGGTCTTTCAGCTGCTCCGGGGTCGGGGCGACGCGGGTCACCACCTTCAGTTCGCCGGGCGAACCCAGGTCCGTGTCCTGCAACAGCAGGCCGCCCCCCACGCGCTTGTAGTCCAGGCTGGTCTTCGGTGCCGAGGCGCTGCCGGTGGCGAGCGCCCGCACGTTGGGCTTGGCCGCCAGCACTTTCAGGGCTTCCGGAGCGATCTCCGGCGCCACGATCACTTCCACGAACTGGTTGTCGAGGATCTTCTGCGCTGCCGCCGCATCCAGCGGCCGGTTGAAGGCGATGATGCCGCCGAAGGCCGAATCCTTGTCCACGCTATAGGCCCGCTCGTACGCCTCCAGCACGTCCTTGCCCAGTGCTACACCGCAGGGGTTGGCATGCTTCACGATCACGCAGGCGCACTCGACGAAGGACAGGACGCAACTTAGCGCCGCATCCGCGTCCGCGATGTTGTTGAAGGAAAGCTCCTTGCCCTGCAGCTGCCGCGCGGCCGCCAGTGTGCCGGGGGCGGGCGTCTTCTCGGCGTAGAAGGCCGCCTGCTGGTGCGGGTT
>DATIVR010000060.1:0-17056 GCA_035465695.1 Gammaproteobacteria bacterium
ATATAATAGTCCGCATGGATCAGGTGGCGGTATTCAAGGCGCTGGCCAACAAGTCGCGGTTGCAGATCCTTCATTGGATGAAGAACCCGCAGCAGCACTTCGGCGGTTCCTGCCCGGGCGGCGGACCGCGTGGCAAGCTGGTCTGCGTGGGCGAGATCCAGGAGAAACTGGGCCTCTCCCAGTCCACCGCCTCGCATTACCTGGCGATGCTGATGAAAGCCGGTCTGGTGGTGCCGCGCCGGGAAGGGCAGTTCACCTACTACGAGCGCAACGAGGACGCACTCAAGGAATTGAGCAAGTTCCTCAGGGAAGAGATCTGACCTGACTTCGGTCTGACAGACCGGCGCGTTGCCCGCGAGGGCAAATTCTTGGGTCGTACATATCGAAATTCATAGATATTTCGTTACACAGGCAAGGAGTTACGAACATGAGCCAGACACAGCCGTTGCTCACCCCGGTCAAGCTGGGGGATTACCAACTGAAGAACCGCGTGGTCATGGCGCCCATGACCCGCGACCGGGCCGATAACGCCGAGCTCGCGCCTACCGACTTGCACGTGGAGTACTACCGCCAGCGCGCCGGCGCCGGCCTCATCATCACCGAAGGCAGCCAGGTCTCGCCCCAGGGCGTGGGCTACGTGCGCACCCCGGGCATCCATTCCGCCGCGCAGATCGCCGGTTGGAAGAAGGTGACCGAGGCCGTGCACGCGCGCGGCGGCCGCATCTTCCTGCAGCTCTGGCACGTGGGCGCGGTGTCGCACCCGGATTTCCACGGCGGCGCGCTGCCGGTGTCGGCTTCCGCGTTCAATCCAAACGGCAAGATGTATGTGCCCGCGGGCGTGCAGAAGGACACGGTGGCGGCCCGCGAACTCAGCACGGCCGAAGTGCGGGAGGTGGTGCGGGACTTCGCGCAGGGCGCGAAGAACGCCATCGCCGCCGGGTTCGACGGCGTGGAGATCCACAGCGCCAACGGCTATCTGGTGCAGCAATTCCTGCGTGACAGCAGCAACCACCGCACTGACCAGTACGGTGGCAGCATCGAGAACCGCGCGCGCTTCCTGTTCGAGGTGGTGGAGGCGGTGGTGCAAGCCGTGGGCGCCGGCAGGACCGGCCTGCGCCTCTCGCCCAGCAACACCTATTACAGCCCGGCGGACTCCGACAGCCAGGCCCTGTACGACTACGTGATCGGCAGACTCAACGACTATCAGCTGGCCTACCTGCATCTGCGCGATGCGGCGGGCCCCGTGTCCGGCAACCACCAGGTAGCGGATGTGACCGGCCACTACCGGAAGATCTACCAGGGCACGCTCATCACCAACACCGGCTACGACCGGGAGAAGGGCAACGCCGCGGTGGCCTCGGGACGCGCCGATCTGGTGGCCTATGGCATCCCCTTCATCTCCAATCCCGACCTGGTGGAGCGGTTCGCCAGCGGCGCCGAGCTCAGGCAGGCGGATGCCGCCACCTTCTATTCACCGGGACCCCAGGGCTACATCGACTATGCGCCGCTCGCCGAAGCGGCGGTGGCGTGACGCGGCGCGCAGTCCCGGCGCCACACAAGTGCTTAGCTGATTCTGCAACCAGTCAGGAGTGACGATATGAAACTGTATTTCTCCCCCGGTTCCTGCTCGCAGGCATCCAGCATCGCCTTCCACGAAGCCGGCGTGCCGGTGGAGCTGGTGCGGGTGGACACCAAGACTCATAAGTTGAAGGACGGCAGCGACTACTACAAGATCAATCCGCGGGGTTATGTGCCGGCGATCCAGCTGGACGACGGCCAGGTGTTCACCGAGGGCGCGGCGCTCCTGCAGTTCATCGGCGACCAGAAGCCCGAGTCTGCGGTGATCCCCAAGCAGGGCACCCTGGACCGCCTGCGTGCCAACGGCTGGCTGACCTTCATCAGCAGCGAGATCCACAAGAGCTACAGCCCTTTGTTCAATCCGGCGCTGGATGACGCTGCCAAGGCCACGTTCAAGGACAAGCTCGGCAAGCGATTCGACGAGCTGGAGGCGCACTTTGGCACCCACAAGTTCCTGATGGGCGAGCAATTCACGGTGGCGGACGCGTACCTGTTCACGGTGATCAGCTGGTCCCACGGCGTGGGCATCGACCTGTCGCGCTGGCCGCAGCTCGCTGCTTACCGCCAGCGGGTGGCGGATCGGCCCAAGGTCAGGGCGGCGCTGCAGGCGGAGAAGGCGGCGGCCTGAGGCATCCCATTTCCTCATCAATAAGGAGTCGCTCCATGAGAGACAAGATCCTGCTCGTCGCCCGCGTCCTGCTGGCATTCATCTTCATAATGTCCGGCTGGAACAAGCTCACGCACTACGACTACATGCAGGGCTTCATGGTCTCGGTCGGTGTACCGGGCTGGTCCATGCCGATCCTGATTCTCTGGGAGCTGGGCGGCGGCCTGCTATTGCTGCTGGGCGCCTTCACCCGGCCGGTGGCCTGGACGCTGGCGGCGTTCTCGGTGGTCTCGGCGCTCATCGCCCACCGCAACTTCGCCGATCCCAACCAGATGATCCACTTCATGAAGAACCTGGCCATGACCGGCGGCTATCTGTACGTAGCCTGCACCGGCGCCGGTGCCATCAGCCTGGACGAGAAGTTCAAGCTCAAGTGGCGTTGAGCCATGCCGTGACATAAGCCGGGCCAGGAATCGAAACTCCTGGCCCGGCTTTTTGCGGTAAGGTTATTGCAGCGTCGTGACCGCGGCAGGACCCATGGATTACCAGGAACAATTCCGGATCAGGCCCGGCAGCAAGGTAAAGCTCGAGGACCATGACCCCGGATTCAAGCACGGCACCAAGGAAGAGGCCGAGAGCGGCAAACTGGCGTTCTACGGGCAACGCCTGCGGGAGTTGCAGGAACTCCTGCACGTCAACGACAAGCACTCGCTGCTGGTGGTGCTGCAGGCCCTCGACACCGGCGGCAAGGACGGCACCATAAACCACGTGCTGGGTTCCATGAACCCGCAGGGATTCCAGGTCAGCAAGTTCGGCGTGCCGACGCCCGAGGAGGCGGCCCATGATTTCCTGTGGCGCGCGCACCGCGCCACGCCCGCGCGCGGCGACGTGGCGGTGTTCAACCGCTCTTACTACGAGGACGTGCTGGTGGTGCGGGTGCATAAGCTCGCGGCCAAGGCGGTATGGTCGAAGCGTTACGCGCTCATCAATGCCTTCGAGAAGGCACTGGTGGAGCAGGACACGGTGGTGATCAAGTTCTTCCTGAATATCTCCAAGGAAGAGCAGTTGAAACGCTTCAAGGACCGGTTGGACGATCCCAGCAAGCAGTGGAAGATCAGCGAGGCGGATTATGCGGAGCGCCGCTACTGGGACGAATATGTCGCGGCCTACCAGGATGCACTGTCGGAATGCAGCACCGAGCATGCTCCCTGGTATGTGATCCCTTCGAACCACAAGTGGTTCCGCAACCTCGCGGTGGCACGCATCATGGTGGAACACCTGGAAGCGCTGAAGATGAGCTACCCCAGGCCGGCCGTGGATTTGAAGGAGATCCGGGCCGACTACGAGGCCGCCAAGGCCGGTAGAGCCAAGGGGGATTAGTCGTGGCAGGGGCTGCCGCGGCCCCTGGGCTTGCAGTAAGCTATGTCACAGGCCGGACACTGGGGTCGGCCCTCAATTCCAAGCGGAGATTCTCATGCAGATGCAGAACCTGGCGATGTTGGCCGGCCGAGTCATGCTCGCCGCCATGCTTTTCTGGTCCGGTTACGGCCACTTGTTCAGCTTCACAAGCATCCACGGCTACGTGGCGGACTGGAGCGTGCCGGACTGGATCAAGCCCATCCTCATCCTGTGGGAGATCGGCGGCGGCTTGTGCCTGCTGGTGGGCGCCTATACCCGGGTGGCGGCCGTCTCACTGGCGGTGTTCTGCCTGCTCTCGTTCTTCCTGGTGCACCTGCACGATGACGACTTCCTGCAGCTCATCGACTTCATGAAGAACATCGCGCTGATGGGCGGCTTCCTGTATGTGTTCGCCTGCGGCGCCGGCAGCTACAGCCTGGACGCCAGGTTCAAGCTGCGCTGGAGCGGCGCTCCCGCCCAGGCCTGATCGCCGAAGCGAGTGGTGACGGGACGGGGCCGCGAGGCCCCGTCCTCTTTTGGGCCGCCTGAAAGGTAATAATCGCGTCCATATCCAGGTCTGGTACGTATATAGCCCGGAAGGCACCGGTGCCCCGAGGAGTCCCACGACATGTTCGCCGCCCTCAAGAGCAGCAAGACGCTGATGGTCGCCGCCGAACTCGCGTTGCCCGGCCGCACTAAGGCCATGGCGGTGCCGCCCATGCACTACGTGAACGGGCACCCGCTGCAGCCTCCGTTCCCCGCCGGTCTCGAGCAGGCGGTGTTCGGTCTGGGTTGCTTCTGGGGCGCGGAGCGCAAGTTCTGGCAGTTGCCGGGTGTCTATACCACCGCGGTGGGCTATGCGGGCGGTTACACCCCGAACCCCAGCTATGAAGAAGTCTGCACCGGCCGCACCGGCCACACCGAGGCGGTGCTGGTGGTCTACGATCCTGGGACCATCAGCTACGCGGAGTTGCTCAAGGCGTTCTGGGAGGCCCACGACCCGACCCAGGGCATGCGCCAGGGCAACGACATCGGCACCCAGTACCGGTCCGCGATCTACGCTTACGGCAAGGAACAGCTGGAAGCCGCGCAGGACTCGCTGCGGGACTATCAGGACGCGTTGCGCAGGGCCGGGTTTCCCGGCATCACCACCGAGGTGCGCCCGGCGCCGGAGTTCTACTACGCCGAGGACTACCACCAGCAATACCTGGCCAAGAACCCGAACGGCTACTGCGGCCTGGGCGGCACCGGTGTGAGCTGCGCCCTCTAGCGGAACGCCGTCCCGGCGCTCCCTTGATTTAGGTCAGCGCATGGCGGGTGATGATGCCGCATCGTGGTATCTGATCCGCAACTACGATAGTCTCCAGCCATGTTCAGATTGCATGCCAAAGCGCAAGTCGTGGCGATCCTGGCTTTCAGCGTGATGTACTTCGGGGCCGTATTCCTGGCGGTGCATGGACCCGGCGGCGCCGCGAGAGGCGGCCTGATCTCCGCATTCCTGAACATCGACGCCTACCTGGCATCAGTGGTGGCGGGCTACCTGGCCGCTGCCATGGTTCGCCGGAGAGGCGTGGTCATCGGCGCACTGACGGGGCTGCTCGCGGCATGTCTGGTAGGGATCTACCATTTCGCCTCCGGCCCGTTCACGGCCATATCCTCCGACTGGCATTTCTGGCTCGCCAGCGTGCTGCTCGGCGGTTGTGGCGGGCTCATCTGGCATCTGCGCGCGTCGGCGGCGGATGCACGCCGGCACCTCTAGCCGGCTACATCGGGACCGATTCCACCACGGTAGCGCGGTCGCCCGCGTGCAGGCTGTCGTCCGGGAAGGTGACCACGGCTTCCCCAGGGGCAAGCCCGTCCAGGACCTGCGCGAAGTCGTCGCCGCGCTCGCCGATCTTCAGTCTGCGCTCCACCAGCCGGCCGTCTGCCACCGCCAGCACCGCCCATGAGTCGCCGCGGCGGTAGATCGCGCTGCTTGGCACACGCAAGACCGAGTCGGCCTGCCACACGATGAAACGGGCTTCGAGGCGATAGGCATCCCCCAGCGCGGCCCATTCGTCCTTCGGCGAGACGATATCCACGATCACCAGCACCCGCTGCTCCTCGACACCGAGTGCCGAGACCTTGGTGAAGGCGACGGGCTCGACGTTCCTTACACGGCCCTCCAGGGGCCGCGGACCTCCCCAGCGGGTGAAGATCACTTGCGTGGCCGGGCCCACGCGCACCGCATCCGAGGACAGCAGGTCGACCGCGACTTCCAGGGAATGCCGGTCGCCTACCGTCACGATCGGCTGGGCCGCGCCGACCACCCCTTCATCCTCATGTTCGATCGCCAGTATCACGCCGTCCACCGGAGACTTGACCGGTATCCGTTCGCCGCCGGCGCCGTGCGACTGCGTCGTGGTGTAGCGCAGCGAGGTCTCGGCGGCGGCCAGGTCGTAGCGCGCGACGTCGATCCTGGCGCGTGCCGATGCCAGCAGCGCGGTGGTCTGACGCGCCTGGGACTCGGCCTGGTCCAGCATGGTCTGCGACACCGCGCCGCTCTTCTTCAGCGTCTGGGCACGTGAGAGCTCGCGTTCCGCGTAGTCTGCGCCGGCGCGGGCCGCATCGGCGCCGGTCTCCGCTGCCAGCAATGCAGCCTTCGCCTGGGCGACGCGCGCTTGCGCTTCCGCCCGGCTGCGCGCGTCCAATGCCCCCGGCGGAAGCGGTTCCAGGACTGCAAGCGTCTGTCCGGCCCGCACCAGATCGCCGACGCGGAACTCCAGCCGCGGAGCGTAGGCTGCGACAGGGGCGGTGATCAGGTAACGGTCCTGCACGCGGGTGCGGCCTTCCTCCTCTATGGAGACATCCATCGGTCCCTTGCTGACCACGGTGATGGATACCCGCACCGGTCGGGGCACGTAGGCCCACACGATGGCTCCGGCCACCAGGATCACCAGGGCCAGCAACAGCAGACGCCGGAGGTTCTTCATCGCTTCACTCCCTTGTCTTCAGGACGGCGACCAAGTCGAGCCGTCCCAGGCGCACGTAGGCATAGATGCTCGAGAGGACCGTGGCCACCACGATCACCAATGCGGCGCGGCCCAGGGTGGCGCGTTCCAGCACCACCGGCACCCGGTACAAGGCCGATGCCAGACGATAGGCCACGTAAGCCGCGAAGCCGTAGCCGATGGCGAAGCCTGCCGGGATCGCGATCAACGTCAGCAAGCCGGTCTCGCCCAGGAGTATGTAGCCGATCTCGCGGTGCGTCAGGCCCAGCACGCGGAGCGTGGCGAGCTCGAAGGCCCTTTCCGAGAGCGCGACGCGCGTGCTGTTGTAGATCACGCCGACCGCGATGGTGCCCGCCAGGAACAACATGACGGCGGCGTAGATGAGTATGTTCTGGGCCATGAGGTCGTGGAAACTCCGCATCGCCGCGGCGCGTGAGGTCACCGCCGCGACCCTTGGGCGGTCGCGCAGCGCCGCATATACCTCCTGCTCGTGGCCGCGCGCCACCCGCAGCCTGACGCCCGAGATGCCGCGCTCTTCGGGCAGCATCCGCTGCACGGCGTCCATGGACATGTAGGCGTTCATGCCGGCAAATTCCTTCACCACGCCTGCCAGCCGCGCGGATACCACCTGCCGCGCGCCGCTCAGCACCTCGATGGTCACGCGGTCGCCCGGATGCACATCGAGACGTCTGGCCAGGAAATCCGTGAGCAGGAGACCGCTCTGGGGCACCCGCACCGGCTGTAGCGCCGTGTTCCGCAGCTGGAACAGCGTGGCATCGGTGGGGTAGCCCTGGATCGCGGTCCGGTAGCTGTGGTTGCCGTTGCGCAGTCTCACCGGCACGAACCGGAACGGCTCCGCCTTCGTGGTGCCGGGCACGCCGGCGAGTTCGGAGACGGCGCGCGGCGAGGTGGTATCGGTGAAGGTGACCGTCAGGTCGGCATGCTCGCTGCGGTTGAATTGGACATCCACCATGTATGAGACGGCATCGTTGAACAAGCCGCCCACGGTGACGATGGAGCATGCGAGCGCCACGCCCAGCATGGTGAGCGCCGATTTGACCGGCCGCCGCGCGATGTTGCGCAGGATCATGCGTCCGCCCTGCGAAAGTACGTTCCTGGCACCGGCCCGTTCCAGCCAGGTCTCGTGGAAGACCAGGGGCGGTTCAGGATGCAGGGCCTGGGCGGGCGACATACTCGATGCGCGCCCGACGGCTTCGATGGTGCCGAGGAACGCCGCGCCGGCGCTGATGCCCGAGGCGACCAGCGGGACCTGGGGACGCAGCACGAAGTGCATGTAGGGGTAGCGGAAGAACTCGCTGTAGATGCCGCTCAGACCATGTGCCAGCCAGGCGCCGACGGCGGTGCCGGTGACGGCACCCACCACCACTATCAGGCCCACCAGCTTGAGGTAGTGGGCGGCGATCGCGCCGTTGCCGTATCCGAATGCCTTGAGGATCGCCACCGTCTCCCGCTGTTGGCGTATGAGGCGCCCGATGACCACGTTGAGCAGGAAGGCGGCGACCCCCAGGAAGATCGCGGGCATGATGGTGGCCTGTACGCGCAGCTGGTTGACCTCTTCTGTCAGGTAATGGTGCGAGGTCTGATCGTCACGGCCGATGGCGCCGACGCCGCCCCAGGGGCCAAGCAGCCGGTCGAGCCGCGAGATGACCGCTGCCTGCGTGGCGCCGGGTGCGAGCGTCAGGATGACGTCGTTGAAGGCGCCATCCATGCCGTAAGCCATCGAGAGCGGCTTGCGGTTCATCCAGAACACGCCGTAACGCTTGTAGTCCGGGAAGAAATCGCCGGGCCGGAGCAGATAGACGAATTCCGGTGACAGGACCACGCCGGCGATCTTGAGCGTCTTCAGCCTGCCGTTGATGGTCGCCGCCACGGTGTCGCCCGGGTGCAGCCCCTGGGCTTCGGCAAACGACTCGTTGATCACCACGGCGTCATCCTCGTCCGGGTCCGGAAACCGGCCGCTACGGAGATAGAGCCGGTCGATGCCGGAAGCCGCGTCGGGCAGGGTCAATATCAGTCCATTCACCACCTCGGCGAAGCCGGGGACTTCGAGCTTCACCGGCGCGGCGACGCGCACCTCGGAATGAGCGACTCCCGGGATCTCCGCGATGCTCCCAGCCAGCGCGAGCGGCGCGCGTTTCAGGCTTGCGAACACCTCGGCGAAGCGGGTGGAGGAGTAGAAATCCCGCTGCGTATAGACCAGCGAATCGATGGTGCTCTCGGACAGGATGTAAGTGGCGACGCCGCTGGCGATGACCAGTGCGATCGCCAGCGCCTGGCCCCGCATCTGCCAGAGTTCACGCAGCCACTTGCGATCGAGCGTCCGCAACTTCACCACCTCAGATCGTGCGCGGGACGGCGGATGGCATTGCGGGTGATGCCCGCGATCCGGCCGTCGCTCATCTTGATCACCCGGTCCGCCATGTCGGCGATGACCACGTTGTGGGTGATGACGATGGTGGTGGTGCCCAGTTCGCGGTTCACGCGTTCCAGGGCCTCGAGCACCAATATGCCCGTCTCGGAATCCAGGGCGCCGGTCGGCTCGTCGCACAGCAGCACATCGGGGTTCTTGGCGATGGCGCGGGCGATGGCCACGCGCTGCTGCTCGCCGCCGGATAGCTGCGCCGGGAAGTGATCCATGCGCTCACGCAGTCCGACCAGCTCCAGCGCCTTCTCGGGGGCCAAGGGATGCTCCGCGATCTCCGTGACGATGGCGACGTTCTCCCGGGCCGTGAGGCTTGCGATGAGGTTGTAGAACTGGAACACGAACCCCACGTGTTCGCGGCGGAAGCGCGTCAGTTCCCGGTCGTCGGTATGGCTCAGGTCATGCTCGAAATAATGGATCTCGCCCTGGGTGGCGCTGTCGAGCCCTCCCAGGATGTTCAGGAACGTGGATTTGCCGCTGCCGGAGGCCCCGAGGATGACGGCGAACTCCGCCGCGTAGATCTCGAGGTCGATGCCGCGCAAGGCTTCGATCTTCACCTCGCCGACCACGTAGGTCTTCCGGAGCCCGCGCGTGTAGAACACAGGTGCCGACCCTGATCCACGGCGGGTTGCGGCTGTTTGTTGCATGTCCATCCACTCCCGCACGCCATCCCGGGGGTCGTATACTTGGCCCGTGTCGGCTACCTCTGCCTCGGAAGACCAAAGTCCCGGGTAATCAGGATGCGGGCACGGCGAGCCGGGCTGCCATGACGTAGGTCAAGACGGCGGATGCGGCCAGGGGGCTGCTGGAGACCGGCTCGTCTGCGCTCGCCCAGGCCTCCCTGACCTAGGTCAGGGAGGCGCGGGCAGCGCTCGCGCATAGTGGGCTACGTCAACGACAGGATCGACCCTATGACCGCCCGTTCCCGCTACATGGTGCTCGTTCCTTCCAGCCTGGAACGGTCGCCCGCGCTGTTCCGGGCCATGGCTCTGGCGAAGGAGAGCGAGGCGAAGTTGCTGCTCGCGTCATTCGAGTATGACGGCGCGCTGGCGAAGTTGCAGGCGAAGGGCTTCGACCTTGCGGCCTATCTCGAGGGCCGCAAGCACGAGTTGGAGCGCTTCGCGGCCCACCTGCGGCGCGAAGGATTCGCCGTGGAGGCCGCAGTCCACTGGGGCAGGCCGCTCACGGACCTGCTGCTTGCCGAGGTGGAGAAGCTGGCGCCGGACATGGTCATCAAGGACGTGCACGTGGAACCCACGGTGCGGCGCCTGCTGTTGACCGGTCAGGACTATGAGCTGCTGCGCCGCTGTCCGGCACCGCTCATGCTGGTGAGGCAGGGCGCGCCCAACCTTCCTACCCGCATGCTGGCGGCGGTGGACCCGTTGGACGAGAACTTCCGGCCCCATGAGTTGAACGCGCAGATCCTGGGTGCCGCAGAGAAATACGGCATGCTCTGCGGCGCCTCAGTGGACGTGGTCAACGTCCTGGAGCCGGTGCCCCTGAAGGCGGGTTCGGCATACGGATTCCTGATCGAGGAATACCGGCGCAACCACGAGTGGGCGCTGCGCGAGCTGGGCAACGAATACGGCATCGAAGAGCGTCATCTGCATCTCCTGGCCGGATTCCCGGTGGATGCGCTGGCATCCTTCATCGCCACGCAGCGTATCGACCTGCTGATCATGGGCACGGTCTCCCGCAGCCGTCTCGAGCGCCTGGAGATGGGAAGCGTCGCGGAGAAACTGTTCGCCCGTCTGGACTGCGACGTGCTTGCAGTCAAGGTGCCTGGCACCGTGACCTGAGCCGCGCACCGCGAGCCGGTGCGTCCACGAGCGACAAGGCAACGCCGCGGGATGCGGCATTGCCTCGTCGTCTCGCTGAAGGACGATCTCTGATCTACCGGCTGGGGGGCGTGAGCACGGTGTCTATCGCGTGGATGACCCCGTTGCTGGCCTTGATGTCCGCTTCCACCACTTTCGCCGTGCCGTTCACGGTGATGCCCTGGGTATCCTGCGTGAACGCCAAGTGGCGCTGGTCCATGGTCTCCGCGTCGTGCATCGGACTCACCGTCTTGCTGAACATGGAGGACGGCAGCGACCGCGGGACGATGTGGTATTTCACCAGCGAGACCAGCTCAGCCTTGTTGGCGGGCTTGAGCCAGTTGTCCACGGTACCGGCGGGGAGCTTGGCGAACGCGTCGTCGGTGGGCGCAAACACCGTGTAGTCGCCGCTGCGCAGGCTGCGGGCCATTCCCGCGGCGTTGACCAGCCTGACGAAGGTGGTGAACTTGCCGGACTGCTGCAGTGTCGCCATCACGTTTGCCGGCTTGGTCGCGGCTTCATCAGCCATCGCCGGCATGAGGAATACGATCGTCAGCAACGCCGCGACGATGGCCAGCGGATGCCGCCTGTTTCTGAAGTTGAACATTTGGGAATACTCCCTAGGAGATGCGGTCGGGATGCCGCCGATGGAGTATTCGCGCAAGGGCGGCCGACCGCCTTGACCAAGGTCAATTGGAATGCAGTCGTGTGACCTCTCGGGGACTTGGACTGCGGGACCGGATTGTGCGGCGTCCGTTATGTGAAATGAGCACGCACACCGGGATGGCTCGCGCCTCGGAGTGGCGGCGCCGGCCGACACCGGCACCGCATCCCATTAGATCAAGGCAAATCCACGCGCCGCATCGAAACGTCGGGCGAGCTCGCTCCGTGGGTCGTCAAGTCCAATCCCTCAGCGCTGGCGCCGATCTCGGTGGTACGGCCCATCAGGCCATCCTGCAGTCGCAGGGTGGACGCGGTCGCGACGCGGGTGTGGTCCAGCAGAGCGTCGAAGCCGGTGCTGTCTGCCGCAAAGGGAGTGGAAAACAGATCAAATTTGTCCGGGTCCAGATGCACCGCGGCCAGCGAGTCATGCAGGATGCCGCTGAAAGCATGGTCCAGGGCCTGCAACGCCTTGGCATCCGGCGTCGGATGCGCGGTCATGGCGCCGAACGCCTGCTCCGGCGTGGTGCCGCGGGAGACGTACCAGGCCCGCAGCATCAGATCGGTGACGGTATCGACGTTGGCGACGCCTTCGCTGGCAGCGGCGCCGAAGAGGCGGTGACCACGGCCATCGTCGGCGCGGACCAGGAACGGTGCATGCATGCCCGCCACCGACAGCTGGAAGCGTCCTTGCGCATCCGTCATGGCGGTCTGGCTCTTGCCGCTGGAGTCCTTCAGCGTGACGACGGCGCCGATCAGCGCACGGCCGGTGGCCGCCACACCCATCACCTGGTTCATGGTGCTCACCGTGAGGGTGGCCATGTTGCTGGTGTAGGTGGTGCCGTTGCCGGTGGTATACGCGCCGCCGCTGTTATAGGTCACGGAGGCGCTGATGCTGGCGGTGCCCACCGCGACGCCGGTGGCCACACCGTTGGCATCGATGGTGGCGACGGACGGGTCCGAGGAGTTCCACACCACCGGCGTGCCCGTCACCACGGTGCCACTGGCATCCTTGGTGACGACCTTGAAGGTCTGCATCCCTGAGACCGTCACGCTGGCGGTGCTGGGGGAGACGATGAGGGTGGTGATGATGCCGGAGGTAGAGCCGGTAGTGCCGCCGCCACCCCCGTAGGCACTGCCTCCGCCGCAGCCGTAGACGAGCAGGGCGATGGCCGAGACCAGGCACAGACCGAGAACCCCGGTTATCTTGCGCATGAGATGACCTCTGCGAATATGGCTGCCTGCCTGTCAGGCGCCCTTACTCCGAGGTAACCCCCGCTATCACAGGCTTATTCCCGCATATGTGAAGGAGACGCTCCGAGCCTTCTGCGCGGGCGGCCGAAAGCCGCAAAAAGCGCCCTGGCTAGGATGTGGACTTTCGCGCCAGTATCTTGAATTTCACCTTGATCACATCCGCCACCTGCAGTGCGCCACCCACGGCGCTGAAGGGCGTGATGCCGAACTCGCTCTGCCTGAGTTCGAACTCGCCGCTGGCCGTGAGCTCGTCACCTGAAGGTTTCACGGTGAACGGCACCTTCAGATCCCGGGCCGTGCCATGCAGGGTGATACGCACGGTGGCCTCGGCTTTCGCTTCGCTGCCCGTGACTTTGACCGACTGGATGGTCACCTCAGCGTATTTCGCGGCGTCCAAGGTATGCGGCCCAAGCATGTTCGCGGTGGTGCCCTGGATGTCGCTGGCCGAGGGCTTGCTGGCGAAATCCGGCCCCTCCACCGCGCGGGAAGCCGGGTCGTCCACCTGGAAGTCCTTCACCGGCAGGGTCAGGGCGAAGCTGGAGTCCGCGAAGGAGGAGGCGAGATAGACCTCGCCTTTGAAGCCGTGGGCATCCACGGTATGGTCATGGCCCCAGGCCGAGAGGGCGCCGGTCTTGTAGACGAGGAAGCGCACCTCGGAATGCTCGGCATCCACGGCATAGCGGGTCGCGCCCGCCGCGGGCTTGGCGACCTCGCCCTGGGGGGCGTTGCTGCCGGGATGGGTGGATACCGTGTGGCAACCGGACAGCAGGATCAGCGTTACCACATATATAGGTGCAACCAGCTTACGCATGCCGTCTTCCTTCTAATACCATTGTCTGAACCTCGACTTGGGAGCCGCCGCCATTATTCCTCTGCGCAACACTCGGGAGCGTTTCGGCTCAGTGGCCCAGGCCCTGCACTGGACCATCGTACTCCTGGTCATCTGCCAATTCGTAGTGGGCTTCTACGCCAAGCCGCTGCCGCTTGGGATCGAACGCCTGCAGATGCTCACTTTCCATAAATCACTCGGCATCACGACGTTCGCGCTGGTCCTGGTCCGCGTCGGCTGGCGTCTCTACACACCGGCGCCACCTTTGCCCGTGAGCATGGATCGCTGGCAGAGACTGCTGGCGCACCTGAGTCATCTCCTCTTGTACGGCCTGCTGCTGGTGCTACCGGTCCTGGGCTGGCTCACCTCCAACGCCTCCAACCTCACGGTGCGCTGGTTCTTCCTCTTCAACCTGCCGAACCTGGTGGGTCCTGACCGGCAGCTCGCGCGCATCACCAAAGACCTGCACGATGCCGGGGCCTGGTTGCTGCTGATGATCGTCTGCATCCATGTGGCAGCCGCGTTCTGGCATGAACTGGTCTTGAAGGACGGCGTGTTGCGCCGCATGCTACCCATCGACTCGAACCCGGAGAGATCATGAAACGTCTCGCGCTCTGCCTCTCGCTGCTGTTGCTCTGGGCCGCCGGCGCCCGTGCTGCCTGCTGGAAGCCGGTGCCAAGCCCCAAGAGCCTCACCTTCACCGCAAGCCAGGGCGGCGCGCCGTTCCCCGGCGAGTTCAAGAGCTATACCGCCGAGCTCTGCCTCGGCGACAAGGATCCTGCCCAGGACAAGCTCAGGGTGGATGTGGACCTCAACTCCGTCGACAGCGGCTTGGACGAGATGGATGCCGCCCTCAAGAACGACGACTTCTTCGACACCGCCAAATATCCGCGCGGCAGCTTCGTCAGCGATTCGTTGAAGCAGGTCTCGCCGGGCCACTATAGCGTCACCGGCAAGCTCACCCTGAAGGGCATCACCAAGACCATCACCGTGCCTTTCACCTGGACGCCGTCCCCGGACGGCAAGCACGCGCGCCTCGATGCCAGGACCACGCTGCAGCGGCGCGACTTCGGCATCGGCAAGGGCCAGTGGGACGACCCGCAGTACGTGGGCCTGGGGGTGGACGTGGTGTTCGCCATCAACTTCGTACCCGCGCCCTAGCCTATATACTCCGCCTGTACCCACGGCCTGGGACAGGGGATGGACGACGAAGCCCGCGACCTACGCCTGGATGATCCGGAAGCGGATCATCTGATGGTCAGCACGCCTGAACTGCTCCTCTACCTGCCGAAGCTGCTGATCTATCCGCTGCGCGGTTACGGCCTGTTCGTCACCGTCACGTTCGGCATCTTCCTGTGGATCATCGGTTATGCCGGGGCATGGGGCATCCCCGCCTCCGGCATCCTGTTCGGCTGGATCAGCTATTACTTCATGGACGTGGTGCAGCGCACCGCCACCGGCCACGCCATCCCGCCGCCCATGGGCAGCGAGGTGATGTTTCAGGGCGACAAGCTCAGGCTCGCCATGCTGGCGGGGTACCTGGGCGCGGTGGTGTTGCTCACCGCCTCCGCCAAGAGCACCGGTCATCCCGGGCTGGCGGCGTTGACGGTGTGCCTGGGCATCTACATCTTGCCGGCCTTCGTGGCGTCGCTGGCGCTGCAACCGGACCTGCTCTCGATCCTCAACCCCATCGTGCTCATCAGGTTCCTCTGGCACACCGGCTTCGCCTATCTGCTCTCCGCCTTGCTGCTGGCGGCGGTGGGCTTCGCCGGCCTATCCCTGGCCGGGCACCTCTCGGCCCTCACCAGCGACATACTGCTGATCTACGGACTCATCTTCGTCTCGCACATGGTGGGCTATGTCGCCTACCACAAGCAGGACGAGCTCGGCATCGCGGTGGCGGTGGAGAGGCCCACCGAAGAAAGCCGGGCCGAACAAGAGCAGGCGGTGCGCGTGGCCGCGATCCTGGCGCAAGTGGACCGCCACCTGGAGGCCCGCGAGCCGCGCACCGCCCGCGATGCGCTGCTGGCGGATGACGGATTGGACCAGCCGAATCCACGCGCCTTCCACGAGGAACTCTTCGAAGGCCTGCGCCTGCGGCACCAGGACGCGCTCTCGCTGGTGCAAGGCACCCGCCTCATCCGGTTCCTGGTGAAGGACAAGCGTTTGCCGCGGGCCCTGGACATCCTGGAACAGTGCCTGGATGTGGCGAAGGACTACGTGCCGGAACCGCCCGGCGTGATCGCGCTGCTGGCGGAGCAGGCCATCAAGGACAGGCGCTTGGGCATATTCACCAAGCTGGATGCCGCGGTGCGTGCCCGCGCTCCCGGCGGCGAGGCCGCGGTGTCCATGCAGTTCCTCAAGGCCCAGGCATTGGTGGCGCAGAAGCAGGACCGGGCGGCCCTGGGGTTACTCACGCCGCTCCTGTCCATCCAGGGCCACCCTTGGAGCGCGCGCATCCAGGCACTGCACAAGGCGCTCTCGGGGCTACAAGCCAAAGCCTGATATCCTCGGCGTCAGGGATCTGGGACCAGAAACCACGAGGCATCCATGCGTATCCACGCTCCAGTGGCGCTCTTGATGGGCGCTGTCCTGCTGCAGCCCGGGCTTGCCACCGCGGCCATCACGCCCGAATTGCATCAGAAGATCGAGAACCTGACCAGGGAGTCCGATGCCATCGCCCGTCAGCGCCTGCGTTGGGAGGGCGTGCAGGCGGAACTCCTGAAGCAGAAGGCCGAGATCGAGGCGACCCAGAACGAGATCGCGCAGCAGCAGGATGCGCTGAATGCCCGCGGCGCCCAGCACAACCAGCAGGTGGCGGCCCAGCAACAGCGCATCCACAAGACAGGCTGCGGCAAGGACAGCGACGACTCCGGCGTGAGCGGCGGCGACCTCGGCACCGCCCAGTGCGACAAGAATGCCAAGCAGGTGAACGCGGGCTCGGCCGACCTCAACGCCCAGGGGACGGATATCCAGGCGCAGCAGGACGCGCTCTCCGCCAAGTACGCCAAGGCGAACCAGGATGCCAGCGACTGGAACGCGCATGAGTCCCAGGTCACCGCGCAGTTGAACAAGGTCTACGGTTCCATGAACGACTGGCTCGATCGCGCCTATCCCGTCATCACCGACGATGGCTTCCGCGACGAAGTCTCGGCGCGTGGCGCCGACGCCGCCTGCCAGAACCGCGGCCTGCCGCCCAACATGAGCATCAGCACCGCCAAGCGCCTGAGCGAGGGCTACCGGAGATGCCTGAAGACTGTGCTGCAGGCGGAGCGCGAGGCCGCCAAGGCCGCGTCTGCCGCATCTCATCCCTGACAGGAACCTCACATCGGAGTGACCATGACCGTGTCCGTGCGCCAGTTCGCCATGCTCGCCATCTGCATCCTTTTGAATGCCGCCGCTGCGGCCGCCGGCACTCCCGTGAGCGTGCCCATGCATGTGGAAGGCGGCCGCCCCTACATCGACGTGCAGTTCAGCGAC
>DATIVR010000061.1:0-22050 GCA_035465695.1 Gammaproteobacteria bacterium
ACCGCGGTATTCACTTCGGTCCGGTCCCACTACGGCTTTGGCGGATCTGCGCTAGCCGGTGTTCGGCGATCTTGCGCATCTCCACAGCCAATTCCGGCAAGATACGGAACGAAGGTTCCGCATTGGGATTGATGCGCACGCCGGCATTGGGTACGAGTGAGAGAAGCGCCCATGGCGCATCTACCTCGACAGGGTGCTTGAATTCGCCCATGTCCGGCGATGCCGTCTCGGCCTCCGCTCTGCCCGTGAATACCGCGAGCATCGCTTGTTCCTTGTTCTCGCCGTCACTGACGTACAGGAGCTTCGTCTCGGTATTGGGAAGTGAACGGCCGTCCCATGGGCGATCAAGGAGTACATAGACCCGCGCCATGATGAACTTCTCCAATACGAGCTTGCGGCCTTCGACGTTGTCTTCGAAGCGCAACAGTGCCTCGAGCAAGGAGGCGGGCTTGGAAGTGGCGTTTTCCATGAGTAGTGGTCGTGATGCGAAAGAGGGGGCGGGATTATAGCAAGGGTGTAGCGGCCAGGGCTCGCTTGAGCGGCTCCAGGTGGCGTTCGAACCTTTGCCAGCGCCCGATGGCGGACCTGTATACCGGTTGTCGTACCTGATAGACGCTGGCAGTCTTTACGGCGCGTCCATTGCTTTGGAATCCCAGGCAACGGTCGTCCCAATCAAGACCGCAGAAGGACAGGAGCCGGCGCGTTTGACCCTCGAGGTCGGTGACCAGGTCCTCGTAGCGGACACGGCAGATGCTTCCGGCCGCGAACATGTTCTCCCAGCGATCGATGGCGGCCTCGCTGATCCGATAATATTCGCCCAGTTCGGTGAGGTCGTTACTGAAATTGTGGCCGCTCTTGAAACTTGTGGTGAAGCAGGACACGCAGGTATCCAAGGGGTCACGCTGACAGTAGATGATGGAGGCCTCGGGGAACAAACCATGGACGAGCCCCAGGATCGTGAGATTGGACGGCATCTTGTCGGTGATCCGCGACTTGCCGGGCGCCAGACTGTCCATCTGGGCGAGGACCGCACCCGCCAGATCTGCCAGCGCCGCGTCGCTCATCGATCCGACGGAGTGGGCCAGGTTACCGTAGCCTGCAGGCCCGAGCCTCCGCCGCAATTCGGCATGCAGTAGCACCATCTCCCCGCCGCCGTGGATCTCCGGATGACTGGACAGTACCTGTTCCAGCAGGCTGGTGCCGGAACGGGGCAGACCTACGATGAAGATCGGTTTTCTCGAGCGGTTACCGAACCTGGCGGCCCGCGATTGGAACTCCGGGCCCGCGTTCTTCAAGAGCGTCCCTTGGTGCTCGCGATGTGAGGCTGTGGAATAACGTGCTCCCAGGCGTCGCAGGCGGTTCGCCTCAGAGTAGTATGCGAACGCGTCATCATATCTCTCGTGCTTATCCAGCACGTAGCCGAGAGCGAAATTCACATTCGCGCCCTGTCCGGCGTCATCCCACTCGCCACGTTTCGCAACCTGGATGAGCCTGCGCACTAAAGGATGGTCGAGCGGCAATTCAGTGATGTAGGTGTAGTAAAGCGCCGCCTCATAGTAATCTGGAGAAAGCTGCAGCGCCCGCTCCAGCTCTGCGCGCGCTGAACCGAAGTCACCGATGTTGGCCAGCCACACGCCCCTCTGATAATGCGTCTCTGGCATCGCCGAGGCGGTGAGCGGCAACTCCTTGAAGCGGCTTTGAGCAGACGCATCATCGCCGCTTTCGATTGCGATGCGGACGAAGCCGAGTTCAGTCCGCGGGTCGTTCGGGGCGAGATCCCTCGCGCGCTGCAATGCCGCTGAAGCTTCCGGCATCATGCTCAGGGATTCGAAGCACTCGCCAAGTGTGAGCCAGATATCAGCGCGTCTTGGATCCAGTTGCAGCAGCTGTTGTAGGCAAGCGGCTGCGTACATCTCGAGCTTCATGTCGAGGAATGCGAGCGCCAACCCCTGCCACGCATCCGTCATCTGCGGCGCGAGCTCCACAGCGGCCTGGAATTCCCGGGCCGCATGGTCTGGCCTGCCCAACTTGCTCAGCATCGCACCGTAGTTGTAATGGAAGTCGGGGCGCCTTGGGGCCAGCGCGATGGCGCGTTGCATGTGGGTTTCAGCCAGCTCATTGCGGTCGGTCTGGTGCGCTAGCAACCCCATGAAATTCAGGACATCCGCATTATCGGGGTTGGATTGCAGGATCTCCGCATAGATGCGTTCGGCGGCCGCATATTCGCCGCTCTTCTGATGCTGCACAGCCTTGCCGATGAGCAAGCGGACGTTATCGGGAGGCAACGCATGTCGCTGCATGTTCAGACCGACTCGAGGGCATCCAGCAAAGGCGTCAGATGACGTTCGTAACGGCGCCAGCGACCTATGGATTGGGTATACAGCGGTTGGCGCGCCTGCCAAACGCTGGCGGTCGTGATGCTTGCCGGCTGCGCATCGAATTTCAGGCAACGTTCGTCCCAGGGCAAGTCCAGCGATTCCAGTAGTTCGCGGGTCTGCTGTTCCTGGCCTTGCACCATGGCTTCATAACTTACCTCGTGCAGGATGCCGCGCGGCAAGACGCGTTCCCAATGCCGCATTAGGCGCGCATAGCCATTGTAGAAATGGCCGATGTCGGTCAGGTCATAGGCATAGGTGTTCTGCGCATTGGCGAAGTTCTGGAAGTAGACCGACAGCGAGGTGTCCCGTGCATCACGCCGGCAATGCAGGATCTTCGCTTCGGGGAAGAGGCGGGAAATCAATCCCAGGTAGATGAAGTTGAGAGGATTCTTGTCCACCATATAGGTGGCGCCCTTGCGGGATTTTGGCCAGTGCCGCAGATAATCTTCGCGCAGGCTATCCACCGTCTGATCTGACAATTGGGTGAGGAGCCCGGGGTAGGGTAGCGAGTTCTCCGTCATCGCACGCGCTACCGTGAAATCGAGCCACGAGGCCTCCCCGAGTGCCATCACCTGCGGATGCGAAGCGAGGATGCGTTCCAGCAGAGTAGTGCCACTGCGCAACATGCCGACTATGAACAGAGGACGCGTGCCCTTGCCACCGGTCTTATGCAATGGCGTCACATCTGATGGTCTCAACCCCTCAATCTGGCGTGCGAAATCGAACCACTCTTCCGCAGAGAAGCGCTCGGTCTCGTGGCGCAAGGCATTCCCTGTGGCGATATAGCGGAATGCGACATCACAGTCATCCAGATCGTCATGGATCTTGCCAAGCGCGAAGTTCAGGCACACCTGCGTGGTGCGGCTGAGGGTCGGGTCCTGCGCCGCTGCAGTGAGGCGACGGAGCAAGGCTTGGTCTTGTGCGTCGTTACCGAAGCGGTGAGTGTGGGCCAACAGTAGATAAGCGGCACCCAGATCGGGATTGCCATCCACCGCCGCAGTGAGTTCACGGGCCGCGTCGGCATAACGTCCCTGCTTCTGGTAATACTGGCCCAGCCGAAGGTGATTCCGGGGCTGGGGTTGGCGTCGCAGGATCTGTTCGTAGAGGGCAGCCGCCTCCTTATATAGGCCAAAGTCTGCCAGTAGGCCGCCAGCCTGATGCTGCAAGTCCAGATTGTCTTCAAAATGCCTGAGGAATTTACTCAGATATTCTGCCGCCTCATCCTTGCGGCCGTTCTCTTCATATAAGAAGCAGAGTCCGAACCATGCGGGCACTAAGCCCGGGTCCTGCTCGAGCGCCTGTTTAAAGGCCATCTCCGCCTGATCGGCCTGATGCAAGCGGCGGTGGCAGTTACCTAATTGGTAATAGGCCTCCGCCGACGGATGCAGTTCTATGGCTTGCTCCAGAAGCTTCTGGGCTCCGCCTAGATCGCCGAATTCGAGCCGATTCTGGGCCTGGGTCAGGAGTGGTTCGGTATTGGCGGGGACCGCCGACGACGGGTTAGGCACGTTTCTGCTTTGAGGTGAGGGGCTTACGCTCGGGAGTTTACCAAATCCCCCCGGAATGCCGGTGCGGCGTGCCATCTTTGGTAATAATCCACAAGTCTGGGCGACAGACTGTTGCTATGTAGCAACAATGCAACATTTCTCCTTGCGGTGGGCTAGGCCACTGGGCTACATGGGCTCTAGCCTGTTTCTATGACGCAACAAACGTCTTCTAATCCAATTTAACTGTGCTAGTATTCATACGTCTTGGAGGGCGGAAGTTGATTCTGCACCTCCTAAGGACCTCGGAGATGCGGTTAACGCGTCCAGGGGAGTTCGGGTTCCAACTCTTAAATTTCTCTAGGAGTCTCGGATGAACAGCAACCAGATCAGCAAGGCCGTGCGCCTCGCCCTCGTGGCGGGAGCCGTGTCTGCGGTAGCGGCGCCTGCGGCGTTCGCGGCCGACGCCACGCAAAGCACGACGACCACGACCACCAACCAGAACACTGCGCAGCTGGGCAAGATCGAAGTGACGGGTACGCGCATCAAGCGCACCGACGTCGAGACGGCACAGCCGGTGACGATCCTGACCGCGACGCAGTTGAAGCAGACGGGTCTGACCTCGATCGGCGACATCCTGCAGACGGTGACGCAGGCGGGTGCGGCGCTGAACACCACCTTCAACAACGGTGGTAACGGTTCGACCAACATCGACCTGCGCTTCCTGGGTGCGAACCGCGTGCTGGTGCTGGTGAACGGCCGCCGCTGGACGCCGGCCCTGAACGGCACGGTGGACCTGAACACGATCCCGGTGTCGATCATCGACCACGTGGAAATCCTGCAGGACGGCGCGTCGGCGATCTACGGCTCGGACGCGATCGCGGGCGTGATCAACATCATCACCGTGCGTAACTACAACGGTGCCGAGGCCAATGCCTATCAGAGTTTCTACTCGGGCGAAGGGCACCATGACGGCAAGGTGCAGGAATACGACTTCACCATCGGATCCTCGGGCGACAAGTCCGGCGTGGTGTTGAACGTCGGTTACGTGAACCAGCATGAGATCTGGGCCGGCAACCGCGACATCTCCAAGGAGCCGATCCGTGGCCTGGGTCTCTCGGGCGGCAGCTCCGCCGCCCCCAACGGCCGCTTCTTCACCATACCTACTGCCAGCGGCGCGTGCCCCACGGGTGTGACCCCGACCCCCACGAGCGGCGCCTGCGACATGACGTTGAAGACGCCCGGCACACCGAGCCTGTCCAACTTCCGTAACTGGACCGGCCCGGACCATTACAACTTCGCGCCGCTGAACTACTTCGTCACGCCGAACGAACGCACCAGCTTCTATACCGAAGGTCACTACGACCTGGCGGACAACCTGACGTTCACCACCAGCGTGCTGTTCAACAAGCGTTCCTCGGAGCAGGCGCTGGCCTCCTCGCCACTGTTCCTGGGATTGGCCGGCTCGAGCTTCGTGAACGGCCAGCCCATCGGCGTGGGTGCTGCCAACCCCTACAACCCGTTCGGCAAGACCCTGAACGGCAACACGGCGACCTGGAACCCGGCTACCCAAGATCTCCTAGTCTTCCTGGGCCGCCGTCCGGTGGAAGCCGGCCTGCGCCTGTTCGACCAGAACGTGCAGACCAGCCAGTTCAGCAGCGCCTTCAAGGGCTACTTCAACCTGGGTGGCAACGAGTGGGACTGGGACCTCGGTTACACCTACGGTGACAACTACGAGTCCGATGTCACCAACGGCCTGTTCAACACCGAGCGTCTCGCGACCGCGTTGGACAGCCCCGGCGTGGCGTCCTGCAAATCGCAGCCGAATTGCGTGCCGTTCAACATCTTCGGCGGTGCCGGTTCCGTCACCCCGGCGATGCTGAACTACGTGCTGTTCGAGGAGCATGACGTCTCGGACCGCCAGATGCGCGACTACACCGGCAACATCAACGGCTCGCTCGCCGACCTGCCGGCCGGTCCGCTCGGCATGGCGCTCGGCTACGAGTACCTGGAGTTCAACGGCTTCCAGCATCCGGACGCCACCGTGTCCTCGGGTAACACCTCGGGCAACGTGACCCAGCCGACCGACGGCCGTCAGAAGACCGCTGCCGAGTACATCGAGTTCGACTTCCCGCTGGTGGCTGACGCCCCCGGCTTCAAGATGTTGGACCTCGACGTGGCCAACCGCTGGTCGCAGTTCCAGTGGAAGGGCGGCATCCCGGGTTCCGTGGGTCCGAACGGCTCCTTCGTGAGCCACTTCGCCCATGCCTCCACGGGCCGCGCGGCCCTGAAGTGGCAGCCCACCGACAGCCTGTTGATCCGTGCCAGCTGGTCGCAGGGCTTCCGTGCCCCGAGCATCAGCGACCTGTTCTTCGGCAACAGCGACTCGTTCCCATCCGCGAGCGATCCCTGCGCCACCAAGGGTACACTGCCGGCCGGCTGCCTTGGCGTGAAGCACACGCAGCCGAACCAGCAGATCCGTTCCACGGTGGGTGGCAACAAGGGCTTGGTGCCTGAGCATGCCACGTCCAAGTCGATCGGCTTCGTCTGGAACCCGGACTTCATCCCGGGCTTCGACTTCAGCCTCGACTATTACCACATCGAGCTGGATAAGCAGGTAACCGCCATCCCCGTGCAGACGATCCTGAATGGTTGCTATATCAACAGCAACACGAAGGATTGCTCGTACATCACGGTGAAGGGCGGCATCATCACCGACATCATGGACACCAACGTCAACATCGGTGGCATCGTGACCTCCGGTTACGACGTGGCGGCCCATTACAAGTTCCCCTCCACCTCGGTGGGTGACTTCAAGTTGGGCATGGACTGGACGTTCCTGAAGTTCTACAACCAGACTCTGCCGGACAGTGGGAAGGCCTCGGGCTTCAGCACCAACAACCTGGCGGGCACCACCACCGGCTTCGGTGGCTTCCCGAAACAGCGTGCCAACGTGTACCTGAACTGGAACTACGGTGACTGGTCGGCCAGCTGGAACATGGAATACATCCATGCCATGTATGAAGGTTGCTCTGAGACCATCATCGGTGCTGGCTTCTGCTCGGCACCCGGCAACGTGTCTCCGAAGGGCGTACACCAGCATGCCTTCAACCACCTGGGCAACACGATCTATCACGACGTGCAGGCCACCTATCATTTCGACGACTGGAACACCGACTTCACCTTCGGTATCCGGAACTTGTTTGATAAGGCCCCGCCCACTGCCGAGACGGCCTTCGCGAACAGCTTCCTGCCCGCGTTCTACCGCGTGCCGGGTCGCGAGTTCTACGGCCGTATCAGCGTGAAGTTCTAATAACGAACCGTATAAACGGTCACTTGAGCGGCCTCCGAAAGGAGGCCGCTTTTTTTATGGGTACCAGAAAGTCGACAGGCTTCGGTAGATCGCGCCGAACGGAGATGACGTTGGCTCAGGTGCGCAGACGCAACACCGGCTCATCGCTGCCGGTACCGGCCTCCCGCACCCAGGCGTTGAAGGCTACCGTGATGCGTTCCCGCTGCCCGTAATAAGGTGCCACTTCATGCATGAGGTAGGAGGGGAACAGCAACAATTGGCCGGCCTGGAGGTTGAAGGCGAGCTCGCCGAACGCATAGGGTTCCTGCCAGTGGGCATTGCCTGCATCCACATACATGCTGGCTGGGCCGCGGCTCTCAAGGAAACGCAACGTGCCGTTGTTTGGCTTATCCGGCACGCTATCGCCTGGATCCACGCAATACACCCCGGACCAGGAGGCCATGGGATGGTTATGCTGCGCCGTGTATCCCCCATGGCGCGTCAAGTGATACCAGCTATGCTGGAAGATGCGCAGCTTCTGCATCTCTTCCATGCTGTATTGGTTAAGCTGTTGCACGACGTAACCCACGTGATGCAGGCAGAATTGTGCAAGAGCCTGGATCTCGGGCTCCGGGTTGTTGAATAACGCGAAGTCGCTTTCATAGACAGCCACTTTCATGACACCGGTAGGCGCAGAACTGCGTTTGCGGCTGGCATCCGTTTCCCATGCGAGGAATAATTCCCGGAGCCTGGTGTTCAATGCCGTGCAATCCGGCAGCATCGTATCCACGAGGGGCGAGGCGAAAGCTGGAAAGATGTTGATGCGTGGCTGTGGCATGGATACTCCCCTGGTACCCTAGGCATCAGCTTGCATTGCCCAGGTCGAGTATTCATATTAAGGGCCTGCCTAGGCTTGAACAATGGGCTGGGAGCCAATACATGCCGGCAACACGCAGGCATCTCATCGATGGCCGGGAAGTGCGCGTCTTTGACGGGCTGCTGAGCCGTCAGGACGTTCTCGGCCTGACTGCCATGCTGGACGAAGGCGCCTTCACGCGCACAGAGTCCGCCCGGGCGGATACCGCGGCGGTGCGTCACTGGGTCATGAATATCCCACTCGAAGCCGGCACGCGTCTGCCAGTCTATGCCCCGATGATGCAAGCTGTGAGCGATATCGCCGGGGACAATCGCTATCGCAGCTATCGCTGCTACTGCAACCACTCGAGCTTCGGGGACATGCTGTTCACGCATACGGACTGTGATCCGGCTGCGAGGGAATTCACCGCGTTGTGGTACATCGCGCCGGAGTGGGATGTGGAGTGGGGCGGCGAGACGCTGTTATTCAACAAGGATCGGGATGCCGAGGTCGCCGTGACACCTCGTCCCGGCCGGCTGCTCATCTTCGACGGCACTATCCTGCACGCAGGGCGTCCGCCCAATCGCGCTTGTTATGCACCCCGTTACACGCTTGCTTACAAGTTGGAACCCGTGGGCTGATCAGTCCAGGCTATAGTCGAAGTCCTTCACATATGGCCCGAGTATCTCAAGGGCTTCGCCGTAATACTTCCGGTAGCGCTGCCAGCGCGCCAGCGCATCCCGGTAGACCGGCCGCACCACCTGATGGTAGCTGGGCGTATAAATGCGGCCGCGCTTCCTCGCTTGGTGGGTGTGGTCTTGCATGCCTTCCTCCCAGGAAAGCCCCAGGAATTCCAGCAAGCCTCGCAACTCACCTTCCTTGTCGTCCACGAGCGCCTCATAACGCGTGACATGTACGTCGAGACCGAATCGCTGGCTCTGGTTCCAGAGGTCCATCACCAGCCGATAGAGCTCGGCGCCACTTTGCAGGTCCCGGAAGTTGCCTAGTGCGGGGTTGTCTCCGAAACCCTGCATGAAACAAGACAACACCACATCGCAGGGATGCCGCAAGGCGAAGATAAAGCGCGCCGATGGGAAAATGAACTTGATCAGTCCGGCATGCGCCGAGGCAAAGGGATTCTTGTCCAAGAGAAGCTTGCGCGGAGTACCTGATAGCCTGGATTCGGCACCGCGCCAGTACAGTTCCCTGAGCTTGATGATCTGTGCCGGGTCTAGCGCGGCCAACCCTTCCGGATAACTGCCGGTAAGGCGCTGGATCTCAGCTATCACCACATTGAGCATCGGCTGCTCTTCCAGCACGTCGACATCGGGGTGTGCGCTGAGCATGGTATCCAGCAGCGTCGTGCCCGAGCGCGCGAAGCCCACTAAGAAGACGGGGCCGCCGCGCGTCTCCAGCGGCGAAGCGGCCCAGTCCAACGCAACTCCGCTGTCGAAGAAAGCCTTTCGCCGACGCAGTTCGGACATGAACTCGTCCGCACTGGCGCGTTGGGTCGGCCATACTTCATCGGTAAGCCGGTTACCGATCAGGAAATGCGAATACGCGCTATCCACCTCGCCTTGTGCGTCATACATGCGTCCCAGCTCGAACTCCATGGTGCGGCGCACCTTGGGACTGAGGTCTCCGCGGGCCAGCTGGGCTTTCAGGCGTGCTACACCGGCAGCCAGATCGCCTTGTCGCCGCTCATAACGAGCTGCGATCAACTGCAGATGCGCCAGGTCCGGCATGAGCTTGAGGCCGCGACCGACCGCTTCCTGGGCTTCCTCGAGCATATTGCTCTGCTCATAAAGCATCGCGAGATTCGACCAGATGCTCGGATTATCCGGGTTCAGTTCCGCCGCTCGTTGATAGGCGGCCATAGCAGCCGCATAGTCATGCCGGCTATTCAACGCGTTTGCCAGGTTGTTGTGGAGATCGGCGTCGTCCGGCGCCAGGGATAGGCCATCGCGATAAGTCACGATGGCGCCGTCTAAATCGCCCAATTCATGAAGCGCCATTCCCAGATTGTTGAGTAGGCCAGGGTTCCTGCGCTTGGCCTGCAGCGCTGCGCCATAGATAGACGCAGCATCCTGCCAGCGCTCCAGCTGGAAGTAAGCATCGCCCAATGTTTGCAGCACTTCTCCGTTATCCGGCAATTGTTGCGCCGCGGCTGTCAGCCTGGGCAGCGCGGATGCCGCCTGTCCGCGAGCCAATAACAGACTGCCGGACATGAATAGTGCGCCGCTGTGGCCGGGATGGGCGTGGAGGATATCCTCGAGCATCTGCAGTGCACGGGGTACGTCTCCCTGCTCATAGACGTCCACCGCCGCATTGAACAATCGCCCCGGGCTGATGGCAGCCGCTTGCTTCATGGGCTGCCAGCCTGCCGACACCTGTTCTTGAATGAGGCCACCGAGGCTATCAGCGCAGTGATACCTTCGCGTTCGGCCTGCGTCACTTCAGGGTGCCATACGTCCAGGATCAGCACGGCGCGGCGCTCACTACTGTGGTTCCAGGCCTCGTGCTGGAAGCTGTCATCGAACACCAGACACTCGCCATCAGTCCAACCGCGAGTCTCGTTGCCCACTCGTATGGCGCAATCCTGCGGTACGATCAGCGGCAGATGCGCGACCAGCTTGTAGTTGGCGAGCCCGAAGTGCGGCGGGATGTGGGTGCCAGGCTGCAGCACTGAGAACAGAGCTTCCGGGGCATGACCGGGGATCATCGGAAGCTGCAGTGATTCCACGAGCGCAGCGGTCTTTGGGCAGCGTTCACAGTTCGCGTCGACCCGCGCACCGGCCTTATAGAGGTGCAATGCACTCCAGCTGCGAGAGCCGTCCAGCGGGCGCCATTGTTGGGGATCTTCGTCTTTCGGCACCTGCACGTACGGCGTGAACCCTTCGTCAGTGTCGAACGCTGACTGAAGCTCCACAAGTATTTCCGCGGTAGCCGACTCGAGTCGGGGTGCCCAATCGAACTGGCTGCGATCGAAGAAGGACTGGGGATGAAGGCCGGGCATATAGATGAATGCAGGACGCTGCAAGGCATGCGCATAAGCGGCTTTACGCAATCCCACGTAGATCTCTGCTGCCTCATACACGCGGCTTAGGGCGTCTTTGCCGAATCGCTCCTGCACGGGTGCGATGTGTTCACCGAAGAGGCGCCACTGGGCGAGGCGGATACTTTCCGCAGCCTTTGCCAGCAACTCACGTACCGCAAGCGGCGTGAACCTGTCATTGACTGCCGCATCGGCATTGGGGAAATGTCGCCAAGCCTGCCAATACGCCAACACAGCCTCGTCGTTTCGCCCCAGCTCCTGGAGTGTCGCACCCCTATGAAAATGGGCAAAGCGGTGGTCGGGTTTGATCGTGATGGCTTGGTCGAACCAGACAAGCGCGGCGTCCAAATCACCGCGCTGTTTCTGTAACAAGCCCATATTCTGGTGCAGAACCGGCAGATCTGGCGCCACACGTAATGCCCGGTCCAGATATGCCTGGCTCGCATCCAGGTCGCCTCGGGCCAGGGCTTCGCCAGCCAGAAAACTCAGGGCACGCACGTGATAGGGAGCAGCCTCGAGAATCTTCAGGTAGACCTTCTCGGCTTCCTGCAGTTCGCCACGGTCCGCAAGGGCCTTTGCGCTGTCTGCGAGGACGTTGATGATCGCGGCAGGGTCCGGAGTCTGGTTTGGACGGTTCACGGGGCGGCTCAGGGGGCGTTATAAGGATGCACATTCTTGCATAACGCGCCGGTCAGGACATCAGCGGCCGCCCGAGCTCGGGGGAGCGGCGTGACAGGAGACGCTCGGCCCAGCGCAATGCCTCGCTGATCTCCTGGCGGTGCTGTCCCAGGAGATCCCGGTTCTCACTGTCGCGCCGTCCGCTGTCGTAGGCGGAGAATGGGTCCTTGGCGTGGGTGTTCCACACCGGTCCAGCGGCGATGTCCAAGGCTTCCGCGACGTCCAAGGGCCTTCCCAGGAAGGCAGCGGCCGCCGTGAGCGTCTCCGCCGGGTGCGCCAGGAGCTCGGCGCTGTCCAGGCTGCGCAGGCGGTCTCCTGCGGACGAGGCGAGCAGGGTTTGCCACTGCATGCGTTGTGCGTGCCAGACCACCACCACCGATTGCAGGAAGCTCAGGTCAGCGAGTGAGATGCCGAGTTGTTCACCGTAACGGACATCCTGGTCGACGAGCTGCACCATGGCTGGCAGCTTCTGTCGCGTCTCGTCGGTCTTCTTGAGGTTGGAGATGAGAAAGCTCTCTAGGTCTGAGGTCAATACCAGCCCCATTGCATCCGGTCGCAGAGACAAGATGTCCTCCGCCAGGTTGTTCGAGACATTGGTAGGCTTGATGAGCACTGCCTCCGATTCTTCCCATGTCTTGGTCAGCAGTTGCAGTGCCATGTCCAGCAAGGCCGGACCTTGCGGATACCAGGCTTGGCGCCGCGCCTGCACTCCACGCTTCAGATCACCCAAACGGCGCAACACCCAGGGCTCCCGCAATACCAGAGTCCGATGCTCACGTTGCAGAGACCTCGCCAGCAGGGAGGAACAGCAGAAGGACGTGTGGAACAGCAATCCGAGCTCACGCCGTGGCGGCGGATGCTGCTGTAATGCGCCGGCGATGGCATCCAGAGGGAAACCATAGACCTGGTCACCGGTGTACGCGATGCGCGTGTCCAGAAAGGCGGAGACGCGGAAAGTCTCCGGACGCGCCTCCAGGAAGCGCATCTCGCCACGCTGTACGTCCAGGTCATACAGGTGCCAGGCAGGATTGCGGGAGAGCTCTTCCGCGGTGAGTTCGAGTGCCATGGAGCCGCCGGCTGCCGCGCTGGCCGCGCGGGATTGTCATAATATAACAAGGAGCCCCCGCCGGGGCTTGGGAGTGACCATGGGCGAGCAACGCGTAAAGGCCGCGCAACGGCAGTTCCAGGATGCCGCTGCTGCATTCACGCGGCGTCAGTATGCGGAGGCTTTGCCGCTGCTGGAACGAGGCGCAGCGGAGGGCGATCCGCAATCCCACAACCTGCTCGGCGTGATGGTCTTGAACGGCATGGGCACGAACATGGACCCGCGCCGCGCCGCTGGGCTGTTCGAGATGGCAGCCGCAGCCGACCTGCGCGAGGCTCGCTACAACCTCGCCAACCTCAAACTCCATGGCCTCGGCACCGCACATGACGAGCCGGGCGCCCAGGAGCACCTGCTCGCTGCTGCCCGCGCCGGACATCGGCCGGCACTGCGTGCCCTTGGCTTCCTGTATCGCGCCGCCGGTCCGGAAGCCAGATGGGCAGGCTTGTCCGCACAATGTTTCCGCCAGGCCGCGGAGGCGGGTGACCCGCTGGCGCAATACAGCTACGGCCTGAGCCTGCTGCAAGGTCACGGTACCGCCGCCGATCCCCTCGCCGCAGCGCGATGGTTCGCCATGGCCGCGCGCGCCGGCATCTACCTCGCTCCCGCGCGGCTCGCCCAGGCCCAGGCGGCCGGCGCGATGGCTGCGCCGGCATCCATGCCGCCGCAGCCCCTGGACGCCTGGGTATTGCCGCCCTTGGCGCCGGTGGTGCCGTCACGCGAGTCCGCATTCATGTCGGAACATCGCCGGGCCCTGGATGGGCACGTGGAAGATCACCTCATCAACGTCGCCGCGCCCCAGCTCATGCCTTCCAACGTGGTGGACCCCGACACCGGCGCGGCCGTGCAATCGACGTTGCGCACCAGCCACTCCATGCATTTCCAGCCCAGCATGTATGACGCCAGCGTCTTCCTGGCGCTGCGCGGCATCGCGCATATCGCCGGCCTGCCGGCTTCTCACGCCGAGCCCTTGGGCGTACTACGATATGGGCCGGGCCAGGAATATCGTCCGCACTACGATTACTACAGCGATGACCAGCATCACGCCCAGCGGGTGACCACGGTATTCGTATATCTCAACGATGTGGCGGAAGGTGGCGGCACCGACTTTCCGCGCCTTGGCATCAAGGTGGATCCGGAGCAGGGCAAGGCGGTGAAGTTCCTGAACTGCGATGCCTCAGGTAAGCCCAACTTGGAGACGCTGCATGCCGGCCTGCCGGTGGTACGGGGCGAGAAGTGGCTGGCCACGCTCTGGTTCTGGGACCGGCCTTTCGACTGGTTTCGGTGAATTTCCCGGCAAATCCACTGTCTTTGCTGCCGACACATTCCTCTTTAGAACCGGTTCAGATACACTATTCTCCGCGGCCTGAGCGGGTGTCCTGGCCAACAGGGTTGCCGTAAGTCTCTGGGATACCTTGCCATTTTCCGTTGTTTCCGTGGACGCGCCTTCCGCCGGCCGGCCACTGCACTGAATGGCGAAAATGAGCGAATCACTGCAAGCGCGGACCATCACTACGCCTCTTTCCGGCGGTAACGCCCCCTACGTCGAAACCCTCTACGAGCAGTACCTGCAGGACCCGGCCTCGGTGCCGGCGGCCTGGCGCGATTATTTCCGGCAGCTGCAGGCTGGCGCCGCCCGGGAGACAGCTCGCGGGCCCATCGAAGCCGAGCTCCTGGCCCGTGCCCATGGTCCGCGCGGGGCCGTGGGGACCGGCGGCGCGATGGATGCCATGGCCGCCGAGAAGCAGGCCGCGGTCATCCGTCTCATCGAAGCCTACCGCGGCCGCGGTCATCAGCTGGCCAAGCTCGATCCTCTGGGGCTCACCGAGCCGGTCGATGCGCCCGATCTCAAGCTCGAGTTCCACGGGCGCGGTGCTGCCGACATGGATACGGTGTTCAGCACCGTCTCGCTCACCGGGCCGGATCGCCGTCCGCTCCGCGACATCTGGCAGATGTTGCAGCAGGTGTATTGCGGTTCCATCGGTTTCGAGTTCATGCAGGTCACCAATGCTGAAGAGCGCCTCTGGCTCAAGAACCGTATCGAGGGCAGCAATGCCCGCGTGTCTCTCAGCCAGGAAGAGCGCCTCACGGTGCTCCAGAACCTCACCGCCGCCGAGGGTCTCGAGAAGTACCTGCACACGAAGTATGTGGGGCAGAAGCGCTTCTCGCTGGAAGGCGGCGACTCCCTGATGCCGCTCCTGCACGATGTGGTGCAGAAGGGCGGCGCGGCCGGCTTGCAGGAGATCGTGGTGGGCATGGCCCATCGCGGCCGCTTGAACGTGCTGATCAACCTGCTCGGCAAGTCCCCCAAGGAACTATTCCTGGAGTTCGAGGGCATCCACGAGCACAAGGCCGGTGACGGCTCGGGCGATGTGAAGTATCACATGGGCTTCTCGTCCGACATCAAGACGTCGGGCGGCACCGTGCACTTGGCGCTGGCTTTCAATCCCTCGCATCTTGAGATCGTCAACCCGGTGGTGGAAGGTTCGGTGCGCGCCCGCCAGGACCGCCGTGGCGACGCCAGCGGCGACAAGATCCTGCCGGTGCTGATCCACGGCGATGCGGCCTTCGCCGGGCAAGGCGTCGGCATGGAGACGCTGCAGCTCTCCCAGGCCCGCGGCTTCCAGACCGGCGGTACCTTGCACGTGGTGCTCAACAACCAGGTGGGCTTCACCATCAGCAACCCGCACGACGCGCGCTCCACGCCGTACTGCACCGACCTCGCGAAGATGCTCGAGTCCCCGGTATTCCACGTCAACGGCGACGACCCGGAGGCGGTGATCTTCGTCACCCGTCTCGCCATGGACTACCGGCAGACGTTCCACAAGGACGTGTTCATCGATCTCATCTGCTACCGCCGGCATGGCCACAACGAGGCGGACGAGCCCTCAGCCACCCAGCCGGTGATGTACCAGCACATCAAGAACCATCTCACTCCGCGCGCACTGTATGCCGACGCGCTGGTGAAGCAGGGCACCCTCGGTGCCGACGCGGCCGCCGCCATGAGCGAGCAGTACCGCAAGGACCTGGATGCCGGCAAACCGGTGGCACCGGGCATCACGCCCTACGTGGCCAACGAGTTCAGCGTCGACTGGTCCCGGTTCCTGAAGAAGGACCCGAACGCGCCCTTCGAGACCAAGCTCGACCCGAAGCGCATGCAGACGTTGATGGCCGCCATGAACACGGTGCCGGCAGACGTGGAGCTGCATCCGCGTGTGGCGAAGATCTACGAGGACCGGCGCAAGATGGCGGCGGGCAACTTACCCATGGACTGGGGCTTCGCCGAGACCCTGGCCTATGCCAGCCTTCTCACCAGCGGCACTTCGGTTCGTCTCACCGGCCAGGACAGCGGACGCGGCACCTTCTTCCATCGCCACGCGGTGCTGCACAACCAGAAAGACGCGTCCACCTGGACGCCGCTGCAGCACCTCGCGCCCACCCAGAAGCGTTTCACGGTAGTGGACTCGCTGCTCTCGGAAGAGGCGGTGATGGGCTTTGAGTACGGTTACAGCACCGCCGAGCCCGATGCCCTGGTGATCTGGGAAGGCCAGTTCGGCGACTTCGCCAACGGCGCCCAGGTGGTGATCGACCAGTTCATGGCGGCGGGCGAAGCCAAGTGGGGGCGCCTGTGCGGCCTCACCCTGTTCCTGCCGCACGGTTATGAAGGCCAGGGCCCCGAGCATTCCTCGGCGCGCCTGGAGCGCTATCTGCAGCTCTGCGCGGAACTCAACATGCAGGTGTGCGTGCCGTCCACGCCGGCGCAGATGTTCCACATGATCCGCCGCCAAGCCCTGCGGCCGTTCCGCAAACCGCTGGTGGTGATGACCCCCAAGAGCCTGCTGCGCCACAAGCTCTCGGTGTCCGCGCTGTCCGACCTCAGCGACGGCAGGTTCCAGCTCTTGATCCCCGAGGCGGAGGACATCAAGGCCGCCAAGGTGCACCGCGTGGTGTTCTGCTCCGGCAAGGTCTATTACGACCTCCTGGAGGCGCGCCGCGCCGCCAATGTCGATGACGTGGCCATCGTGCGCATCGAGCAGCTCTATCCGTTCCCGCAAGCGGAATACGCCGAGGCCATCGCCAGCTATCCCAATGCGCAGGAGATCGTGTGGTGCCAGGAAGAGCCCGGCAACCAGGGCGCCTGGTACCAGATCCGCCACCGCCTGCAGGAACCGCTCAAGTCCAAGCATGTGCTGAGCTATGCCGGCCGTGCGCCCTCGGCGTCCACCGCCGCGGGCTACATGCAGTTGCACATGCAACAACAGAAGGCATTGATACAGGAAGCCCTCGGTACCGCGGAAGTGAAGGGCGCCGCCAAGACCAGACCAAGCCTAATAAAGTCTTAACGGAGTCGGCATGAGCATCGAAGTCAAAGTCCCGCAGCTGCCCGAGTCGGTGCAGGACGCCACGCTGGTGAGCTGGCACAAGAAGCCTGGCGACCAGGTGAACCGCGATGAGAACCTGGTGGATATCGAGACCGACAAGGTGGTGCTGGAAGTGCCGGCACCCGTGTCCGGCGTGTTGAAGGAGATTCGGGTCAAGGACGGCACCACCGTCGGCGCGGGCCAAGTGCTCGCTATCCTCGAAGAAGGCAGCGGTGCCGCTGCGGCGCCCGCTGCTCCCAAGGCCGCGCCTGCTCCGGCGCCTGCCGCTGCGCCTGCTCCCGCCGCCTCGGCCCAGCCGAGCGCGCCCGCGGCCGGCGCGGACATGCCGCTCAGTCCCTCGGTGCGGCGCCTCGTGGAAGAGAACAAGCTGGACCCGTCCCAGATCAAGGGCACTGCCCGCGACGGCCGCCTCACCAAAGGCGACGTGCTGGACTATATGGCGAACCGGGGTAGCGCCCCTGCCGCAGCTCCTGCTCCCGCCGCCGCACCGGCGGCACGCGCGCCGGCCCGTTCCGGTAGCCGCGAGGATCGCCGCGTCCCCATGACGCGCATGCGCGCACGCATCGCCGAGCGCCTGTCCCAGTCGCAGGCCAATACCGTGATGCTCACCTCGTTTAACGAGGTGGACCTCTCCGCGGTGATGGCGCTGCGCGCCAAGTACAAGGACAAGTTCGAGAAGGAGCAGGGCGTGAAGCTGGGCTTCATGTCCTTCTTCGTGAAGGCCGCGGTGGAGGCCCTCAAGAAGTACCCGGTGGTGAATGCCTCCGTGGAAGGCAACGACATCGTCTATCACGACTACTGGGACATCAGCGTCGCCGTCTCCACGCCTAAGGGCCTGGTGACGCCGGTGCTGCGTGATGCCGACCAGATGAGTTTCGCCGACATCGAGAAGACCCTCGGCGACATGGCCGCCCGGGCCCGCGATGGCAAGATCGGCATCGAGGAACTCACCGGCGGAACCTTCACCATCACCAACGGCGGCGTGTTCGGTTCGCTGATGTCCACGCCCATCATCAACCCGCCCCAGAGCGCCATCCTCGGCATGCACGCCACCAAGGAGCGGGCCGTGGTGGTGGACGGGCAGGTGGTGGCGCGGCCCATGATGTACATCGCGCTCACCTACGATCACCGCATCATCGACGGCAAGGAAGCGGTGCTGACCCTGGTGTCCATCAAGGAATCCCTGGAAGACCCCGCGCGGCTTGTGCTCGGGATCTGAGGCCTCATATCAACGTTGACCCACACGGCCCCTTCGGGGCCGTGTGCTTCTAGAAGACAAAGGAAATCCCCATGAGCCAGAGTTTCGACGTAGTCGTGATCGGTGGCGGTCCCGCCGGCTATGTGTCCGCCATCCGCGCTGCCCAGAACGGCCTCAAGACCGCCTGTGTGGACAACTGGAAGAACCTGGACGGCAAGCACGCATTCGGCGGCACCTGCCTGAACGCTGGCTGCATCCCCTCCAAGGCGCTCCTGGAATCCTCCGAGATGTACCACAAGGCCACCCACGAATTCGCCGCGCACGGCGTGAAGGTGGGCGGTGTGAGTATCGACGTTGCCGCCATGCAGGCGCGCAAGGGCAAGATCACCTCAAGCCTGACGGGAGGCATTGCCCAGCTCTTCAAGTCCAACAACGTCACCGGCATCCGCGGCACCGGCCGCCTCCTCAAGGGCAACAAGGTGGAGGTGACTGACTTCGATGATCCGAAGAAGAAGGAGATCATCGAAGCCAAGACCGTGGTGCTGGCGGCGGGTTCCGAGCCTGTCGAGCTCAAAGTGGCGCCCTTCGACCGCAAGGACATCGTGGATTCCTGGGGTGCCCTTGAGTTCAGTGAGGTGCCCAAGCGCCTGGGCGTGATCGGCGGCGGCGTCATCGGCCTCGAGCTCGGCAGCGTGTGGCAGCGCCTGGGCGCGCAGGTCACCATCCTCGAAGCCATGGACAACTTCCTGTTCATGGCCGACCAGCAGATCGCCAAGGATGCCGAACGCCAGTTCCGCAAGCAGGGGCTCGACATCCGTCTGGGTGCCAAGGTCACCGGTGCCGAGAAGGGCAAGAGCGGCATCAACGTGAGTTACGACGACAAGGACGGCAAGCAGAAGCTCGAGGTGGACAAGCTCATCGTGGCGGTGGGGCGTCGCCCGGCCACGAAGAACCTTCTCGAGGAGGGCACCGGCGTGCAGCTGGATGAGCGCGGCTTCATCAAGGTGGACCACGAGTGCCGCACCGGCGTGCCCAACGTGTGGGCCATCGGCGACTGCGTGCGCGGTCCGATGTTGGCGCACAAGGGTTCCGAGGAAGGCGTGATGGTCGCGGACCTCATCGCCGGCAAGGTCTCGGAGATGAACTACGACGTGATCCCCTCGATCATCTATACCTGGCCCGAGATTGCCTGGGTCGGCAAGACCGAGGAGGAACTGAAGAAGAAGGGCACCCGTTACAAGGTCGGCACCTTCCCCTTCGCCGCCAACGGGCGCGCCAAGGCCATGGAAGCCGCCGCCGGCATGGTGAAGATGCTGGCCCACGCGGACACCGACGAGATCCTGGGCGTGCATATCGTGGGGCCCATGGCTTCCGAGATGCTCTCGGAGGCAGTGGTGGCCATGGAGTTCCGCGCCAGCGCCGAGGACCTGCAACGGACCATCCATGCCCATCCGACTCTCTCGGAATCCATGCATGAAGCTGCCTTGTCCGTCGATAAACGAGCGATCCACTCGATAAATAAGTGAGATACATCACACTTGCGACAGGAAGGCGCCGCAAGGCGCCTTCTTTTTATTGATTGGGATGACCCGCCGGAGTAGGGTGCCCGGATGGGGAGATTGACCGCCTCAGTCATCGGACTTCTGTTATGCCTATCAGTATGCGAGGCCGCACCGGCACCGGTGCCGTCGCATGCGGTGGTGTTCATTTATCACCGTTTCGGCGATAGCCGTTACCCCAGCACCGATACCACTGTCGAGCAGTTCAAGGCGCAGTTGCATTGGCTGGCGGACAACCACTACGAGGTCTGGCCGTTGCCGAAGATCGTCCAGTACCTGCAGCAGGGTAAGGACATCCCCGACCACGTGGTGGCCATCACGGTCGATGACGCATTCCAGTCCTTCTACGACAACGCTTATCCACTGCTGAAAGACCGGGGTTGGCCTTTCACCCTCTTCGTCAGTACCGACAGCATCGACGCCAGGCAGTCCGATTTCATGACCTGGGACGAGTTGCGGGAGGTGGCCGCCCACGGCGGCACGCTCGCCAACCACACCGCAGACCACGGCCATCTGCCTTTCCGGACCAAGGATGAATCGGACCTGCATTGGGCAGACGGGGTGCGCGCCGACATCGCCAAGGGTCAATCGCGGCTGGAGGCGGAGATCGGTAGAGGCACCAACACCGATCCCAAACTCTTCGCCTATCCCTATGGCGAGTTCACGGAAGAGCTCGTGAAGCTCGTGGTCGGCCTCGGATACGTGGCCTTCGGCCAGCAAGCCGGCGCCATGGGCGCGCCGCTGGACCCGCGCGCGCTGCCACGCTTTCCCATCGACGAACATTATGCGGACTTGGCGAGTTTCGCCATCAAGGCGGCAGCCTTGCCCATGCCCTTGAAATCAGTGACGCCGTGGGACCCGCAGATCAAGTCTGAGAATCCGCCGAAGCTCGAGCTGGAACTGGAGCCCGGCGCAGTGGGGGCCGCGGCGTTGCATTGCTACGAGAATGGCCCGGAGATGCAGATCCAGTGGCAGGATCAGGCCCGGACCCGGTTCACCATCCGGGCCAGCAAACCCATGCAGGTCGGCCGCGACCGCTACAACTGCACTGCGTATGTGAACGGAAGATATTTCTGGTACTCCCACATGTGGCTCTTGGCGCCGGGCGGCGAATAACCTCAACGCTGCTGCGCCTCGCTCCGCTTCGGCTCGCGATGCTTTGAGGCGTATCTTTCGAGATCTCTAAGGAGCTAATTGGCGGGATCGAGGGTCAAGGCGCTGAGCTTGTCCAGCTCGTCGCTATGCAGCATGGCGCGGATGTCGTTGACGTAGAGTTCGCCGGCGGCGGAGTAGCGATCCAGCGTGCCTGCCAGGATGAAGGGGTCTAGTGGCTTGCCGGCGGCCCGTTCCTGCGCGCGCAGGTCGCGGAAGTCGGTATATGCGAAGCCGATATTGATGTTGTGCAGATAGGCCCGGACCGAGGTCTCGATGTCGGGATATATGCGCACCATGTGAGTGGCGTCATCCGGGCGGTTCAGTGGCACCGAGCCCTCATCCTCATCCCAGGTCCAGATGCCGAACAGGTTATTGGACTCCAGCGCGAAGCGCGAGGTACCCCAGCCGCTTTCCTGTGCGGCCTGCGCCAGCACCAACGTCACGGGCACCACGTCTACCCGGCGCAGCAGGGTGTCGCGAGTGGCCGGATCGTTGATGTCGCCATCCACGCGGTAGCGTCCGGCGATGCGGATGACCTCACCCCCGGCGTCGCTGCGTACGTCCACCGCGCCCTGGCCGAATTGCTGCAGCAGGAACACGCGTTCGTTCCAGATACGTGAGTTCTCCGCCAGCACGATCGGCAGCAGGGCCCGGTAGAACACCGTCTTCTTCTCGTCCCGGTCCAGGGTGTCCAGGCCGTAGGGGAGATTCTGCACGGCGTAGGGTGGCACCGTGTCCTGCGGCGGCCAGCCGTAGTCTTCGCTGGAGAAGATGTTCTTGAGGGCCTCGGCGGAGGGCGGCTTGATGGGGATGAGCTGCACGTTCTCCACCGCCGGTGGTTCCACCGATCGGATGTGCTGGTATTGCCGCGCGATGAACCACGCCACCGTGAGTGGCACCAGCGCGAAGCA
>DATIVR010000062.1:0-24922 GCA_035465695.1 Gammaproteobacteria bacterium
CGGGCCGCTATTCGGCACCATCAGCAACGGCCAGGCTCTGGGCGGCGCCATCTTCAACCTCAACGGCAGCGTCGACATCAGCTATTCGACGCTCGCCGGCAACATCCTCGCAGGCACCGCCGGCGATGGCGGCGCGCTCTACAGCGTACAGCTCGCAAGTCCCGGCTCCCCGGCGGCGGACGCCAGCGGCAGTGCCGGCGCCACCGTGAGCTCTTCCATCCTTTTCGCATCGGAGCTCAACACCACCGATTCATCCGGCAACGTGACCAGCACCGCCACCACCGATTGCCTCAGCAATGGCGGTGGCTTCGCCGGCTCACCCAACGTGCTGGGCAGCACCTCCGTCTCCTGCATCCAGAGCGGTGACTCGTTCAGCATCCCGCTGCTGCTGCCGCTCGCCAACAACGGCGGTCCCACCCAGACCATGGCGCTGGTGCTCCCGGCGGGCGCCGGGGCCACCAGCGGCGCGCCAGCCCTGGACCAACGCGGCTACCAGAGGAACGCCTTGGCGCCTGACATCGGCGCCTACGAGATCAGCGGCATCCAGAAGTTGCCGCCGAGCTTCTCCGGCCTGCAGCCCCTCACCCTGATCGCGGGTAACAACGCCTCGCTCGCCTGGTTCAACCTCTCGGGTAACGATGGCAGCCAGCCGGTGCTCACCCTGAGCATCCTCTCCAGCAATACCACGGTGCTTCCGGCGGCCAACCTCGCACTCTCCAGCAACTGTGGCGGCAGCCTGGCGCTGGACACCTGCTCTTTGAGTCTGACGCCCACTGCCACCAAGACCGGCACTGCGAACGTCACGCTCATCGCCAGCAATGGCTACGGCCAGACCGGCTACGGCAGCATCCCGGTGACCGTCATCCCGCCGATCCCCGTGGCGAAGAGCGTCTCGGTGAGCGTGGCCTCCGGCCAGACCTTGAACGGCACCCTCACCGCCACCGATGCCCTGGCCGTGACCTTCTCCTATGCCATCGTCTCGCAGCCGACCCACGGCACCCTCAAGCTGTCCAGTTCCTCCAGCAGCTCCTACACCTACACGCCGGCCGCGGGTTATCTCGGCGCTGACAGCTTCACCTGGAAGGCCAACGACGGCGCCAGCGACTCCAACGTAGCTACCGTCAGCATCACGGTGACCCTGCCGCCGCCGCCGCTGGGCGCGCCCACGGTGTCGGACATGACGCTCACCACGCCCGCGAACACCGCGCTCACGGGCACCCTGAAGGGCACCGGCGCGTCCTTGAGCTTCGCCATCGCCACCCAGCCCAGCCATGGCAGCGTGAAGCTCACCGACACCGGCACCGGCGCCTTCACCTATACCCCTGCCAGCGGCTACAACGGCAGCGACAGCTTCACCTTCACCGCCGAAAACACCCTGCTCAAGGCCACCTCCAATCCCGCCACCGTCAACATCACCGTCGGCAGCGGCGGATCGGGCTCCAGCTCCGGCGGTTCGGGTTCCGGTTCCAACAGCGTGGCGCCGCTGGCCAGCGCCATGACGCTCACTACCTACACCGGCACGCCCTTGAGCGGTGTACTCACCGCCAGCGACGCGGCAGGCAACACTCTGAGCTTCAGCGTCACCACGCCGGCACACGGCAGCGTGAAACTGACCAACGCGGCCACCGGCGCCTTCACCTATACCCCGGCCGCCGGCTTCAGCGGGGCCGATAGCTTCACTTTCACCGCCACCGACACCGTCACGGGTCTCAGTTCCGCCGCCGCTGGCGTGAGTCTCACCGTGCAAGCGGTGCCCGTGTCGTCCCAGGCGGTGCCGCTCGCCAGCAATGCCAGCTTCACTACCTACGAGAACACGGCCATCTCCGCCAGCTTGAGCGCCAGCGACGCCGCCGGCAACCCGCTCGATTACGTGTTGTCCGTGGCGCCGAATCACGGCACGGTGGTCATCACCGCCGCCACCGGCGCCTTCACCTACACGCCTGCCACCGGTTATACCGGCAGCGACAGCTTCACGTTCACCGCCACCGATTCTGTCACCCGCGTCTCCTCCGCGGTGGCGACCGTAGCCCTCACCATGGACGCGCTGCCGCCGCCTTCCAGCTCCGCTCCGCCGGTCGCCAACCCCGCCACGCTGTCCACCTATGAGCACGCGGCGGTGAGCGGCACCCTCACCGGCAGCAGTGCCACCGGTGCCGCTCTGACTTACGGCACGGTGGGCACCACCACCACCGCCCATGGCTCCGTGACCATCGCCGCCAGCGGGGCTTTCACGTACACACCCAACGCCGGCTACATCGGCAACGACAGTTTTGGCTTCCAGGTGAGCGACGGCACCAACACCGCCAGCGCCACCGTGTCCATCAGCGTGAACGCGCTGCCGCCGCCCGCGCCGGTGGCCGGCAATGTGACGGTGTCCACCTACTTGGGCATCCCGGTGAGCGGCGCCCTCTCGGCCAGTGACGGCGCCGGCAATGCCATCACCTATCCCAGCAGCGCCGTCCTCACTCCCAACGGCAGCCTGACGTTTCCCAGCAGCGGTACCTTCAAGTACACGCCCACCGGCGGCTTCACCGGGAGCGACAGCAGCTCGTACACGGTGACGGACAGCGTCACCGGCATCGTCTCGGCGCCCGCTACCCTCACCTTCAACGTGGCCCCGACTCCCGTGAGCGGATCCAAACCGCTGGCCAGCAGCGCCAGCGTGACCGTGTACGAGAACAAGACCCTGAACTCCAGCCTCTCCGGTGCGCCGCTTGCCAGCGGCGACAGCCTCACGTATCAGATCGTGACCGCGGCGACCCATGGCGTCGCCAGCATCACCCCCGGCACCAACCAGTTCACATACACGCCGGCGTCCAACTACACCGGACCCGATTCCTTCACCTTCACCGTGACGGACGGCACCAGCACTTCCACGGCGGCGGGGGTGGTCATCACCGTGGCGGCCCTGCCGGTGGCACCTACTCCGCCCCAGGCCAGCGATGCCAGCTACAGCCTTTACACGGGCCAACCCCTGAGCGGCGCACTGGTAGCGGTGGACGCCGCCGGCGATGCCGTGAGCTATTCTGCGGTGCAACCCAGCCATGGCACCGTGAGCGTGACCGCCTCCGGGCCCACCGCAGGTGCCTTCACCTACACGCCCAATGCCGGCTATGTGGGCAGCGACAGCTTCAGCTTCACCGTCATCGACTCCACCGCCATCGCTTCGGCACCGGCCACCGTCACGCTCACGGTGCAGGCGCTGCCCATCACCGGCGTGGCGCCGCTGGCCAACGGCGGCAACCTCGCGGTCTACGCGGGCCAGGCCGCCGGCGGCACGCTGGCCGCGGTGGATGCCGGCATGAATCCCCTGGTCTTCGCCGTCAACCCCGCACCCGCCCACGGCAAGCTCAAGCTCGACGCTTCCAGCGGCGCCTACACCTACACCTCCGACGCCGGCTTCACCGGCAAGGACAGCTTCAGCTTCACCGCCACCGATAGCGTCACCCATCTCGCATCCAATACCGCCGTGGTGAACGTCACGGTCGCCGCAGTGCCCTTGCAGGCGGTGGCGCCACTGGCCAATGACCTGAACCTCACTCTCTATGCAGGCCAGACCTACATCGGCATGCTCTCCGCCATCGACGTGAACGGCAACCCCATGAACTACGCCATCGGCACTCAGTCCAAGCACGGCGTCGCCACCGTCGACGCCAAGACCGGCGCCTTCACCTACACGCCGGTGGGCGGCTACTCCGGTCCGGACAGCTTCACCTACACCGCCACCGACACGGTGACCAAGCTCAAGTCCAGCACCGCCACCGCCTCCCTCGACGTCACGCCGGCGCCGCCCAGCGCCGTGCACCATGGTGGCCCGGGTCGCGGTGGCTATGGCTGGCTCTCACTGTCGCTACTGGCCTTCGTCACCTGGTGGCGCCGCGGCATCGCCTTGCGCCGCCTGCTGCCGGCACTCGGCGCCTGCGGACTGCTCTGGACGGTGTCGGTGGCTGCCGACACCGATCAGCCTCCGCCGGCGCCCGCTCCCCTGCCTGCCGATGCCTGGTATGTGGTAGCACAGGCCAGCATCATCAGACCTGACGCCAGCCGCGATGCCGCCACCCACGGACCCCGTGGCTGGGGCGTATTGGGCGGCAAGGAATACGGCGACTTCAGCTTCGAGCTGGCGGCCGGCTACCACGCCGACAACCCCAAGTCCCTGAACGGCATCGCCAACTGGAAGACCTTCGGCGTGGATGGACTGTGGTACTTCGAGCATCGCCCACGCCTGTTCGCGCCTTTCGCCGATGCCGGCGTGGGTTTCGCGGAGCAGTACTACGGCGACGACAGCACCCTGCGCAAGCCGTACCTCGCCCTGGGCATGGGCTTCGACAGCACGCCCTGGCAGTCGCTACCCCTGTTCCTGCGCACTGACCTGCAGCTGCAACATGTGTTCAGCCACTATAACGACCTGATCTTGAGCTTCGGCGTGGGCTTCCGCTTCGGCGGCAGCACGCCGCCCGCGGCGCCGCTGATGCTTCCCGACGCCTCACCCCTGGATGAGTACCCCATGGCCTGGTGTGCCCAGGAAGGGGGACAAGCCGAGGAGACGGACAGCGGCTGGGTATGCGTCCTGCCGGGCGGCAAGACCGAATCGCGGCCTCCCGAGACCGCACCTCCTGCCGGCACGGTGGACAGCCCCAGCGCCGTCACCTATTCCCAGCCCCCCGCGGCACGCTTGCACCGGCGCTAGTCATGGAACAGATCTTCCAGCGCCTGGCGCCCTCCTGCGCCATGCTGCTCACCCGGAATCCCGCCACCGGTGCCGTGGACTTCCTGGGCAGCGCCTTCGCGGTGCGCCAGGAGGGCTACCTCTTCACCACCGCCGAACTGGTGAAGGACCGGAACGAACTCCTGGTGTCGCCCGCCGAGGATCCGGCCGGCTTCCAGCCCGCCTCCCGCGACAAGCTGAACTGCTTTCCCGCCGCGGTCGTGAAGCTGGACCTGCCCAACAACCTGGCGCTGCTCAAGCTCATCGATCCGGCGCAGCTGCGGCTGCCGCCGGACCTGCTGGGGGACAGCCTCTCTCTCCTGCCCGGTACCCCGCTCATGCACCTCGGTTTCGCGTTCGGCCGCCACGGTTCCCTCCCGCTGATCGCGCGCAGCGGGATCCTCTGCGCCAAGGTGCAAGGCCCCGCGGGCAGCCGGCAGTTGCTGGTGGAAGGGAGCGCCTATTCGGGCGCCGCGGGCGGGCCGCTCATCGATGCACGCCGCGGCCGCATCGTGGGGGTGATGCTCAGTCCCTTGGCGTTGCTGCCCCAGGAGGCGAAGACCGCTGCGGGCAAGTTCGCCCTGCCGTTGCAGACCGACCTCAGCATCGCCGCGCCCATCGAAGCGGCGGTCGCGCTGCTGCAGACGGCGAGCTAAGACCGCCTCAGCAGAACAGGTTCAGTACGGCCGCCGTGATCTGGGAGGTCTTCACGTCGATCTGAGTGGTGTCTTCGATCTCAACCTTGCCCAGGTTCATCTCGACATTTTCCCCGGTGGTGATGCTCAGCCCGAGTCCACCCTTGAGCTCCATGGCCACCGCCATCACTATCTCAAGCTTGGCACCCAGGTAGATCTCCGTGGCCGCGCCGCCGACGATCTCGAGCTTGGCAGCCAGGTTGATCTCGTCGCAACCCGCCAGCATCATCTCGTTCTTGCCGCCCATGAAATATTCGTCCGAGGTGCCCCAATGGGTCTCGGTGGCGTTGCCGTAGGAGTTCGAGGTGGCGTTGCCGTGGACCGTCTCGGTGGAATCGCCGGTCACGGTGCTGGTGCTGTTGCCGTTGACGGTCTCGGTGCTGTCGCCGGTCACGGTGCTCCAGCTCGCGCCGTTGACCACCTCCTCGCTCGGCCCTTCCTGCACCGATTTCGCGGAACCGTAGTGGTAGTCGTAGGTGGGCCCGAAGGCCTTGGACACCAGCAGGCTGGAGGCGCTCCAGCTGGTTCCCAGGTTAGAGGAGGTCCAACTGTCACTGGTGCGGCTCTTGTAGGGTGAGTTCGGATCGTCGGCGTGGAACCAGGTGCTGCTGGGGGTCCACTCGATCAGAGCTTCCTCATAGCCGTTCCCATAGCTGAAGGTGCAGTGCTTGCCCTGCATCACGTCCGTGAGGTTGTTGCCGCTATTGCCGTAGGCGTCGATATAGGTGGTCGGGCCACCGCTCCATTCATAGGAGGCCCCGTAGGTGTAGGTGTAGTCGTTGCCCCAGCTCTTTGACACGTTGCCGCCCAGCCACTCGTACTCCGCCACGGCCGTCGGCGATGGGTTCGGCGCGCTGGAGAAGCACCCAGGAGTGGACATGGCCCCGGCCGGGATGGTGAACACCTCGTTGTTGTACACGCAGGCTTGGCCCGCCCAGGCGTGATTCTCTTCGTAGCCGTTGCCGAAACTGAAGTTCTTGCCGTTGCCGCCCCAGGCCACGACGTTGCCGTCGTTGAACAGGTAGATGTCGCCGTACTGGCGCACCACGTGGTATGCGCCGCTGTTCTCGTCCAGGGGAGTCGGAGAGTTGCGGCCTTCGTTACCCAACGCGGTGTTCACCGGGAACTGGGATGAGACCCCGTCCCGATTCAGCTGGATGAACGGCGAACTCGACTGGATGGCCGCCAGGCCCTGGTTGTTGGCGCCGGGCACGTCGCCGCCGGGGGTCGGATTGTAGGGATTGGTGGCAGCCTTGATGAGCGAGCCACGGGCGGAGATCTCCGCCCACATCGCGTTGAGGATACGGTTGATGGCCATGGTGTGCTCCTACGTCAAGGCATCAGGCAAAGGGTGGTGAATTGGCTCGGCACGATCGAGAAGCCGGGGGCATTCAAGGCGAAACCGTTGTGCCCGGTGAAACTGGTCAGCCGGGAGGTGGGCATGCCATCGGTCAGCAGCGTGAAGCTGCCTAACAGCGTGTGGTGCGGCCCCATGAACAGCCCCGAGAGGATGCCGAGCTCGATGCCCGGCTGATCGCCGAAGCTGATGGTCCCCATGGTGGCCATGGTGTGGGTCGGCATGCACTCGTTGAGCACGTTGAGCGCGCCGGTGAAGGGCATGGCCAGGAGTCCGGTGGCGAAGTTCGGGTAGGGGATCGGCACCGGCACCAGGATCGGCGTGAAGCACACGTCCGGGAACCCGAAGTAGAGTCCGCCCATCTGGGTGTTTACGAACATGGATGCCTCCTCAGCCCAAGTGGATGCGCTCGCCGTCGAGGCGCACCTCGCTCTCGGCGGACATCACCGCGTGCTTGCCGCGCATGTTGAGCACGGTCTTCACCGCATAGTTCAGTTGCCCGGCCTGCAGGTGCTCCAGGTCCTCGATCTGCCGGTGCGAGGAACCCGCCTTGAGCCGCACGCGTTCCGCCGCGGTGTCCAGCATGCCGGCGACGGTCTTCACCTGGTCCGCCACGGCGTCCACCAGTCCCGCCGCCAGTTGCAGCACACCCACGGTGAAGCCCGCCCGCGCCGCCTGTACCGAGACTTCCGGCGCCACCGCGTTGAGCTGCTTGCCGGCCGCCAAGGTCAGCTCCTCCTGCACCGCGAGCTTGAGCCCACCCTGCGCCACCTTCACGGTACTGTCCGCCGGCAACGGCAACACCGCCGGGCTGTCGCCGCGCACCAGCACCGCCAGCACCCACAGGCTTCCACCCGCCTCGGCCAGCAGCACCGTGTCGCCGGCGGCCGGCTGCAACAGGCACGAGGCTGCGCGCCGTGCAGTGAAGCTGCCGCTGGCGCCGCTCAGACGGCAGATGTCTTCCCCGGCGTCCACCACCCGGGCCTGGATCAGGCCGGTCGCGGCCGGCGCGTAGTTGCTTTGGGTCTGCGTGTGCATGGCTAGGTACTCCAGGGTTAGGCGGGTCGCCAGTTCTCGGCTTCGAGCTGGTCGGGATCGGTGCCATAGGCGATGGCCTTGTTCGCCGGCCAGCGGGTGGCCTGGTCGCGCACCGCATGCAACTTGGCCTTGAACAGGTTGGCATCGCTGAAGTCGGCGCCGTCCAGCACCGAGCGGGAGAAGTCGGTATAGCTCGCCTCGCAGCCCTTGAAGCTGGCCGCGGTGCAGTCGGCATCGGTCAATTGCGCCATGTCGAGCCGGGATTTGTCCAGGCGAGCGCGCACCAGTCTGGCCTTCTGGAAATGGGCTTGGCTGAGGTCGCAGCCGGACAGGTCCGCATCTTCCAGGTCGGCACCGGAGAACACGGCGTTGGCAAGCCGTGCCCCGGAAAAGTCGCTGCCCTTGAGCTTCGATTCCATGAAGCCGGTCTTCTCCAGCATCGCGCCGCGGAACTTCACGCCCACGAGATCACAGTTGCGCAACTGGCATGCCACCAGGCTCAAGCCCGAAAGGTCCATGCCGCCGAACTTGCCGCCCTGCAGGAAGGCCTGCTGTGCCGAGAAGCCCCGGAAATCACAGCCCGAGAAGTCCCCGTTCATGAGTACCACGCTCTGCATGCGGGCGCCGTTGAACTTGGCACCCGTCACCTGCGCTTCCAGCATCACTGTCTTGAAGAACTCCGTGCCCGAGAAGTCCACCTGCATCAGCCGGCACTGGTTCAGTACCGTGAACTCCAGGCGCACGCCGGCGAGCACCGCCTTCTCCAGATCCACGTGGATGAAGTTGGCGCGGGCCATGTCGGCGCCGGCGAAAGTCGCCCCCTGCAGTCCGGACTGGGTGAACAGCGCGCGGCTGAGTTGCGCCCGGTGCAGCACGGCACCCTTGAAGTCCGCGGCGGTGAACACGCTCTCCCGCAGGTCGGCACCGGTAAGGTCGGCGCCCGCGAAGCTGACCTTCTCGAACAATCCTCCGCATAGCCTGGCCCCCGCCAGCTTGGCCCCGGCGAACTCCTGGCCGCGGATCTGCTCGCCGCGGGCGATGGCCGCTTCCAGTTCTTCGCGGGTCACGGGTGCCAGTCCTTGAGCTTGGTGCGCTTCAGGTTCGCGCCATGGAACCGGGTCTCGCCCACCGTCACTCCCAGGAATTCCGCCCCGAAGCAGTTGGAGCTGCTGAGGTCCGCACTCACCAGGCGGGCGCCGTTGAGGAAGGCTTCCTTGAGGTCGCAGTTCGAGAGCTTGGCACCCTCCAGGTCGGTCTTCATGAAATGCGCTTGGCGGGCACGGGCGCCCTGGAAACGTGCCTGCTTGAGCTTCGCCTCGCTGAGGTCCGCGCCGTCCAGCAGACACCGCTCGAAGTTGGCGCCCTCGAGGTCGATGCAGCGCAGGTTGGAGCCCGGCAGCTTGGCGCCGCCGAAGTCTGCATGGCGAGCGCGGGTCTTCTCTCCCACCAGGCGCAGCTTGGCCAGTTCCGCCCCGGACATCTTCAGCCCGTCCAGGTCCACGTCCACGAACAGCAGCGACTCGCCCCTGGCACCGCTGAGGTCCAGGCCCGTCGCGCTGCCGCCCAGCACCATGGCGCGGCGCACGGTCGCCCCCTTGAGGCGGACGCCATCCAGGTGGCAGTCCATCAGCAACGGCGTCTGCATATCGGCGCCGGAGAGATCCGCACCGCTGAAGTTGACCTGCATCATCAGTCCGGCGGCGAACCGCGAACCCGTGAACGTCGCCCTCTCGAAGTTCGATTCGCTGAGGGCCGAATTGCTGAAGTCCACCGCCTCGCCTTTCGCGTCGACGAAGCTGCAGCGGCCAAGGTTGGCACGAGACAAGTCGGCCCGGTCGAGCTTGGCGCCGCTGAAGTTGACGTGAGCCGCGATGGCGCCCTGGAGCTTGGCGCCGGAAAGGTCGGCACCGGAGAGGTCGGCGAACTCAAGATAAGCCTCGCTGAGATCGGCGCCCCTGAGGTCGGCACCCTTGAGATCGATGCCTGCCAGATCCATGCGCGCGAGCGACTCACGCCGCTGCAGGCGGTGCAACACCTGCTCCTTGAGTGCCGCGAGTCCCGCCTTGCGGTCCTGCGGCAGAACCTTGGCGAGGTTATGGGCGCCCATGGCGTAGCCCTTGCGGAACGCTTCCTCCGCCGCCTGCAGGCGGCTCTCCAGCTCCCCGATGTCGGTGATGCCGGTGGTCTTCTGCAGCAAGAGCTTGGGATCCGACGAGTTCTGCAGCAGCGTCTGCACGCGGGCCAGCTGCGCGGCCGCGGAGAAGCGCGGCAGGCTCGCAGCCGAGGCCATCTCTTTCATGACCTTCTCGGGATCGAGCCCGGCGCGCTTGCTGGCCTCCTCGATCTTCTGCTTGGCCATCGCCCGGGCAGCCTCGCCCTGCTTGCGCGCCTCGGCGATGAGCTTCAGCACGTCCAGTTTTGAGATGTCGAAGGACTGCTGTTCCGGCTCCGGAAGCGCCGCCAGGGCGGGACCGGCGTCCACTCCCAGCGCCGCGAGACGCGCCTTGGTCTTGTCCTTCTCGAGTTGCAGGCGACCCTTCTGGTTCTGCGCCAGCAGGCCCGCGTAACCGCTGTCCTCCAGGGTCCGGTCGATGACCTCCGCCAGGCCGGACTTATCGCCCTCCGGGATCAGGTCACGCTCGTCCAGCAGCAGGGCGGCACGGGTCTCCTTGTCGAGGCGCCGCTGCAGCGCGGCCTGGTAGTGCTCCAGGCTGCGGCGCGGATCGGCGTTACGCTCGTAGGCCAGCATGATCTGGGCCACGTCACTGCCGTCGTCGGTGCCGATACGGGTGTCGCCGCGCCAGATGCAGATGCCGCCTTCCTCGGCGGGGAAGAAGTGCACGGTCTCAAGCCGCATGGGCAGCTCTTCCAGGCGTCCGCCTTCGCCGTGCCCGTGCACCACGAAGGCGCGCGCCGTGAGGCCCGGCAGCCGGCCCTGGATCACCGGCAAGCTTGGGTGCAGGTTGCTGAGCTCGAACTCCTCGTCGCCGCGCCAGTAACCTTCGAGCCACTGGTCCTCGGCGGTCACATTGAAGTACTCCCACTTGAGGTCATCGGCGAGACCCGGCGCCCGTTCCTTCAGCCACTTCTGGTCATAGGTGCCGACTCTTCCGAAGCGCTGGGGCCACATGGGGTCCAGCGCGCCGTAACCCGCGGCCACCGGCCGATCCGAGGGTGAGCCGATGAGCGCCCCGGGCAGCTCCAGGTTCGGCAACAGGACGCGCGACTCGCCGTCCGCCTCCACTGCGTCGATGCCCCTGCCCACAGGATTGGGTTTGTGGTCCTTGCCGCCGAAGGCATGGGCGAAGTCCAACGGCATGACCGTGAAGGGTTCCGGATCGCTGACGCCCAGGCTCACGCCGGCCGCGCGCTTCCAGTGGCGGTCACCGTATACGTTGATGCGCTTGTCCAGCTTGCCGAGCCGCACCCTTACGAAACCCGCCGGCACCGGTGTGCCGCCGGGCGCGTGGAAGCTGCCGCTCACCAGGAACTCGCCGCGGGACTTGGGCATGGCCGCATCCAGCATGCCGTCGCGGCCGAGCGACGACATGGTCTTGCGCCACATCTCGTTCTCCGCCAACACCCGCCCCGGTTCGGTCAGCGAGAACATGCCGAGCACGCCTACCGCCAGCTTCTGCTCGCCCCGGTACTGGTAGGTACGGTGCAGCAGGCTGAGCTTGAAAGGCTTGGTGACGCGTATGCCTGGCACGCCTGTCCTCTCAGAGAGTCGGGTCGGTGGCGGCGCTGGTCAGCGGCGCGTTGGTGGCGCCGTTGTAGACCGCGCCGGTGATCACCGGTAGGTCCGGATCGCCGTTGACGAATGTCAGCAGCACCTCCGCGCCGGGTTCGAGCATGAACTGGGTGCCGGTATAGAGTCCCGCCGAGGGCTGTGCCATGCGTATCCAGGCCGAGACGAAGCTGGAGTCAGGCACACTGCCGTCCACGAAAGGCAACGTCACCAGGTAGCGGCCCTGCTCGTCCATCGGCGGCGCCGGAAGTCCGTAGGCATTCTCCTGACCATCGCCGGCGCCGGTGTTCTGGAATCCCGGTATCGGTTGCTGGGGCGTGATCTGCGCGCTTTGCGGGTCGTTGTTCTGGCTGTTGGAGCCCTGGGTATTGGGATTCTGGCTGGTGTCCGGCTGCAGATACACCCACGCCGAGAGCACGCCGCTGATGCGGGGCTTGGGCGTGACCCGCTGCGGACGGAACTGCATGTTGGGTGAGGAGTTGCCGCCGCCGGCGGTGCCGCCCTGACCCGCCACCACCGGCATCGCCGTGAAGCTGTTGCCGTAGTAGGCGCCGGTGGCGGTCTGCGAGGACGTATAGCTGCCCGCGGCCCAGGACTGGTCGGCATTGCGCGCCGTGTGGGTCACGCTGGTCACCAGGTATTCGCGATTGAAGGCCGCCGCTGGATGGCTGTTAAGGATGAAGGTGGAACCCGCGCGCAGGCTCGGTATCGCACCGCTGCCAATGTAAGTACAGGCCTGGCAGGCGCTCTCCTGCGCCCGCACCTGGGCCAGGCGCGCCGCGTGGGCGGCGTCCGGCACGCGGTGATCGTAGAGCCAGGTGGCCGGATAAGTCCCGGTGGGGACGAAGTTGTCCACCTGCACGCCATAGTCGCCCTGCACCGCGGTGCTGACGTTCTGGTAATCGTAGCCCGTCATCTCCACCTGCACCGGTGCAGCCGAGAGCTGCTGGGTGATCTGCACGATGGAGTCGTAGTTGTTGGTGCTGCTCGGATCCGTGAACGGGATGCTCACAGGGTTGGGATAGGAGAGCCCATCCGCCAGGACCATCCGGCAGCTGCCGGCCATGTCCTCGAAGTAGAAGTAGATCCCCAGGTTCTCCAGCAGCCGGCAGATGAAGTTCAGGTCGCTCTCGGCGTACTGGCAGGTGAAATCCTGCTCCGGGTAGTCGACGACCACGTCGTCGGTGTTCACGTCGGCGTTGGGAGCGGTGGCGGCGGAGCCGCACGTCAGGCCGGCGTTGGTCAGCACCAGCTCGACGATGGCCGGATGGGTCATGCCCCTGAAGCCGGCGCTGCGGAAGTTGAGCCCAAGCTTCCAGGCCGGTGGCACCAGCAACACCCGGTAATAGTTGTAGCCACCTGCTTGCTGCTGCTGTTCCACTCGGGCCACCACGCCGCTGTAGCTGTTCATGACGCTGGTGCCCTCCTGCATGGTGAGGCTGGCGGTGCCATCCAGCAGGTCACGCAGGTCGATGCTGGTGCCCTCGTCACACTTCAGCCCGATGTCGAACTGGTAGAGGCTGGAGATGGCCTCCATGCCGTGGAAGTCCACCACCGTGAAGGTGTTCGCCCCATAAGCGGAGCTCTTGAACGTGAACGTCGGCGTCGCCACTCCACTATCCTCCTGCCGCGACACGCCCTCGGGCGCGTCGCGCACTGATCCTCAGAGCATGAATCCCACTTCAAGGCCGGCGGCATTGGTGCCGCCCACCACCCAGGCGTCCTGGCCCAGGGTCGCGAACTCGTTCTGTCCCATCATGCGGTTGAAGTCGTTGCCGCCCACTGCGGCGGGCTGCACCACGCCCTCTTCCAGCACCAGCACCACCTCGCACTCCAGTGGTTGCACCAGGAAACTCTCACAGATGCGCCGGACCGTATCGACGAATCCGCCGGGGGCCAGCGCCAGGCCGAAGGCCTCGGCGTCCACCGCGCCGATGCGCACCTGGAAACGGCCACTGCAGTCCACCACCTGCTCGCCCAGCACCGTGTCCGCGCCCAGGGTGCAGCCGCCGCGGCCGAGACGCAGGCGTTGATCCTGCGGGATGCTCGCATTGCGCGGCACGCACTGCACCACCTCCACGTGCTCCCGCTGCAACGCTCCCTTGAGCATGGCCTCCAATGCCGCGGCACTGCGCACCTGGCGGGAGAACAGGCCGGCCTGGCTCAGGAAGCCGGCCGCATCCGGCACGCGCGCGCGCATGGCGGGCTCGTAGAGTCCCATCAGCGCGTACAGCATGCCCCAATAGCGCTCGCCCTCGCCTTCCACCGCGTTCAGCGCGAAACGGTACTTGCGCCATGCGGCATACAGCAGCGGGTAGGTCTGCTGGTGCAGCAAGTCCAGGAGGTCGCGCGGCCCGGTGCTGTCGTTCCACTCGTCCTCCAGCAACTCGCTGGTATACCACACCGGCAGCGGCGACGATGCGCCGTATAGCGACATGAAGGTGGGGGCGATCTCGTAGCCGGTGGCGGCGTCGCCGCGCATCTGCGCCACGTCGGACTCCGCGCGCTCCAGGCCCAGCACCGGTCGGTAGCGCAGCGGCGGCATCTCCTCGCCGCCCTGCTGCAGGCGCGCCAGCAACCGCACGACCTGGTAGAAGTCGTATTCGCGGCTGTTGTCGACCAGCTCGCGCTCTAGATCAGCGCGCGCTTGCCCAGTCTCGCTGGCCATGCGTAGGTATTCCCGGTTTGCTCATCGATGAGCGTGAAGAGGCTGAAGCTGTTCAGGGTCGAGAACGTCGCCAGCACCCGGTCCAGCAAGCTGCCGAACAGGAACATGTCGCCCGCCGAGGCGAAGTAGTCCGGACGCACGCTGGCGCGGATCTCCTGGCCGCGGATCACGTTGCCGCCGAACAGGCGGTCGCCGGCGCGGCTACCGACCGTGGAGATCGCGGAGATGCGGCGCAGGTTCGCCACCTCGCGCGGTGACTGGGCGCCGCCCTGCACCACGTAGAGCCTGAGCAGCGCCTGCAGCGTCTCGGCGTTGGCGATGGGCACGAAGTTCATGGCCAGGTGCGACAGCAGGCGCCACAGCACCGCCTCGCCCAGCGGCGGCTCGGCGCCGTCCGCGGGCGGCAGCACGTTGCGGAAAGTGATGAGGTCCGAGGTGCCGGTGGCGCGCGCGATGTCGCCGGGCCGGAGCTGCGCCGGCAGCCGGCCGTTGCTGCAGGTGAGGCCCAGGATGAGCGTCTGCTGCGCCGGCAACTCCACCCCCTGGGGATAGGTCACCAGCAGGTGTGGCTCGGCGCGACCGCCTTCGGCGTCGGACACGAAGCGCATCTCATAGAACGGCACCTGCGCATTCCCACCGCCATAGAGGTTGATGGACCGGTATTCCTGGCGGATGGCGGAGCCGCGGGTGTGGCCCACCACCTCGTCCACCGAGTACACCTGGATGTTGCCGCCCTTCTCGCCGGCGGGCCGCACGCGCACCTCGGCGCGGCGGTGATTGAGCAGGATGGGATCGGCGTCATGGCTGAAGAGGTTCACCGCGGGGGTGCAGTGCAGCATGAAACGCTCGCGATCCACCGCCGGGAAGCGCGCCTCCGAGGGCGCGAAGTCGAAGCGGATGTGGAACTGGTTGCCGCCGCCGCGCTGGCGCCATTCCTGCAGTCCGGTCAGTTCCACGAACAGGAACTTCTCCTTGAGCAGGAAATACTCCTGCAGCAGGCCGAAGGCCGGCAGCGTGGCCGCGGGACGCGGCAACATGGCCTGTTCATCGTCCAGCCCCAGGGGCTGCAGCGCCGAAGCCGGCAGCTCGTGCTCGCCGGCGCCGGTGGAGATCACCACCCGCTCCAGGCCGCGCAACAGCAGCATGTACAGGTCGGCGGCGCCTGCGAAGTCTCCGCCGATGAAGAACGGCATGCGGTCCGCGTCCCATTGCGAGAGGGTCAGTCCATTCAGCTGCAGGGTGAGATCGATGGATCGGCGCGCCCCCGGCCGCTCCAGCAGCTGCGCCTGCACTAGCGAGAGGGGCGCCACCCGCACCTCGTAGCAGGTGCGAAAACGGCAGTGCGTCTCCTGCACCTCCACCGAATCCACGTAGCTGCCCGCCGGCACCACCATGTTGCGCCGCAAGGTGTCCTTGGGCCTGAACTCCATGATGGTGGTGGCCGGCAGCGGCCTGAGGTAATGCGGATAGATGAGCTGGGTGAGCGTCTGGGCCAGCTCCGGGAAGTCGTCATCCAGCTTCTCCCGCACCCGCCCGGTGAGGAAGGCCACACCCTCCAGGATGCGCTCCACGTCCGGATCCGGGCTCGGGCCGGAAAGGCGCGAGGCCAGCGCTGGGTGCGCAGCGGCGAACTCGCGGGCCAGCTCGCGCAGGGCGTTGAGTTCGCGTTGGTAATAGTCGCGGTTCATGCCTGCTATTGCCTCACGGTGACGCGGCCGTCACCCTCGATGTTCACCAAGTAACGCACGGGGACCAGGGCCTTCTCGTGCAGCAGGTTGCCCTGCACCGCGAAACGCAGCATACCCAGGCTTTCCTCGGTCGCCACGTTCACGCGGACGTCGCGCAGGCGCGGTTCGAACTGCCGGGTGCTGGTCTCGATGCCTTCACGGATGCGCTCCACGTCCGGCGGCGTCAGGTTCGCCAGCATGTCCGAGATGTCCGGCAGGCCGTAGAGGTCGCTGAGAGGCGTGGAGCCGCGTCGCGTGTTGTAGAGGTGCCCCAGGTCCTGGAGCACCGACTCCACGTAGCTGCCCACGTCCGCCGCAGCGGCGCCGCTGGACCAGCGGCGCATGCGCTTGAATAGCCTCTCTTCCGACATGCCTACTTTTCCTGCGGATCCCAATGTTCTTCGTACTCGATGCCGTCCTCTTCCCAGGTCCAGCGGATCACCTCGTAGGTGAACCACAGGTTCTCCATGTTGCCGTAGTGGGCATTCTGCTTGTCCAGCACGTCCGGCACCCATGACTCGACCTTCACGATCAGGGCGTTCTGCAGCATCACCGTGAAGAACTGCACCTCTTCGCCGGAGCCGTCCATGCGGTACCAGCGCAGCGTGACTTCGCTCATCGGCTCGCCGGTGCAGAGCGCCTGGTAGAGTTTCGGCGTGCTCTTGTCCACTTCCTTGGTGATCATCAGCGGCCGGTGCACGCGCCGGCCCGAAGGCAGCCCGTTCTCGTTGGACGGCAGGTCCACCACGTGCTTGAAGGACTGCACCAGGATGGTGTCCTCGCGGCCCTCGATCTCGCAAGAGCCTTCGATCGGGCCCTGTTCCTTGCCCACCAGCGTCAGGTTTCCAGGCATCGGCATGGCTTATGCTCCTCGGCCGTGGCGCGGCATGTCAGCACGGCGCATCATGCTTTCTCCAGTTTCCCGGTGACCGCCAGGGAAAACGGCGAACCCAGGTATTTCAGGTGCGGAGTGATGTTGAGCTTCACCAGGTACCAGTCGTTCTTGCCCGGCACCTCCAACACCTCGATCTTGGCCTGCCGCAGCGGCCGGCGCGCACGCACGCTGGCGGCCGGATTGGCCATGTCCGTCACGTATTGCTGCATCCAGCGCCCCAGCTCCTTCTCGATCTCGGCGCGGTTGCGCCAGGCGCCCAGGTGTTCGCGTTGCATCACCTTCAGGTAATGGGCCAGCCGGCTCACCAGCAACAGATAGGGTAACTGCGCCGCCAGTTTGCGGCCGAAGACAGCGCTCACGTTGGCGCCGGCCTCTTCCTCGGGCACGCTCTGCACCGATACCGCGGTGTAGAACGCTGCATCGTTGTCGCCGCGATGCACCGTGAGGGTGATGAAGCCGAAGCGCGACAGGTCCACTTCCAGGCTGTCGTCCACCACCACTTCGGTCGGCACCTTGCCGGGCCCTTCCGCGGCGCTGACCGCGAGGCCCTCCACCTTCCCGTATTCCTTGCCGGTGACGTTCAGGCACCAGCGGAAGCGGGCGAAGCTCGCCGCGAGGCGCGTGGCGAAGCCGTAGGCAGGATTGCCCCACAGGCAGCGCTCCTCGTCGCCGGTGAAGCTTTCCATGTAATCGAAGGTCGCGGCCTTTAGACCCGCCGTGCCGTAGCCGCGCCGCAGCAGGAAGCGCGGCAACGTCAACCCCACGTAACGAGCATCCTCGCTGGCGCGGAACGCGCGCCACTTGGTGAACTGGGGCTCGGCCATGAGCGAGCGCAGGTCGCGGATGCGCGGCAGGCCCGCGAAGCCATCCAGGCCGAAGAAACCGGGTCCGGCGGCGGCGATGAAGGGCGCGTGCGCCACCGCCGCCACGCTTGCCAGGTTCTGCAAGAGATGCACGTCCTGGGCGCCGGGGCCGAAGCTGTAGTCGCCGATGAGCAGGCTGTAGGGACGCCCGCCGTACTGGCCGAACTCGCCGGTGTAGACCAGCTGGTAGAGGTGCGACTGCACCACCTCCGGCACGTCCTCGAAGTCTTCCTGCAGGCTCTGTTTGGAGACGTTGAGCACCTCCACCAGGCAGTTCTCGCCGTAGTCCACCCGCTCCAGCAGGAAGGCCAGGCCGCGCCAGGAGGCCTCCAGGGCACGGAACTCGGGATGGTGCAGGATGCGGTCCAGCTGCGGCCCCAGCCGCGCGTCTACCTCCGCCAGCATCTGCCCCACGTTGTGGGCGCCCATGGCCCCCACCTTCGACTTCAGCGCGTCGTGCCAGAAACGGCCCGAGCCGCTCTCGATGTCCCATTCACCCAGCAAGGCCTGGATATCGGCGGCGATCTCCCGCACGTTGGCGCCCCGCTCCCGGTAGCGCCACAGCAGCGCGCGCAGCTCCAGCAAGCCCTTGAGCTCGGGCACCTGGCGGATGACGCGGTCGGGCGCGAAGTCGTTGAGGCCGCGGAACTGCAGTTCTACCTCCAGCGGCGTGTCCGCCGCCTCTGAGAGCAAGTCCGGCACCTGCAGCTTGAGCTTGGGATTGAGCTTGGCCAGCACCGGGTCCAGGTCGCGGGCCGGCAGCACGATGGGCTGGTTGCCCTCACCGAAGACGGCGCGGCCGTCGCGGGTGAAGTCGCCGAGCACGAGCATGCGGAACGGGAGCTCCACATCGCTCTCCCGCCCGGCGCTCTCGCTGCGGTACACCAACCGCAGTCGCTCGGCTTTCTCCAGGACCTCGTCAGCCACTCAGGCTCTCCTGCCCTTGCATAGGATCAACCACCCGGCGCCCAGCACTCGGCTACCTGCTGCGGCGCGTCCAGCGGCACCGCCTTCAGGGCCAGCAGCACCGGCCGCTGTCCACCGATGGAGTAGCGGACCCGGATAGCGCTCACGCCGTCATGCATCAGTTCCTCGCGGTCGTCCGGGAAGTCGGCGGGTCCGAACACGTGCTCGCCGTCCTTGAAGTCCGCCAGGAACTGCGGGAAACCCTTGATGCCTGCGTACACGCGGGTCAACACCAGCGGCCCCAGGAAGATGCGCAGCACTGTGTCGCCGCAACCGGCCACCGACCAGTTGAAGGCCTGGGTGGCCTTGAAGTTGTAGTTGTCCAGTTCCTGCACGCCATCGGCGCACTGCAAGGTCAGCATCACGTTGCTGGGCAAGAGCTTCGCACCGCTGTTGACGTTGGTGGGCAACGTGGAGAGCGTCACCGTCTGGGTGCCGTCCACCAGCTGCGCACCCTCCAGGGCATGATTGAGGAAGCTCATGAAACCGGGCGTGAATGGCATGGCGTGGTCGTCCGCGCGCACCGCCACGTAACCCGCCTGGTACTTGTTGCTGAGGAAGGGCGCCGCGGTCTTGCTGGTGTAGCTCCACACGAGCCCGCTCTTGCCGATCAAGAGCTGCGGCAGCTTGGATTCTTCCACTCCCTCGGTCTGGGTGAGCACGTTGGCGCTCCACTGCTGGTTCAGATAGCAGGCGGTCTCCTGCTGCATGAACTGGTAGAGCAGGCGCAGCGGTCCGGTGTAGAGCTTCCAGAACGGCTCGGTCTCCGGGTCCGGTTTGCCCATGATGAGCTGCAGGGCCTGGATGGCGGCCCAGCCATTGCCACCGCTGGTGCCGCTGGCGGCCACCTTGTCCGGATTGCCGAACCAGGCCGCCACGTTGGCATAGGACTCGCTGGCGTTGTCGGAGTTGAAGGCCATCAGCGTGATGGCCTTCTCGTAGTCCTCGTTGGCCTTGGCGGCATCGCTGATCGCGGTCTCCAGGTCCTTCACTTTCTTGCCGCGCTTGGGCTTGGGCTTCTTGTTGAGCTTCTGGATCTTCTTGACCTGGGTGTTGATCTCCTTGGCCTCCTTGCTCAGGCCGGCAATGATGCCCACGCCGTAGCCGGCCAATGCCTTGCCGAAGCCGCCGGACTGTGCCGCCGCAGCCTTGGTGGTGGAGGCCGGCGCGTAAGTGGCCACCTCGTGATAGTAGTCCACCGAGGTCTTGAGGTCCGCCGCGTCCTCGTCCAGCGGCGCCAGCTCCTCATGCATGCGGTCCAGGAGCTTCAGGTAGGGGTCTGACTCGCCCAACCCGCCCACCACCGCCAGCCACTGGGAGCGGTCGGCTAAGGTGTCACTACCCTCGTCGAAACGGTCCGCGAACTGCTTCCAGGCATCCACATACGCGTCCTGGTAGTAGTCATAGAAACGGTCCATGTAGTCCGGCACGGGACCGCTCGTCGCATTGCCGGTGGCCTGTTGCAGCTCGTCGGTGAAGCCCTTGATCGCCTTGAAACCGTCCGCCGTGAAAGCCGGCTGCACCTGGGGCGGATCCGCTAACGGATGGGTACCGGACCAGAAGTCTTCCAGCGACACCGGCTTCAGGTCCGGCGAATGGTTGGCAAGGTTCAGGAGCCAGGTGTAGTCGCCGGAGGTCTTCTGCAACAGCTCAACCAGCTCGCCGCTCACGAAACCCTGTTCCTGGCGCAGGTCCTCGTCGTAATCCACCCGCGACTCGTACTCGGCGTAGAGCACCTGCAGCTCGTCGCCGCCCTGATCGGTGAGCACCGGCTGCAATTCCTTCCAGTAAGCGGTGGGCACCGGCGCCAGCTTGTGCAGGTCGTCAGCGTCCGCGTCGGCGATGCGTGCCTGCAGGATCAGGCTGCGCCGGGCCAGGCCTTCGGCCAGGGTCTGGATGGCCGGGTCGCCCGGGCTGATGAGTGCCAGGCGTTCCTTGAGGCGCCGGTCCATGTCCTTCAGCACGCCGTCCTGGAAGCGCTGCTGGAACTCGGCGCTGATGTTGTCCAGTTGCGGCGGCGTGAGTCCGGCATACCAGGGGAACAGCCACCCGTCGTGGGCTTCCTCCAGGTCGTTGAGGGTGGTGTCCACCTGACCCAGTGCCGCCACCTGCTGGTTCACATCCGTCTGGGAATAGACCACCGGGCGCGTGTCGCGGCCGATGCTGTGCAGCGCGCCGTAGTCGTGCAGGAACAGGAAGCTCGTCACCAGACCGGCGGCCGCCAGGAGCCCGCCGGCGATGCCGATCCAATAATGCTGCAGGGAGCGGCGTACCCGCTCTGCGGCCGGTAACGTCACCAGCAGGCCGCGGTCCGCGGGCATCACCTTGGTGAAGAGGTCGTGCAGGAACAGGCCGCGGTCCTTGAGCCCCGAGCCCTGCACTCCCCCCAGGGCCTGCTGGCTGGAGGAGAGGAACAAGCCACGGAAGTACGGCGTCTCGAGGTAAGGACTGCCGCGCAGGGTACCGTCGGCGAAGTGCCTGAGACCGTCGCGCAGCTTATAGAGGGCATCCGGGAAGAACATCATCTCCACGGAAGGCGCCTTGCTGCGCTCCACCAGCAGGAGGCGCAGGTCCTTGAGACGTGTGTTGAGCTTCTCCAGGCACTGGTCCAGGGCCGCCAGCACATCGGCACCGCGCTGGTCGTTCAAGGCCCCCATCACCTGCTGCCAGCTCTCCTCCGGCAGGGCCTCGCAGAACTGGGTGAAGCCCTCGATCAGGTCGCACTTGGTGACCAGCAGGTATACCGGCACCTGGGCCGCCAAGGTGTTCATGAGATGGCCGAGGCTGGCGCGCACCTGCTTGCCCTCCTCCAGCAGGTCGTCGGCGCTGGCGTTCAGCAGCCGGTCCGCGCTCACCACCACCAGGATGCCGTTGAGCGGCTCTTTCTGCTTGCGGCGCGACAACAGCGCCATGAGCGTGTCCCACTCGTTGCGGTCGCGCTCCGGATCGTCCGGTACCGCATAGCGGCCGGCGGTGTCGATGACCACCGCCTCCTCGTACATCCACCAATCCAGGTTGCGGGTGGATCCGGATTGACGCTCCGGCAGGTCCAGCACCGGCGACAGGAGATAGGCGTTCTTGACCGCAGTGCTCTTGCCCGAGCTGGAGCGACCCATGACCACGTACCAGGGCAGCACGTACATCGGGTCGCCCAAGAGGCGCAGGCGTGAGCGCTTGAGCGCCTTGATGCCGCCCTGCCAACGGGACTTGAGGTCGCGGCGCAGCGCGCGCGGCGACCAATCGAGGCCGCCCTCGCGCCGCACCTTCTCCTCGCTGATCATCTTCTGCACCTGCTTCTTGGCGCGGTGCCGTATCCAGAGGCGGCGGATCACCAGGAACAACACCACCAGGACGGCCAGCGCCGCCAGCACCAGGAGCGCCTGGCCGACTGGCTTGCCCTTCCAGATGTAGTAGCCGATGACCCCCGCGCACACCAGCAGGATGATCAGCAGCCAGAGCAGGAACTTGAGTATGGATTTCAGCATCGGAGGTCGTTCACCTGACGAGCGCCTGGATGCCCGAGAGGGTCGCGGCGATGAGATGGTGGTAGATGATGAGCAACACCAGTAGCGCCGCCACCGGCGTGGCGAACACCCAGGGCAGTACGTTCCAGCGGCCGGCGAGACCGGTCTTGCCGGCGCGCGCGTGGGCGTAGGCCTCCGGGAACAGCGTCACCGCCTGCAGGTCCAGGTTGCCGTCCGGCAGCAAGAGCTTCAGGTTGGCGTGCTTCACCGCCGTGAACTCGGCGAAACGGCGGTCGCCGAAATAGCGGCCGCGGAAACCCAAGGCCATGCAGAAGTAATACAGCTCGCGGGCGGCGCGGCCCCACTCGCCCTCGCCCAGGGCCTCCAGCTTCACGTAGAGCTCGGCGCCGGCGTTGGTGGTGCGGTAGTACTCGCGCTGCAGCGGCATCTGCTGCCAGCGGGGCTTGTCGGACCAGTTCGAACACAACACCAGTTCATCTACCCACGCTACTGCGGCGAAACGCGCGGCGTCGCGGGTCTGCTCCGGCACGCCCGCATCCTGGGCGACGCGGTCACAGGCCTTGAGCTTGGCACCGACCTCGGCGCGGAACGTGTCGTACACCAGCCCCGTGAGGTCGGCGCCCTCGGCGAAACGGCCGTGCAGGCGGATCAGGAACTCGGCGTAGCAGTCGATCAACCGCATGCGCTCATCTCCTCATCACCACCAGTTCCATGCGCAGGTCTTCCGGCGCATCGCGCCAGACGAAGCCCAGCTCCCGGCTGCGCTCCACGTCCGGCCACTGGCTGTCGCGGGTGTCGATGCGCATGTAGTAGGTGTTGGAACGGCGCGGCAGGCCGGGCGGTGGCACCTGCATGTACCGGAAGCCGATGCCGGGCAGCGAACGTTCCACCAGCGACTCCACGGTGTTGCGCGCGCCCAGCTTGGCGGCGGTGGTGATCGAGTCCATGTGCTGTTCTATGGGCGTGCGCATGTTGAACACGAGGTAATAATCGTTGGGCTCGTCCAGGAACCGCGGCGGGATCATGGCGGTGTGGCAGGTGCCGTCGAAGGTCATGTCGACCTTGAACTGCGGGGAGATGGTGATCTCATTCAGGAGGTCGGTGATGAGCTTGCGCAGTCGCTCGAAGCACTGGCCCAGGCGCTGATGGTCGTAGGCCGGCACTTGGCGGTTGCCGCGCGCGTCCTCGCCCAAGAGATTGGTATGCATGCCGAAGGTGCTGAGCTCGCCGGCGAAGCTGCGTAGGATGCCGTAGAGGTCCCAGGGGTGCACCGAGGGGGTCTCGCTGTAGTGCATCAGCATGGGCACATAGCGGGCCATGGTGCGCAGCGCCAGCTTGTAGCGCATGAGTGCCGGATCGAAGTCCGATTCGCCGTGCACCGGAGTCTTGTATACCTCGATCTGCAGGGCGCGGCCGGTGAGCTCGTCGCGGATGTCCCGCACCAGCTTGTAGAGTTCTGCCGAGCCTTCCAGTCCCAAGACCGGCGGTATGAAGTCGGCCGCGGCCTTCAGGCTGTCGCCGTCGCGCACCACCCGCGCGATGGGAATGAGCTCGTGGTCCGCCAGCTCCTCCTGTTCGGTATCCCACAGCAGTCGCACCAGGTGGTAGAGGGTCTTCACCTTGGCGCTGGGGCCTTCCTGGTGGGTATCGGCGTAGTCCTCAGGGTTGGCCGGACTCACATAGCGGCTGGTGACGCCTCCGAGTTGGGTCAGGTCCTGCACCACCGTCACGTTGCTTTCGTTGGCGCGCCACTTGCGCAGCGCGGCGTAGATGGTCAGCGGCTTCTCCAGCGTCACCGTGGCGGGATCGAAGTTGCGCGCCACCAGCACGCCGTTTCCCGGCACGCTCACGAAGCTGCCGTCCGGGAACAGGAACTCGCCGCTCTGCACCTCGCAGCTGCCGTTGGGCAACGCACCCGACTGCAACGCCATGCGCGCCACGCCCCAGAAATGCGGGTGCAGGTAGCGCTGGAACGGAAGCAGCCGCTCCTGGTGATGAAGGTCGGCGAGCTGGAAATGCTGTGGCTGCAGGAACAGTCCCTGATGCCAGAAGACAGGTCGATACTGCGTCACGATGACACCTCTCCATCAGCCAATACTGTGTGTTTGCGGATGTTCACTCGCCGCCTCCGCTGCTGCTGCCGCTCCCGCCGCTCGACGGCTTGCCGGGAAGCTTGGGCAAGCTCGGCATGCTGGTGGGTAGGCTCGGTCCCTTGCCGCCGGACTTGGCACCGCCAGCCGAACCGCCGCCGCCCTTGCCGCCCTTCGCCGACGCCACCACCTTGGCGCTGCCGGCGGTGAGGGAGGCATAGGTCGCCACCTGCTCGGATCCGAAGCCGGCGCTCAGGGCCACCGGGGCTGGGATACCATCGGTATCCGCGGCCTGCATGCCCACCGCCACCATGCCCTTGGTCACCCAGCCCACGGGCTTAGGCTGGATCGGGATATTGAAGATGACCACGTCCTGGCCGGGCGTGATCTTGAAGTAGCCGGCCACCAGGCCGAGGTACTGTGCGTGGGCGGCGCGGTTGAGATATACGGTGCGCTTCTCGCCGGGCTGCAGCACGATGCGGTCGAACCCCACCACGCTGGGATCTGCATCGGCACCCTGGTCCAGCAGTCTCTCCGCGCCGGCAGCGCTGGCCGCCAGCGTGCCGAAGGCCGCCGGATCGGTGAGCTGGAATACCCCGAGGGAGAGCGCGTGGGGCTGGCCGCTGTCGATATTGAGAGTCTCGGCAGCACTCAACTGCAGTTCGATAGTGCGGGGTGCGTA
>DATIVR010000063.1:0-3555 GCA_035465695.1 Gammaproteobacteria bacterium
GTATAAGCGGTCCCAGGTCCCCGCCACCAGGCGCGAGGTGAAGGAAGTGCCGGCGGTGAGGCTCAGCAGGCAGAGCAAGCCACCGGGCCGGAGCAGCCGCCCGGCCTCGGTCAATGCGGCAGCAATCGCTTCCGGCGGTAGAAGGTCCAGCACGTAAGCCGAGACGAACCGGTCGAAACTCCCATCGCCGGCGGCGAAGTGCATGCCACCCTCGCTCCGTTCGATCCTGGCCCGTGGCGCGAAGGAGGCCACGCGGCCGCGCGCGAGGGCAACCATGGTATCGCTGAGGTCGAAACCAAGATAACGGGCATCGGCCGGAAGGTGGTCCTGCAGCAGCCGTCGGGCCAAGGCACCCGTGCCGCATCCCAGTTCAAACACAGCACTGGCCGCGTCGAAGCCGCCGAGGGCCAGCAGCCTCTCTTCGGCCCGCCGTTCATAGAACTGCCAGTCCTGCTTGCTGCCAAGCCGGTCATAGTAGGCCTTCGCCTGTGCGGTGCTCAGATTGCGCTGGGTCATGCCGGCAGCGTCGGCAGCGTGAGAGCGACCAAGCTGTTTCCCCTTTGATGTCTTTTCTAAAGGATGTCTATTGAAGACACCGTAGTCAACCCGTGGCGTGAACGTATCGGCCGGTCGATAAGATTGCCGTGGACAAACATAATAGGCGACAGACAACGGTTTGAAGGGACTCGAGACCTATGGCTGCGGATCAGACTCTTACAATCCATTGCGCCTGCGGACGCGTGGCCATCGAGGCTCGCGGCGCGCCCCTGCTGAACGCCGCCTGCTATTGCGACGATTGCCAGGCGGCCGCCGCGCAGATCGAATCCCTGCCCCATGCTCCCGCGGTGAAAGGTGCCGATGGCGGCACCGAATACATGCTCTTCCGGAAGGACCGCATGAGCCGCGGCCGGGGAGCGGAACTGCTGCGGCCTCACAAGTTGAGGGAGGGCTCGCCCACCACCCGCTGGGTCGCGAGCTGCTGCAACTCCGCCATGTATCTGGGATTCGATGACGCGAAACATTGGGTGGATATATACCGCACCCGGCTTACCGATGAGCGGCCGCCGCTCGACATGCGTGTCAGCACCCGCTTCAAGCCGGCGGGTGTCGTGATCCCGGATGATGTGCCGCAATATCCTGGGTACCCGTTCGGGTTCATCCTGAAGTTGATCGGCGCACGCTTCGCCATGATGTTCGGAGGCTGACCGCGTCGAGAAAAAAGAGGTCAGGTAGTGACCTAATTTCTCAGGCCGCAAACGCGGCCTTTTTTACTTGCGGCCGGAAGCTCACTTGCGCTTGCCGGCCTTCGCAGAGCGGCGCTGGCGCCGCCGGAATTCCGCGACCTTGGCCTTGTTCCCGCATCCCGACATCGAGCACCAGCGCCGGTCGCCCTTGCGAGAGGTATCGACGAAGTAGAGGGCGCAGACGGGCGACTCGCATTTCCGGACCAGATCGGCCATGTCGCTGCCGAAGAGCTGCACGGCTTCGCGCGCCAGGCTCACCAGGAGCGCGCTGGCCGAGCCGGTCAGCCGCGCCGTGCCGTCGCTCTTGAACTGGGGCACTGCGGGTGAGCCGACGGCGATCTGGTTCAAGGTCTGCCGCGCTTCCTTGATCTTGGGTCCGCCCTTGCGCGCGGCGAGGGTATAGATCGCCTCCCGCAGGACCTTAGCGACCGGGAGGTCCTCGGCGGTCACTTCCGGCGTCACTTCCACCATCCCGGACGACACCAGCCAGCGGGCCAGGTCCGCCGGCGTGACCAGCAGTTCCAGGGGCGCGGGGCTGAGCCTGGCGCGCAGCGTGGCGCACAGGTCGATCACGCAGGAACCCCCGCGGAAGCGGAAGCCGTCTCGGTCCTCGGGCAGTTTCTGGGCGCTCACGTAACCCATTTGACAGGTTTCGCGGCGCGGTGGCAAGATGGGGGCCGTAACCTGTTAAACCAGTTACAGGGAGAGAGCCATGCTATTTCGGGGATACGGCAGCTTGTTGTATGTGGCGACCCTCGCGGTCGCGGGGCTCGGGAGCGCCCACGCGGACGAGCTCACCTCCCTCCAGGGCAGCTGGGTCATGGTGTCGGCTTATGAGATCCGTGCCGATGGCACCCGCAGCACCAACTTCGGCGAACACCCGGCCGGGTCGTTCATGGTGGATGCCGGCGGGCATTACAGCCTGCAGGTCTTCAAGCTCGGCCGTCCCGCCTTCGCCAGCGGCGACCGGGCGAAGGGCACGGCGGAGGAATACCGCGCCGCCCTGATGGGGATCAGTACCCACATGGGCAAGGTTAGCATCGACCAGGCGCATCACCAGCTCATCTTCGAGGTAGAGGCCGCCTCCTTCCCCAACTGGGAAGGCCAGCAACAAGTGCGCGACTACACCTACCAGGACGGCGTGCTCACTTACGCCGTGCCCGCCTATGGCGGCGGGACCGTGGCGTACTCGGTCTGGCGCCGTACCACCCCATGAGCCATCGGCATGGCCTCGCTGCCGCTCGGCGCCCGCGTCGATATCGACCTGGTGGTCGAGGCTTGAGGCATTTCGCAGTCTGATTCCACAGGGTATCCAAGAAAGGAGAATGCATATGAGATTCATGCTCAAGACCATGGCCGCCGTGACCGGCGGCCTCGCACTCGTCTCCGGGGCGACTGCCGCGGACACCACCACCAAGGCTGCGCCCGGCTATAAGTACGGCCCGGTCACCGAGGTGGACTACATCCACGTCCACTACGGGCATTTCGATGACTACATGGCCTGGGTGACTTCCACCTGGATGCCCACCATGGCAGCCGCGGAGAAAGCCGGGCTGATCATCGGTTACAAGGTGCTCCGGTCGGACCCGAAATCGCCGGATGATCCCAACGTCTATCTCGAGATTACCTACAAGGACATGGCGGCCTATGCCGGGGACATCGGCGACCAGGCGGACGCCTTCGAAGCGGTCACGGAGAAGGTCATCTGCAGCAGCGCCTGCCAGGACCAGGCCCGGGTGCACCGCAACGAGATCCGAAAGGTCTTAGGCGTCGAAGTCACGCGTGAGGTCGTCCTCAAGTGACGCATGTGCCTGAGCCCGCAGGGGTCACCGTGCGGGCTCAGGCACCTCGCCACGCAAGGCCATATCTTCGCAAGTGACTCGCAGTATCCCGTCGCCCTGCTGGAAGCCGGTTTCGCCGTGGTGATCCTCACCCTGAGCAGCAAGATTCAGCACGCCGACGCAGACGCTTGAGCAAGAGGTAAGCATCGGCTTTCCCTCACGGTTCATCTGGTGTGAATCCCCGCAACATCGGCTTCCCGCCGTCGTGATTCTCAGGGGATGTCCTGCGTCCGCGCCATGAGCATCCGCTTATCGTCAATTCTGCTTGCGCGTCTTCCACTTCCATAAATAAGATTCATGGAAGTAGCGAAGAAGCGAGGACGTTCGAGATGCAGAAGGCTTTCAGGATCCTCCCCGGTCCCGCGCGCGAGCCTGCGATCACCGCGACCTATCCCTTGCTACGGACCCTGCTGGTCGGGAGCGACTTCCGCTTCTGCGCGCAGGTGGGCGCATACCTGGGCAGCCACTCG
>DATIVR010000064.1:0-3968 GCA_035465695.1 Gammaproteobacteria bacterium
GAAACAGGAAGCGAAGCGCGCAGAAGAGCTGGTCCCAGCACCAGGGATGGTTACGAATCCTCTAGTGAGAAGTACTGGAAAGATGGTGCCGGCAGAGGGAATCGAACCCCCGACCCACGCATTACGAATGCGTTGCTCTACCAACTGAGCTACGCCGGCACGTTTTCAGAGTTGCCCGGAAGGGCACAGATGAGGGGCGGAATTATACGGGAAGGCCGCTCAGGCCTTCCACCCTGGTCAGTCCCGGCGCTTGCGGACCCGCATGATCACGTCGATGCCGTCCGGTTGCATGCCTTCCGGCAGCTGGGGCAGCTTGGAGAACGCCACCTCCTGGGAAGGGATGTCCTGCAACTCGCCGCTGTCCACGTTGTAGATATGGTGGTGTGAACCCGTGGTGGAGTCGTAGAACACCCGGGCCGGGTCCACGATCACTTCCCGCAGCAAGCCCTTCTCCGAGAACAGCTTCAGGGTGTTGTACACCGTGGCTTTCGATACCCTCGGGCTGTCCCCACGGTTCACCGCCGTCATGATCTGTTCCGCAGACATGTGCTGCGGACGGCGGAACAGCACCTCGGCGATCTCCAGCCGCTGGGGCGTGGGGATGACACCGTGCTTCTTGAGGTGGGTCTCCAGGGCGGGACCGTTCAGGGGACGGAACATCTCAGACATGTGTCGATTATATGCGCAAAAAATACCCAGGTCCACGCGTCAGCGGTCGGGACGGTATGGCAAGGGATCGAGTATCGGTGCCCGACCCGACATGAGATCGGCCAGCAACCGCGCCGAGCCCGGCGCCAGGGTGATGCCGTTGGCATAGTGCCCGGTGTTGAACCACAGGCCGCCATACGCCGGATGCGCACCGATGAAAGGGACGCCCTCCGGCGAGCCGGGACGGATGCCGCTCCATTGCCGCGCGGGCGCCGCGCCCTTCAGTACCGGCAGGAGATCCTGGGCCACCTTGGTGAGTTCCTCACGCGCATCCGCGGTGATGTCCCGGTCGAAACCCACGTGTTCGCGGGTACTGCCCACGATGATGTCGCCGCTGCGCCGCGCCAGCAGATAATGTTCGCTCTCGCACAGCACGCGGCCTAGCAATCCCGGCGGTCCGCGGAACTGGATGATCTGGCCGCGCACCGGTTCCACCGGCAAGCGGATGCCCAGCATCTCGGCCAGCCCGGCGCTCCAGGCGCCGGCGGCGATCACCACATGTTGGGCGTGCAGTTCCCCCGCCTCGGTGCGGATACCTTCGATGCGGCCACCCTTCTCCACCAGCCCGGTGACCGCGGTCTCCTCCTTGATAGGCACGCCTTCATTGAGCAAGGCCTCGCGCAAGGCGCGCAGGAAGCGGGAGATATGGATGTGCGCGATGCCCGGCAGGAAGATGGCTGGCCGCGCGTGCTCCGCCAGGGCCGGTTCCTGACGCCGCACCTCATGGGCCTCCAGGAAGTCGATGGCGCGACCCGTGCTCTGCGCCCAGGCGAGCGCTACGTCCCGGTCCTCAAGGTCGAAGCAGAGCAGGCCGCTGGGCGTCCATTCCGGATCGATGCCGCTGGCCCGCCGCACGTCGTCCGCCAACATGGCATAGGAGGATTGGCTCCAGCGCGAGAGCAGCGCGAGCGGTTTTGGCGAGCGCCAAGGGAACAGCGTGGAAAGTATCCCGGCGGCGGCGCGCGAAGCCTCGCGGCCGGAGAGGCCGCGCTCCACCAGCGTTACGGAAAACCCGGCGCGAGTGAGTTCCAGGGCCGACAACAACCCCACTACCCCCGCTCCCACCACGATCACGTCTTGTTTGCGCGTCATGGACCCGCTCGTGGGATGTCAGTCCCGCTCCCAGGCTGAAGAGTATATAAGATAAGAACGATATATCGGGCCAGCGAGATGCCGGCCGTCGTTATCGGCTATGGCCGGGTGACGGGTCTCAAAACCTTGGGCAGGGCGAACTCCACGTTCTCGGGGATGCCCTCGGTCTCACGCGCCGCCCGACCGCCCCACTCCTTGAGCTTGGCTACCACTTGCTGCACCAGCACTTCCGGCGCCGAGGCGCCGGCGGTGACACCCACGGCCTCTTTGCCCTCGAACCAAGCGTGCTGCATGTCCTCCGGCCCATCGATCAGATGGGCTTCGGCACCCTCGCTCTCGGCGAGTTCCCGCAGGCGGTTGGAGTTGGAACTGTTTCGGGAACCCACCACCAGCATCACCTGGCAGCGACGCGCCAGGCGCCGCACGGCATCCTGGCGGTTCTGGGTGGCGTAACAGATATCGTCCTTGCGTGGACCATGGACGGCGGGGAACCTGGCCCGCAACGCATCGATCACCCGCGCGGTGTCGTCCATGGAGAGCGTGGTCTGGGTCACGAAGGCGACTCTGGCAGGATCGCGGAACGCCAGCTTCTCCACGTCCGCCGGTGTCTCCACCAAGTGGATGGCGCCGCCGAAGCCCGCATCGAACTGCCCCATGGTGCCCTCCACCTCCGGATGGCCGGCATGGCCGATGAGCACCACGTCCAGTCCATCCCGGGCGTACCGGCTCACCTCCATATGCACCTTGGTCACCAGCGGGCAGGTGGCATCGAACACCCTCAGGCCGCGCCGCTCCGCCTCGCCTCGCACCACCTTGGAGACGCCATGGGCGCTGAAGATCACGATGCCGTCATCCGGCACCTGGTCCAGTTCGTCTACGAACACCGCTCCCAGCTTGCGCAGCCGTTCCACCACATGGCGGTTGTGCACCACCTCGTGGCGCACATAGATCGGCGCGCCGTAAAGCTCGATGGCCCGCTCCACGATCTCGATGGCGCGGTCGACGCCGGCGCAGAAACCCCTGGGATTGGCGAGGAGGATCTCCATGCCGTCATTTTACCCCGTGAGCGCGTCGCTGCATGAACACACCATCCAACAACAGCATGATGGCGCCGACGGTGATGGCGGAGTCCGCCACGTTGAAGGCCGGGAAGAACCATCCCTGCCAGTGGAACTGCAGGAAATCCACCACGTAGCCCGTCATGAGACGGTCCCATACGTTGCCCACCGCGCCGCCCGCCACCAGGGCCACGCCGGCGGCGATCCAGCGGTTGCCCTGCGCCGGCATGCGCAGCAGCCAGGCCACGATCAGCATCACGATCACGAGCGCCAGGATAACGAAGAACCAGCGCTGCCAGCCGGGTTGCCCGGCGAGCATGCTGAAGGCGGCGCCGGTGTTGTGCAGCAGCGCGATGTTGAATACCGGCAGCACGTAGCGGGTCTCGTAGACGTGCATGTGCGAGGCCACGAACCACTTGCTGAGCTGGTCGAGGATGACGATGGCCAGCGACAGGACCAGCCATGCAGACTTACCGGGGAGCTTCATCAGATGTACTTCCTGGTCTCACCGGAACCCGCGACGTTCTCGATGCAACGGCCGCACAGGCCGGGGTGCTGCTTGTCCCGGCCGGCATCCTCGCGGTGATGCCAGCAGCGCACGCATTTCTCATGGGTCGAGGCTTTCACCTTCACCCATAGACCCGACACTTCCGGGTCCGCCACCGCGTCCGCGGGCTTCTGCCCGTCGCCGTGCACCCGTGCATAGGAGGTGATGAGCGCGAAACGCAGTTCATCGCCGAGACTGCCTAGCGCCTGCTGCAGTTCCGGTTCGCAATACAGGTCCACCTCCGCATCCAGTGAGGAGCCGATCTTGCCCTCGACGCGCAGCTTCTCGAGCTCCTTGCGCACCACTTCGCGCACCGCCAGCACCTGCTGCCACAGCCGCATGTCGGTCTTGCCCTCGCCGGGCATCCGATACCAGGTGCTCAGGAACACCGACTCCTCGCGCTTGCCCGGCAGGAAATGCCAGATCTCCTCCGAGGTGAAGCTCAGGATCGGCGCCAACCAGCGCACCATGGCCTCCGCCACGTGGTAGAGCGCGGTCTGGCAGGAACGCCGCGCCACGCTGTCCGCCTGGGTGGTGTATTCCCGGTCCTTGATCACGTCCAG
>DATIVR010000065.1:0-2977 GCA_035465695.1 Gammaproteobacteria bacterium
CATCGCAGCGAGCAAGGCTGGCCCGCAGGGGCGCGGTCAGGAGACCGCACCCGCGCGAAGGGACAGGGATGTCCCGTGAGCGCGGCCGCGTAGCGAGCGAGAAGCACAGGGAAGCCGCGTTTCGCGGCCCGCGCTCCGGGCGAGCGCTTTTGGTTACTTTTGGCGCGCCAAAAGTAACCCGTCCGCGGGGCGGGACCCGCCCTCCAAAACAATTCCGCCGCCCGAAGGCGGCGGAACGGATTTAGACAGGGATGTCGTCTTCGCTAATCTCGGATTAGCTACTCAGATACTGCCAGTAAGAGCTCTACGTCTTTCAAAGAGCCACGCCGCATCGGGCGACCGTCAACGGGGCTGATGGGCGCCTCGCGTATGCCGTCCACCTCGAACACCGTCACCTCGATGGGCACATCCCCCGCCACGAACTTGTACACCGGGTACTCGTGCTGTGCGCCGTCACAGGAGCGCAGCTTTCTTGCCGAGTTCTCGTAGGGGATATTCTTCTCCATGAGATAGATCGCCACGTCCTCGGCCATATCGCTAAACACGTGCAAGTACACGATGCCATGCTCGGAAGCGGTGCCGGCCAGCACCGGCCCCACCAGCCGCGGGTTGAACGGCGCGAAGAGCTTCAGCGCGTTGCGCGCGGTCTCGCGCAGGTGGCGCAGATGACTGGGCTGGCTATCGGACTGGAACAGCCGCTGATGCTCGGCGAGTGCCGCTTCCACTTCCAGGTTGGTGGGCAGGTGCATGCGACGGGGATCCAGGCCCAGCCGCTCGGCAGCCTTGCGCTTGGCGAACAGGAAGTCGCGCACGCCCTCTTCGGACATGATACGGGCCGCTTCCTGTGTTAACAGTCGCCGCAGGTCGTCCGTCTGCGGCGATACGCGTCGGGTCATGGGCACTGCGCGTGGTGACTATGCTTTGAAGATAGCACAGCCTCGTGGCTGTTCCATGTGACCGAGCCATGAAGAAGAAGGCCGGGTTTTCCCGGCATTCGTGCCCTAGAAAATGTCCGGATTGTCAGGTTGTTTCTTCTTGTCGGCCTGCTTCGGCGGAAGCTTGCCATTCTCGAAGAATTCCCAGATGGACTCCGGATCATCGGCGTTGGCCAGCAAGCCGGTATTGGGATCGATGCGCGCATCCTCGATGCCGAAGGGCCGCGGGAACGGATCCTTGGGGATGGGCACGCCGGTCAGGGCCGGCCCCATGAATTCCATCCAGATGGGCAACGCCGCCAGTGCGCCCTGTTCGCCGTTTCCAAGCGGTTGCGACGGTTGATCGTTGCCCACCCACACCACCGTCACCAGATGGCTGGTGAAGCCGTCGAACCAGGCATCGGTGAAATCATTGGAGGTGCCGGTCTTGCCGGCGATATCGGGACGGCCGAGCGACTGGGCTGCGACGCCGGTGCCGGTCTTGATGACCTCCTGCATCAGACTGGTCATGAGCCAGGCGTTCTGCGGCGTGATCGCCACGGGCGCGCCTTGGGGCATGCTGATGGCAGGATCGCCCTTGTCCGGCAGCTTGCAGCTGTCACAGGCGACATCCGGCGTGGCCTGGAACAGGACCTTGCCGGTCCCGTCCAGCACACTCTGGATGTAATAAGGCGTGACCCGGTAGCCGCGGTTGGCGAACACCGAATAAGCACGCGCCATCTCCACCGGTTCGAAGCTGCCGCTGCCGAGCGCCATGGTGAGATCGTGGGGCAGCTCATCGGGAGTGAAGCCGAAGTTCTGGTCGTACTGGATGGTCTTGTCGATACCCATCTGCTGCAGCACGCGGATGGTCACCAGATTCAGGGAATGCGCCAGCGCGTTGCGCAGGCGCGTCGGACCGCTGAAGTCCCCTTCGAAGTTATGCGGCCGCCAGACCTGGCCGTTGGCGGCATCGTTAAGTACCACTGGCGCGTTAGGCACGACCGTGGCGGTAGTGAAGCCGTTCTCGAGAGCTGCGGAGTAGATGAAAGGCTTGAACGACGATCCTGCCTGGCGATGCGCCTGGGTGGCGCGGTTGTATTTGCTGGCGTCGTAGTCGAAACCACCTACCATGGCTACCACTGCCCCATCCGTGGGATCCATGGCCACCAGTGCGCTCTGGGCGGTGGGCACCTGCGCCAGCGTCCAGTTACCATCCGGCTGCCTGCCGAGATAGACCACGTCGCCGCGGCTCAATATTTCGCCCGCAGTCTTGGGCGCGGGACCGGTGCCGTTCTGGTTGATGAACTTGTGCGCCCATTTGATGCCGTCCCAGCCGAGCTTCACCGAACCGGCGCCGTCCACATAGAGTTCGGCGCTCTGGGCATCCACCTTGGTGACCACCGCGGGGAAAAGGCCTCCGACGTGGTCGCGGTCACCCACCACCTTGTCGAGATCATCATCCGTGAGCCTGGCTGGGAGATCCACGTGGGCCGTGGCGCCGCGCCAGCCATGACGTTCGTCGTAAGCCTGGAGGCCGTCGCGCACCGCTTTCACGGCCAGGGGCTGCAGGCGACTGTCGATGGTGGTCACCACCGAATAGCCCTCGGTGTAGGCATCGTCGCCGTACTTGTCGACCATGTAATTGCGCGCGAGCTCGGCCATATAGGGAGCCGCCACTTCCGTAGCGTCGCCATGGAAGCCCGCGGTATCCGGTTCCGCCATGGCTTGGGCATACGTGGTCTTGTCGATGTAGCCATCTGCCAGCATGCGCCCCAACACGTAGCCGCGACGCGCCAGGGCGCGCTTCTCGTTCACCAGAGGATTGGCCGCCGAAGGCGACTGGAACAGGCCGGCGATCATGGCGGTCTGCGCCAGCGTGAGGCTGGCGACATCGGTACCGTAGTAGGTCTGCGCGGCGGCTCCCACGCCATAGGCACGCTCGCCGAGATAGCCCTGGTTCAGATATAGCGCCAGGATCTCTTCCTTGTTCAGCTCATTTTCGACGCGAAAAGCGAGGAAGGCCTCGCGGGCCTTGCGGCCGAAACTCTTTTGAGTGCCCA
>DATIVR010000066.1:0-13287 GCA_035465695.1 Gammaproteobacteria bacterium
ACTCGTCGGAGTTCTCCTGGCCCGAGCTGGCGGTCCAGCCGCCGGCCGGGAAGTAGTCCGACATGGTCTCGTGCCACTCATGGCCCAGGGTCATGGTCCAGCCGTCCAGCGTACCGGGGCTGTTCACGAAACCCACGCCGCAGCTCGAACCCATGTCCATGTTATAGGGCTGGTTGCTGAAGGCGATGTCGCCGACGGAGGAGGAGGCCGCACCGCCGGAGAGGCTGGTGTCGCCGTTCCAATCGTGCCACGCGCAGTAGCCCTGGGTGGGGCTCTGGTAGTTGTCCGGATCGTCGCCGTGGGCCGACATGATCACGTAGTACGAATAGCGGTTGGAAGCCGGTGTGGTGTTACCGAAGTGCTGGGCGGCCTTGATGGCTTCCAGCGCCAGGGTGTGGCCGTTGGCGTTGATCGGGGTGGTGGCGCTGGTGTCTTCCCACACGCCGGCCAGGATGCCGCCCGACATGTAAGGCACGAAGCTCGAGGCCGCCGTGCCGCTCGGGCAGCTCGCGGAGCCGGAGCTGATGCCCTGGCACCACTGGGTCAGGTCGGCGGACCAGAGTTCGCCGCCGGTGCCGATGCCCTTGAACATCTCCTGGGCAGCCACGGCCGCGCCATCCGGGTCACCGGAGAACGTGGCATAGCCGCTGGAGTTGGTGCCCTGGGTGCCCCAGCCGCTGCCGTAGAACACCAGGTAGACCTTCACGACGCCGTTGGCCACGCCGACGTTGCCCTGGTTGCTGCTGCTGGTGCCGCCGCCGTAGTAGAGCGTGTTGGCGCTGGTGGCGGTGGTCGCACGATTGGCGCGATGGGTCGCCTCCCATTCCTTCATCTTCTGGTGTTGTCCCACGGTCGGGATCACGCCATGACGGTAGGCATGGTGGTACTGGGGTGAATAAGGGTTGAACTCAGTCTTGGTCGGAGCCGCCAGGGCGGAACTGATGCCCAGAGCGAGCACCGCGCCGGCCGCTGCGGCCTTCATCATTGAACTTTTCATGGGATATAAGCCCCCGAGTTGGTGTGTATTGCCGGCGGCCTCCGGACCCCGTTTCCCGCGGGTTCCGGACGCACGTCGGCTGCTCTTGACCCCACCGGGGGTGTGCCCAAAACAGGCACACAGGACCCCTGCATGGCCTGCCTGGTGGGCGCAGACCGGTGACGAGCGGAGCCATGTAATAGCCATCGATCCCGTCCTTGGATCTCCATGGCGGATGCCGGACTCCCTTCCTGGGAAAACGGCCACGCATGACTATAGACAAGTGACCTTGATTTCCCAGGGGTTTTTTACAGAATGGGTGACGAATTGAATTCGGCGAAAATGGCGTTCCTTGCATAAATATGCGGAGCGCCGGAAAGCAGGAAGCTCGCTTGCAGGAGCTTCTTCCCGCTGTCGATATGCCGGCTTGTACGATGACGCAGGAAATCGAGAAATGAGGGTACGCGTGGACGATGCTGCCAAACCCGGCCGCCTGGCCAAATTACGGGACAACAAGCTGACGCGGCACGTGCTCGAGCTGCTGAAGCAGGGCATCACGCCCCACAAGATCGCCTTGGCAGTGGTGCTGGGCGCACTCCTGGGCATGGCGCCGGTGCTTGGCAGCACCATCATCTCCTGCACGGTAGCGGCGCTGGCGCTGCGGCTGAACCTGGTGTTGATCCAGCTGGTCAACAACCTCGTCTATCCGCTGCAACTACTCCTGCTCATCCCCTTCGTGCAGGCGGGACAGCGTCTGTTCGGCCAACCGCCCATGCCGCTCTCCGCGGGCCAGATCGTGGACATGGTCCGTCACGATTTCTGGGGCAGCCTGCTCGGGCTCGCCGGCTATGTCTGGCACGGCACCGTGGCGTGGCTGCTGTTCTGTGCCCTGATCGGGCCGCTCAGTTACTGGTTGCTGCTGTTCCCGCTGAAGCGGGCCTTGCGCCGTCAGCCCGATCAATCTCAATAGCGGCGCTCGACGGAGCGTTGTTGCGCTTCGGACTCGCAGTCGGTCATGCACACCAAGAGCGCACTCCCTCCTCGCGAGAGGGCGAGGTTCTGTACTTCGCGTATCGATGCGAAATCCTTGGGTGGTAGAGTGCGGTCGAAAGCGGACCTCGACATGAGCAGGTGCAGTAGCAGGCACGAGAGGAATCGCGTGGAGCTCTCCCTGATTGGACGGTTCAATCGATAGGTGGTCCGGGCGGCAGTCTGGTGAAATCGGCGTCGCTGGCCTCGCGGGTGAGGCGATACACGCCCTCGCGGACCAGCCGCTTCAGCACGATGTCCACGACTGCGGTCTGGTTGGGCTTGATGAGCGCCGCCAGATGTCTGGCGTCGGCTTTGAGGATCGCCGGCAGGTAATGCACGAAGCCATCCTGGGGGAAGGGGACGATCCGTAATCCCAGGCTCGGTGCCGCCGGCAGCGGCGGGCGCAGCTGCTTGCCCTGATGCGTCACCGCCGCCGCCCCCAGCAGGCGGGCGGCATTCACGTAGTAGGTCACGCAACCGGGATCCAGATGGTTGCGCTGCCGGTCTATGAAGAACCCCGGCGGCAGATGGTTGGGATTGTCCTCGGGGCCCGCTGTCAGGATCACGTCGAAGTCCTTGAGTGGGTTGCCCTGGTCATCGCGCACCCGGAACACCAGCATGGCGCAGGGATCATGGATGGCCTGCGTCGCGTAAGGCGAGATGCGGCTGCGGTCCTCGACCTGCTCGCGCTCCTGGGTCTCAGCCGTGAGAGCAGCGAAGCGGTCGAAGATCCTGGCGTAACCCGCTTGATCCCTGACCGCCAGCGCCTCGAGGATGGCCTCCACCGTGGCGTGGGGGCGGTCATCCGGCGTGATGCTGCGCATGATGCCCATGCGCACGTCCGAGTGACAGGTGTTGGGCAGCACTGCCAGGGGCACCGCCGGCGATAGCCGCGGTTTGCCGGCCTGCAGGAGCGGCGCGCCGTAGCCGAGCTTGGCCTTCTTGTCCGGCACGGGCGCCTGCTGTTCGACCCGCAGGTAGGTGAAGTTCAGGTTGGCGGAGGCGACGCGTACCGCGCCATCCGAACCGGTCTCGCCGCTGTAGCTGTTCACGAAGTCATAGAGGTAGGGATCGTGGGCCTGGCCGGTGAGCACGAACGGGAACACGCCTTTAGGTCCGATCAATCCGCCGCCCTGATCCAGCCAGTCGCGGTTAAGCGCGATGCTGGGATCGCTGCCGAGCTCCAGCCAGTCCAGCACACCGGTGCCCACGTCGACGCCCTCGAACCAGGCGCTGCGCAGGCGCGAGAGCTTGGCGAGGCCGAGCTGCACCAGCGCGGAACCGAAGTTGGCCGGGGCGAGCATCACGAGGTGGCTCATGGACGTCTCGTGGATGCCCTTGTCCAGGTATTGCTGCTGCAACCAGGCACGTATCACCGGACCGCCGGTGGAATGAGTGATGCACGCGAAGCGACGCCCCGCTTCCAGCGCGTCGCCGAGTTCGTGTTCCAGTGCCGCCTGGAAGGCGCGCACGATATCCGGCAACGTGACCTCGTTGTGGAAGCTCGTGTACTCCGAGAGCCAGATCTGGCGCACATCCAGCTCGAGCTCGGGATGACGTTTGGCCTCCCGCTTCAGCCGTTCCGGCAGGCCACCGTAGGTGGAGGGGTCGCGCACGCTCCAGCCGTGCACCAGGAGGACGAGGCGTTGCTGACGGGCCATGGACGAAGGGATTTCCTTGGAAGACGCTTGAAAGACCGGGCCGCAGACATATTAAGACATGGCAGGCGCGCCGTCCCACGGGGTGGGCGGGTTATCATGAAACGCCTGCGCCTCTCTTACATATATGGGGAATCCGCCATGGCCAGACTGCGTATGCTCTCCCGCATCATCCTGTCGACCGCCCTGCTCGGTGCGGTGCTCGGCCTGTCCGGCTGCGGCATCAACACCATCCCGCGACTGGACCAGCAGGTGAAGGCCAATTGGGCCCAGGTGCAGAACGAATATCAGCGCCGCGCCGATCTGGTGCCGAACCTGGTGGCGACCGTGAAGGGTTATGCCACCCATGAAGACAAGGTGCTGGACGAGGTGACCCAGGCCCGCGCCAAGGTCGGCCAGATGCAGATCCCCCAGGACATCCTCACCAACCCACAGGCTTTCAAGGCTTTCGAGCAGAACCAAGGCGCGCTCACCACGGCCTTGCAGCATCTCATGGTGGTGACCGAGAACTACCCGAATCTCAAGGCCAACGAGAACTTCCTGTCGCTGCAGTCGCAGTTGGAGGGCACCGAGAACCGCATCGCCGTGGCACGCCGGGACTACATCCTGGCGGTGCAGCAATACAACACCGAGCTCACCACCATCCCGGGCCGCTGGTATCGCTCCATGTTCTACAGCGACAAACAGGTGATGCAGAACTTCACGGCTTCGGAGAGCTCTCAGGAAGCCCCGAAAGTCCAGTTCTGACCGCGTCATGAGCCGCCCGCTCCGCATCCTCGGCGCCGTGCTGTTCAGCGCGGCGCTGTGCTTCCTGGCGCCGTCCGTACAGGCCGATGACACCTCGGTGCCGCCCTTCCCGGAGCTGAGCGGACCGGTGGTGGATCAGGCCAACATCATCCCGCCGGATATCCGCGCCAGCATCGAGCAGAAGCTCAGGGCCTACGACGAATCCAGCGGCAACCAGCTGGTGGTGGTGACCGTGCCGACGCTCGGCGGTTATCCCATCGAATATTGGGGCTACCAGCTGGGTCGCCAGTGGGGCATAGGCCAGAAGGGCAAGAATACCGGCGTGCTGTTGATCGTCGATTCCACCGAACACAAACTACGCATCGAGGTGGGCTACGGCCTGGAGGGCACGCTCACCGACGCCCTGTCGGACGACATCATCCGCAACAGCATCGTGCCGAAGTTCAAGCAAGGCGATTACGGCGGCGGCATCAGCGACGGCGTGGATCGTATCCTGGCAGTGCTGGGAGGACAGGCCCAGGAGATCCGGCAACAACGGCACAAGGACAACTATTCCACACTGTTACTGGTCATCTTCCTCGCCTTCATCCTGCTCCGGGTGGTCATGGCCGGCATGCGGCCTGGCCGTACCGGCAGCGGCTGGTGGTGGCTATGGCTGTTGGCGAACATGGGTAGCAGCAGGCGCGGCGGCTGGGGCGGTGGCGGTTTCGGTGGGGGCGGGGGGTTCTCCGGCGGCGGCGGTTCGTTCGGGGGCGGTGGCGCCTCGGGGAGCTGGTGATGCACAAATTCACGGACGCAGAACGCGCTGAGATCACCCAAGCCATCCAGGCGGCGGAGAAACGCACCAGCGGCGAGTTCGTTGCAGTGGTGGCCCGAGGCAGCGATACCTATCGCAGTACGGCACTGCTGTGGGCCGCAGGACTGGCCTTCATCCTGCCTGCGCCTTTGCTGCTGTTCAGCCACTTGCGCTACCTCGGCATCTACCAGTTGCAGGTGGCGGTGTTCATCGTGCTGATCCTGGCGTTCGAGTTCTTGCCGGGGCTGCACATGGCATTGGTGCCGAAGTCCCTGCGCCATGCCCGGACGAGCCGGCTGGCGCATGCCCAGTTCTACGAGCAGGGCGTACAACTGACCCGCGAGCATTCCGGCGTCTTGTTGTTCGTCTCCTTGGCAGAACGCTACGTCGAGATCGTGGCGGACAAGGGTATCCACGAGAAGATCGGCGAGCAGCGCTGGCGGGCGATCGTGGACGCTTTCACCACCAAGGTGGGTGCGGGCGACGTGACCGGCGGTTTCGTCTCCGCCATCACCGCCTGCGGCGAGGCCATGGCGGAACACTATCCGGCGAAGCCGGACGACATCGACGAGCTGTCGGACGGGCTGATAGAGATCTAGCGGCTAGCTGGATCTGCGCTAAGGATTCTTCAGACGTGATGGAGAATCAAATCGAATCGCCGATGTTGCCGGTACGGTTAGTGGTGTCCTGCTCGATGTCGCGCATGAAGTTCTGCACGAAGTTGCGCATGGATACCGGCGCGAAATCCAGCGCGGTCTGGCCGCCGGCGGACCGCATCTCTGGGTTGGCGCCCGCGGCCAACAGCATGGCCGCGAGATCGCGATTTGTCGGGTTCCAGGAATGGGTGACCTGCATCAGCGCGGTGCGATTGGTGCCATCGATGGTCAGGTTGGGATCCCAGCCGGCATCCAGCAGGTTCTTCACCCGCCGCACACCGGCTTCGCTCCGATCCGTGACCAGTTCGTAGAGGAAGTTCTCCTTCGGACCAAACGGCTTCCATAGGGGTAGAGCGCGGCGCATGGCTACCTGGGTCGCCGCTGCCACATCCAGGATGGCGAGCACACAGGCCTGCGCGTGAGGTCCGGCCAGCAGGATATCCAACTCCACCTTGGACGCTTCACTGTCCTTGAGACAGGCGTCCAAGGCGCGCTGAGTCACCTTGTGCATGTTGCGGGCGCGCAGGCGCTCGATCTCGGCGTCGTCCATGTCCCACCCCTGAAAACGGCGTCCATTATAGCCGCGTTATGTCTAATCGCTATCGATCTCGCGTGAGTCCATCGTGATGTTTAGTGTGCGATGGAAGTCACCAGGCGCGGTCGCTAGTGTCTCGGAGCCGCGGCGATGCCGAGGTTGTATGCCAGGAACGCCCACACATCCGCCGTCTGCGCGATGCGCTTGTCGGTGGGCATGTAGTTGTGACTGGTCTTGGTCTCGATCCGCACCAATATCGGGTTATCACAGGTTTGGGCCGCTTGCAGGGCCGCCGCGAACTTGTAGGTATGGCTCGGGACTACGCGGTCATCGTGGTCTGCGGTGGTGAGCAGCGTGGGTGGATAGCAGGTCCCCGGCTTCACGTTCTGTACCGGCGAATAAGCGCGCAGCCACTGGAAGGCCTTCGGGTCGTCGGAGGAACCGTACTCCGAGACCCAGAGATTGCCGCCGGAGAACTTCTGATAGCGCAGCATGTCCATGACGCCCGCACCGCCATAGGCCGCGCCGAACAGCTGTGGGCTCTCGGTGATGCTGGCGCCCACCAACAGACCGCCGTTGGAATAGCCGGATATCCCGAGTTGTTTCACGGTGGTGTAGTGCTGCGCGACCAGGTACTTCGCTGCCCAGGCGTAATCGTCAAACACATTCTGTTTCTTGCCGAACATGCCGGCGGAATGCCAGGTCTCGCCATACTCGCCGCCGCCGCGGAGGTTTGGCACCGCATATACGCCACCCAGTTCCAGCCACACCGGCAGGATCGGGTTGAAGGACGGTGTGATGCTGATATCGAAGCCGCCGTAGGCATAGAGCAGCGTCGGGTTCTTGCCGTCCAGTTTCAGGCCTTTCTTCGCCACGATGAACATGGGCACCTTGGTGCCGTCTCTGGACGTGTAGAACACCTGCCGGGTCTCATAGGGCGAAGCGTCGAAGGGCACCTTGGGCTTGAAGAAGGTGCTGGTACTGCCGTCGTGCATGTCCAGGCGGAATACGCTGGTGGGATAGAGGTAGGAGGTGAAGCTGTAGAAAAGTTCCGGTGTGTCGTTGCGGCCGCTAAGGCCGGCAACCGTCCCCAAGTCCGGCAGCTTGAGCTGCCTCTTGAGCTGGCCATCGGTGGAATAGAGGTCCACCTGGCTCTTGGCGTCCACCAGATAGGACACCGCAATCTCCCCACCTACCAGGAACGAGCTGTCGATGGTGTTCTTGGATTCCGGCACCACCGTCTTCCAGTGTTTGGGATCGGGAGCCTCGAACTTGAAGGACACCACCTTGCGGTTGGGCGCGTCCTTGGAGGTCTGCAGGAACAGCGTGTCGCCCTCGTCATCCAAGGGTTGGTACTGTGCGTCATTGGCCGTGAACAGTGGCTTGATAGTCGCGCTGATGTCGGGCTGCTTGGGATCGCCCAGGTCCGCGTAATAGAGCTCGTTCTGGGCATCGTTACCGTTGCTCAGGACGATGTAGAGATACCGACCGTCCTCGGACACCGAACCACCCACGATCCAGTCCGGCAAGTCGGGACGTGCGTAGATGAGCTTGTCTGCGCTCTGCGGAGTACCCAACACATGGTAGTAGAGCGTCTGATCCTTGACCTGGCTGGCGATGGCCTTGCCTTCAGCTGGAGCCGGATAGCGCGAGTAGAAGAATCCCTTGTCGTCATTGGTCCAGGAGGCCGCGGAGAACTTGACCCATTTGATGTCGTCGGCCGTGTCCTTGCCAGTGTCGAGATCGCGCACATGCAGTTCCTCCCAATCGGAGCCGCCCTGGGACAGGCCGTAGGCGAAGTAACGCGCGCCGGTGGAGGGCGCCCAGGAGAGGAGGGCTACCGAGCCGTCCGGTGAAAGGGCGTTGGGGTCCATGACCAGCTTCGGCGCCGGGTCCTTCGGGTCCTGCATGTAGACTTCGGCTTGGTTCTGCAGGCCGGTGTTCCTGGTGAAGAACAGCTTGCCGCCTATGCGGTAGGGGGTGGTCACCTTCTCGTAGTTCCACAACGCCTTCAGCCGTTGCTGCATCCAGGGGCGCTCAGGGATCCTGTCGAGATAGGAGAAGGTCAGCTTGTTCTCGGCTGCCACCCACTTCGCCACCCCCGGGCTGTTGATGTCCTCCATCCATTCATAGGGTGCAGGCATCTTCACGCCGTGATAGTCATCGACAGTATCTGCGCGGCGTGCGGCGGGATAACCGCCTTTTGTGACGCCACGCGCGGCCTGCTGGGCAGCGCCCACGGTCGCCATAGGCGGAACCGCGTTGGCGAAGGCGATGATGGATACGAGTGACGAAGTCAGGAACGCCAGGACAATGCGCATCTCCAGTCTCCTAGGAAAGCGGATCCAACCGCTTCCAAGCATAGACCGGGTGTGCCAAGGCTAGTAGGGAGGAAGGGAAGGAACTATCCCTTCGAGTCGTTGTCGCGGTGGTTCAGATGCGGCCGGCGTTCTCGAGCAGATCCATGCCCTTGTGCAGGTCCGATCCCAGGTTCTTCTCTTCCGCCAGGAACTGCACCGTATCCTTGTCCAGCTTGGCGCGGGCCTGGATGACCAGTGCATCCCAGTGCTTGGGTGTGTGGCCGTCGCGGCCGAGCCAGAGTATGGCTTTCAGCTCCGCCAGCTGGTCCTTGTCCATGCGCACCAGCATGCCCACCACGTTATCGAGCTCACCTTTCTCGGCATAGCCGATGAGTTCACGCACCTGGGCAGGTTTCAACGCCTTCATGGACGACTCGCTTGCATACGATAGCCTCGGGGAGGGGATAAGCCTAGCGCAAAACCGGCTGGCCCGCGGCCTTCACAGTCCCTCGTTGGCGGGCGGCGTGGTGGCCTTCTTGTAACCCCTGGGCCGGATGGCCACGGTGTTGCGGATCAGCGTGCAGAGGCTGCCGTCCGTGAGGTAATAGCCGTATTCGAAGGTGGGAGTGGCGCGGCCGTGCTCCTTGAGCTCGGCAGCGATGGCGGCTTCCTCAGCCGGACCCATCTGAAAACGCAGTTCCAGGTCGGTACTGCCGCCCTTCTGGAAATCCACGCTCATGGCGCGGGTCCACACCGAGTAGCCGGGAAAAATCCGGGAGCAGGCGATGGCGGCGATGGGATCCGCGAGGCAGGCCTGGAAGCCGCCGAACATCACGCCGCCGGGGTTGCGCGACACGCTGTTCAGCGGCAGGCGGATGCGCACCCTCCGCCAGCCGTCGCCGATCTCCAGCACCTTGACGCGCATCATGGCGAAGGCGGGGTATAGCTCGAGCCTGCGTCCCTCGGGGATGAACTTCAGGTTGGCAATGATGCGGGCGAGGGCCATACTTCCTCCGGCATCCATTCTACCGCCAGTCGAGGTGTCGAATATGCGCAGCATCCAAACCTGGCTGGATGAATACAGCGTCAGCCACATGAACCCCACCAACAAGAAGATCCATTGGGTCTGCGTACCGCTGATCATGCTGAGCGTGCTGGGAATGCTGTGGAGCGCGCCGCGGCCCGCCTCCTTCGCCGGCCTGAGTCCTTATCTCAACTGGGCCACGCTGCTGATCGCACTCTCGCTCATCTACTATCTATTGCTGTCGGCGCGGCTCGCGGCGGGCATGCTGCTGGTGAGCGGGGCGATGTGCCTGGTGCTCGAGTTGCTGATGCGCCTGCCGTGGCCGCTGTTGTGGACCTCCGTGGCGATCTTCGTGGGCGCGTGGATCGGCCAATTCATCGGCCACAAGATCGAAGGCCGCAAGCCGTCGTTCTTCAAGGACCTCCAGTTCCTGCTGATCGGTCCCGTCTGGCTGCTGGCGGACGCGTACAAGCGTCTGGGTTTCGCGTACTGATACCAAAAAAAGCCCGCGGTGTCGCCACCGCGGGCTGCATTTCCCATTGCTCACTTCTTCACGAGAGCAGCCAAGGGCGCCAAGTCCATCTGCTTGTAGAGCGACATGGCGCGATTCAGATCGTCGCCTTCCACATCTACCGTCACGAACTGCACTACCGGCGAGGTTCCTGCCTGCCGCTGGTACTTGAGGATGACGCCGCTGTCGTCGTGCTTCTGACCCTTGTCATCGGTGCGGCTCCAGTCGTCCTTGGCCACCTGGACACCCTTGCCGAACACCACGACGATGCGGCCCCTCGCTGCATCCAACTGGTTGCCTGGCGAGGAGAACGTGGCGGGCGCTTCGCACTGGTAAGCCACGGCGCCGGGCACGGCGATAGGCTTCGGCGAGCCGTAACATGTGGCATCGCCCGCATCGTTGATGGCGATGCGCACTTTCGCTTGCCGGTCCCGTTGCAGCGCATTCATCGCATCGGTCTGGGGGGCATTCATCTCCGCCTGCAACTTGCTGATCTTCGCATTCAAGGCGTCGCTCTGTTTGCCGATCGCGTCCATCGCCCTGTAATCCTGCTTCTGGGCGGCGGCGGTGCTCTTCTCGATGAGTGCTTGCTCCTGCGCCAGGAGCCCATCCAGTTCCTTCTGTTTGGCGGGGTCCGGTTGCATCTGCATCGCTTGCTGCATCTTTTCCGCGTCCGCCTTGGTGGTGGGGCGCTCGTAACCCATGTCCAGCCCGATGTAGTAGTCCTGCGTCTCGCCACAGAGGTATTCCGGGACATCGGTATAACCGGGATCCAGCTTCTCTTTGTCCGCGGCGCTGTACTGCCAGCCGGCTGGCGGCTTGGGCAGGACCGCGCGCAGCACCTTAAAATGACTGCTGTAATAGGCCGTCTCCTTGGCATTGGGAGCTCGCTGGGGACCCTCTGCGCATTCCGCATGGGCGACAGAGGCACCCACCAGACCAACAAGACCTATCAGGCTGAGTACGGCTTTTCTCATGTTCATCCCCTCTGCTGTGCTGTTATTCGCAAGCCCCGCTGGCGATGGCCGATTCCTTCACGGCCAGCGATACTTCCGCGTGCACGCTGATGTCCAGCGGATCCGGCAGCAACTCCTCGGCGGGCGCCAGCTCCGCGAGCTTGGTGGCAGCCGCGAAGAACATGGCGTCGGTGAAGCGCTTGGCGCGGGCATCCAATGCGCCTCGGAATAGTGCGGGGTAACCCAGCGCATTGTTTACGCTGCGTCCATCGGTGGCATAGGCCGCGCCGGCCTCCAGGGCACGGCGCGCGCTGATCTCAGGCTCGGGGTTGGAGAGCGCGAAGATGATCTGGCCTTTGCGCACCATCCCGGGGAGGATCAGTCCCTTCACGCCGGTGGTGGCGATCACGATGTCCGATTGCTGCATCACCTGTTCCAGCGTGGCGCGCTTGCCGCCCATGCGCTCCACCCGCGAAAGTGCCTCCTCGCGTCGGTCGGCGCCGAGCACCGCTTTCACACCGTACTGATGCAGCAGGCGGACGATGCCGATGCCGGCCGCGCCGAGGCCGATCTGGCCCACCACGGCGGACTTAAGGTCGCGTTTCACACGTCGCGTCGCCGAGATGAGTCCCGCCAATGTCACCACCGCGGTGCCATGCTGATCATCGTGTAGCACCGGTTTCTTCAGGCGTTTGATCAGCTGTTCCTCGACCTCGAAGCACTCCGGGGCGGCGATGTCCTCGAGGTGGATGGCGCCGAACGAGGACTCGATGGCCATCACTGTATCGATGATCCGTTTCGCGTCCGTGTCCGTGAGCAGGATCGGGATGCCGGAGATGCGGGTGAACTTGGCGTAGATCATGGCCTTGCCTTCCATCACCGGAAGGCCGGCTAGGCTGCCGATGTGTCCCAGCCCCAACACCGCGGTGCCATTGGTCACGATGCCCACGGTGTTGCCGAGGTTGGTGTACTCCCAGGCTTTGGCCGGATCCGCCTGGATGGCGAGGCTGACCCGCGCCACCCCGGGGGTATAAAGGTCGCGCAGCTGCTGGATGGCATCCAACGGCACCTTGGCGACCATCTCGATCTTGCCGCCTTTATGACGGTCGAACACCCGGTCGGACTTGCCGATGATCTTGGCATTGGGCAGCGCGTTGATCTTGTCGTAGAGGCTGCGGTCCGCATCCTCGTCCATCTCAATGGTGACTTCCCAGACCGTCTTGTCCTGGTGGCGCCGCACCGCGTGTAGATGCTCCACCACGAGATTCGCCTCACCAATGACCGCCAGCACTTTGGCCAGGCTGCCCGGCTTGTGCTGCGACTCGATGAGCAATATCTCGGGGATTCTCATGGTTTTCCTGGGGTTACATGCGACTGGGCGGCGGTGCCGGGGCTGTTACGGTATCATATGCGCCCCCTGCGGCAGCCCGATGGCCGTCGGATTCCCTCTTACGACAAAGACTTACGCGCGCAACGCGTTCTTGGGAGTGTTTGTGAAATCGCTGAATCCGATGGATTTGTACGACGTCCGTGGCCTGCTCTCGGAAGAGGAGCAGCTGGTACAAGACACCACCGCCCGTTTCGTGGACGACAAGGTGCTGCCCATCATCGGCGAGTGCTTCGAGAAGGGTCGCTTCCCCAAGGAGTTGATTCCGGAGATCGCATCCTTAGGATTGCTCGGCAGTTCCATCCAGGGTTACGACTGCGCCGGCCTCAACGGCGTGTCCTATGGGCTCATCTGCCAGGAGCTGGAGCGCGGCGACTCGGGCCTGCGCAGCTTCGTCTCCGTGCAGTCTTCCCTGGTGATGTATCCGATATATAGCTACGGCTCCGAAGAGCAGAAGCAGAAGTGGCTGCCGGCCATGGCGCGCGGCGAGAAGATCGGCTGCTTCGGTCTCACCGAGCCCCACGGCGGGTCGGACCCCTCCAACATGAAGACCACCGCCAAGAAGAACGCCAGCGGCGACTGGGTGCTGAACGGCGCCAAGATGTGGATCACCAACGGCACCATCGCCGATGTAGCGGTCGTGTGGGCCCAGACCGAGCAGGGTGTCCGCGGCTTCCTGGTGGAGAAGGGCACCAAGGGCTTCGACGCC
>DATIVR010000067.1:0-24850 GCA_035465695.1 Gammaproteobacteria bacterium
AGTTCACGGTGCCGTTGTCACCACTCAGGTTCACGCCCCAGTCAGCCGAGTTGCCGAAGCCCAGGCGATCGATCAGGGTGTTCTCCACGAAGCGGTAGCCGTACACGCCTTCCGCGAACGGGATCCAGGGCATGTCGGAGGAACCAACCTTGAGCACCGCCATCTGGTCGAACTTACCCTGTATGTACGCCTTCTTGACGAACACCTGGGTCTCAGGAGTAGTCGTGGTGACCGCGCAGGTTTCACCCACGGTACCGCCAGTCACGGTGCAGCTGTTCTTGTAGCTCGCGAAATTGAAGTCGGTGGTCAGGTTCGCCGACCAGATATCGTCGAAGGTATGGTTGACGATGAAATACGCCCGCTTCACGTCGAGCCCGAGGCCGTTCGGGTCCTTGTCAACATTGGCCGCGCCCGCCTGCTCCTGGGTGGTGCTGACGCTGGTCAAGTCGGTGTAAATCACGCCACCGAGGGTGGTATCGCCGGCATCGGCGCGGGCCGCCGGAGCCGCCAGGGCCGCTCCCACAGCCAGGGCAATCAGAAGGTTCTTACGCATGACAAGGATCTCCTTGAGAGAGTAATGAAGCCGGTTTCAGGAACTTGGTTAAGCCGACCCCTTCGGCCGGATTGGCGGCAAGGTTACGGATGGCGTGTTACGGGTCTGTGACAGATTAGCTAATGCGATATGACAGCGAAATGCCACATGCCATCGAGCGGCGCGCCCAGGCCCCGCGCGGGGGTGAGTGCGGCTGTTGCCCGGCCGCATCGCTTGTGAGCGCTGTAACATGGCTGTCAAGGGGAATGCGTATATAAAGGGATGTGGACAGCGTGGACCTGAACCAGCCCGGGTTATACATAAACCGTGAGCTTTCCCAGCTCGCCTTCAACCGACGTGTCCTCGACCTGGCCCAGGATCCCGCACTTCCGCTGCTGGAGCGGCTGCGCTTCCTTTGCATCTCTTGCACCAACCTCGACGAGTTCTACGAGATCCGCCTGGCGGGCCTGCAACAGCGCTTGGAACTGAAATCGGCCCCGGTGGGGCCGGATGACCTGCCGGAGTCGGAGGCGCTGCGCGCCATCGCCGAAGAAGCCCGCGAGCTGGTGAAGGACCAGTACCGCACCCTCAACGGCCTGATGATCCCGGCCTTGGAGCAGTCCAACATCCGGGTGCTTAAACGGGGGGAATGGAACGAGGCCCAGGAGGAGTGGGTCCGCAAGTACTTCGAGCACGAGGTGTTGCCGGTGCTCTCGCCCATGGGCTTGGACCCCTCGCATCCCTTCCCGCGCATCCTGAACAAGAGTCTCAACTTCATCGTCTCCCTGGAGGGCAAGGACGCCTTCGGCCGCAACAGCGGCCTCGCGGTGGTGCAGGCACCCCGCTCCTTGCCGCGGGTGATCCAGATCCCCGCCGATTCCAAGAATGGCCACCAGTTCACGCTGCTCTCGTCCGTGATCCATGCCCACGTCGAGGAACTGTTCCCCGGCATGAAGGTGGCGGGCTGTTACCAGTTTCGCGTCACCCGCAACAGCGACCTGTATGTGGACGAGGAAGACATCGATGACATGCTGCGGGCCGTGCAGGGTGAGCTGGCTTCGCGCCGCTATGGTGACGCGGTGCGTCTCGAAGTCTCGGCGGAGTGTCCCGAGGAGACCGCGGCCTTCCTGCTCTCGGAGTTCGAGTTGGGGCCGGAGGACCTCTTCACGGTGGATGGGCCGGTGAACTTGAGCCGCCTGGACATGGTGTATGACATGGTGGACAGGCCGGAGCTCAAGTACCCGCCTTTCACACCGGGCGTGCCCAAGGTCCTGTCCGGCAGCCGGGACCTCTGGGATGTGCTGAAGGAGAAGGACGTCCTGCTCAGCCATCCTTACGAATCCTTCATGCCGGTGCTGGACATGCTGCGTAACGCCGCAAGCGACCCCAAGGTGCTGGCCATCAAGCAGACCTTGTACCGCACCGGCCCGGATTCACCCATCGTCGATGCCCTGCTGGCCGCGGCCCATGCCGGCAAAGAGGTGACGGTGGTGATCGAGTTGCGGGCGCGCTTCGACGAGGCCGACAACATCGCGCTGGCCAACCGCCTGCAGGAGGCCGGTGCCCACGTGGTGTACGGCATCGTCGGGTACAAGACCCACGCCAAGATGATCCTGGTGGTGCGCCGCGAGGGCAAGGAGCTGCGTCGCTACGTGCATCTGGGCACCGGCAACTACCATCCCCGTACCTCGCGCATCTACACCGACTACAGCCTGTTCAGCGCCGACGACGAAATGGGCGAGGATGTGAACCGGATCTTCCTGTAGCTCACGAGCCTCGGCAAGCTGCACAAGCTCGACAAGCTCAAGCAATCACCGTTCACGCTGCACACCGATGTGGTGGAGATGATCGACCGGGAGCGCAAGCATGCCCAGGCCGGCAAGCCCGCGCGCATCATCGCCAAGCTGAATGCCCTCACGGAACCCGGCGTGATCCAGGCCCTGTACCGGGCGGGAATGGCGGGGGTGAAGATCGACCTGATCGTCCGCGGCGTCTGCTGCCTCAGGCCCGGCATCCCGGGCGTATCCGACAACATCCGGGTGCGCTCCATCCTCGGCCGCTTCCTGGAGCACACCCGTGTCTACTGTTTCCACAACAACGGCAAGCGTGAGGTCTATTGCGCCAGCGCCGACTGGATGGAACGCAACTTCTTCCGCCGGGTCGAGGTGTGCTTCCCGATCATGCAGAAGAAACTGCGCGACCGGCTGCTGGTGGACCTGAAGCGCTATCTCAAGGACAACACCGGTGCCTGGCAACTCTCCGCAGACGGCCGTTATCGCCGATTGTCGGCCAAGGGAAAGAAACCGCACAGCGCGCAGCAGGAGTTGCTGGCGCAATACGCGACGTGACGCAATCCCGGCCGTCGCCGCACCGGGGCATCAACTCAGTTGCAGGGCGAAACCCAGATCCCGCAGGTTCTTGGCTTCTTCCTCCAGGTCCGCTTCCAGCAGCGGGTGATGCCTCAGCCAGCCTTTCTGGAACTTGAGCTTGAGTTCATTGCCGCGGGCCTTGAAGCTGAATCGCGGCACCTCCGCTTCGTGACTGCGGTTCAAGGCATATGAGAGCCTGAGGAGTGCCGTCAACTGACGGGCCTTCGGCTGTTCCTCCCAGGCGAAGCCCTTGAACAACTCCCGGTCCACGCGGCCACGGTGGCTGCGCACCATCACCGCCAGGAGGTGCTGCTCGTTGCGGGCGAAACCCGCCATGTCGGCGTTGCCCAGCACGTAGGCGCCGTGCTTGTGGTATCCGCTGCGGGCCACGGCGCGGCCGCATTCGTGCAGCAGCGAGGCCCATCGCAGGGTCCGCTTGCCGTAATCATCGAGTTCCCATTGCTTGGCGCCCTTCAGGAGTTTCAGGGAGGTATCGGAGACGCGTTCTGCCTGCTCCCGATCCACGCCGTAACGGGTTGCCAGGCTGTCCACCGTCAGGGCGCGCACGTCCTTGTCCTTGAGACGGCCCACCAGGTCCAGCAGCACGCCTTCGCGCAGGGCGCCGGGGGCAACTTCCATGTGATCGATCTCCAGGGCCTCGAACACCGCCTGCAGCACCGCCACGCCGCCGGCGAACACCGGCGCCCGCTCGGCCTTGAGGCCCGGCAACTCATAGTGGCGATGGTGGCGCTTCTGCACCAGGAGTTCGGCGAGCCGCGTCAGTTCATCGCGCTTGATCTCGCCACGGGTCCAACCCAACTCCTCCAGCACATTGCCGACGGCACGGATCGTGCCGGAGGAACCCAGGGCCCGGCGCCAGCCGGCGCGACGCAGCGCCGCTTCCACCGGCTCCAGGCGCCGGCGTGCGGCCAACAGCGCATCGGAATAGGCTTTGCGGGTCACCCCGCCACGCAGGAAATACTGATCCGTGATGGTGACGGAGCCGATGGCGAGACTTTCCATGAGCTTCGGTTCGTTGCCGTGGCCGACGATGAGCTCAGTACTGCCGCCGCCGATATCGACCACCAGGCGCCGCTCGCGGCTGGGAGGCATGTAGGCGCCCACCCCCCTGTAGATCAGGCGCGCCTCTTCGATGCCGCTGATGACCTCGATGGGATAGCCGAGCATGCGCGCGCCTTCGGCGACGAAATCCTGGCTGCTGCGGGCGCGGCGCAGGGTATTGGTACCCACCGCCCGCACGAACTCGGGGTTGTATCCGGAAAGCCGGTCGCCGAAGCGTTTCAGACAAACCAGCGCCCGGGCCTCCGCCTTGCGCGTGATGTGGCCGCGCGCATCCAATCCCGAGCCGAACCGGAGCATCTCACGCATGTTGTCCAGCACTTCGATGCGCCGGCCGGTGACCTGGGCGATCAATAGGTGGAAGCTGTTGGATCCCAGATCTACCGCCGCCAGGATCTTGGGCGCATGCTTCTTCTTCATCCCCTGACTGTACGCCATCCCTGGGGAGACCGGGAAACCCTGCACATTGAGGGTCAGGCCGGAGCCGGCACCGGTGTGCCGTGCCTGACGTCCATGCCCTCCACGAAGTAGAAGACCTGCTCACTCACGTTCTTGGCGTGGTCGCCGATACGCTCCAGCGCCCGCGTCAGCCACAACACATACAACTGGCGGCGGATGTCGCGGGGATCGATGCTCATGGCCTCCATGCAGCGGGCATTGACCGCCTCGTAGCGCCGGTCCACGGCCTCGTCACGGCGCAGCACGTCGCGTGCAAGGCGCACGTTGTAGGTCTCGAAGGCTGCCACCGAGTCGCGCACCATGTCCGCCACGTCGCCGCCGAGCTTGCCGAGTTCTGCATAGTTGTCGCGGGGGCGATCCATGCCCGCCAGATGGACCGCCATGCGAGCCACCTTCTCCGCCTCATCGCCGATGCGTTCCAGGTCGGAGGTAATCTTGATGACCGCCAGCACATACCGCAGATCCATCGCCGTGGGCTGCCGCCGTACGATCATCCGGCTGCACTCGTCGTCGATGGCCAGTTCCAAGTGGTCCACGCGGTGATCTTCCAGTTCCACCTTACGGGCCAGACGGGTATCGCCTGCCGTCAGCGCCTTCAAGGCGGCGGCCACCTGATCTTCCACCCTATGGCCCATCTCCAGGGCCAGGCCGCGGATGCGGGAGAGATCCTCGTTGAACGCGTGGGAGATGTGTGTACTCAGGTCACTCTGTTCCATAACCACCCTACTCTCATCATTCACGAGCAGGCGCACATGCAGCTCGGACATGGGCCGAGCCGCGCCGGCCATGCCAGGCCCGGGAGGACGTCATGCAGTGATCCGGCATTGGCGGCCATGGGGGGTGTCTTCTCCCTGACCGTCCCCCACGGCAGCAGCATCGCAGCGCCATATAAATAGGCCGTGACGGGGGCTTTACCGTTCGATGACGGCGCGGTGCGGATTGGCGGGGTCGGCGGCTTGACCTAGGTCAGGGCGCCGCCGCGGGAAGGACGCGACACTGAAAATCAACGTGATCTTCATGGGGAGCTTGTCGTGTCCAAGCACATCGCGATCATAGACTCTCATCCGGACCAGGATGCAGGTCGTCTGGGGCATGACCTCGCCAACGCCTATGCCGACGGCGCCCGGGAAGCAGGCCACGAGGTCCACCTCATCAGGCTCGCCGACCTGGACTTCCCCTTGATCCGCAGCAAGCAACAATGGGACTCAGGGAAGATCCCACCGGCGTTGGAGCAGGCCCAGGACTCCATCGCCTGGGCCGATCATCTGGTGATCCTCTACCCCTTATGGCTGGGATCCATGCCCGCCCTGCTGAAGGCGTTCCTTGAGCAGGTGATGCGTCCGGGCTTCGCCATCGCGACCCCTGAGATGGGAGGCATGAGCCGCAAATTACTGCGCGGGAAGTCGGCGCGGTTGGTGGTGACCATGGGCATGCCGGCGGCGCTCTATCGCTGGTATTTCCGGGCTCACAGCCTGAAGAGCCTCGAACGTAACATCCTGAAGTTCTGCGGCGTGACACCGGTGAAAGAGACGCTCATCGGCATGGTCGAGAACATGCCGGCACCAAGCTATCGGAGATGGATGGTCAGGTTGGCGGCATTGGGAAGCGCCGGCACGTGAACGGCTATTCCAGGTAGACCTCGTCCACGTAGCACCAGGCCCAATCTTCGCCGGGCTCGATGGATTTGATCAGCGGATGCCCGGTCTTCCTGTGGTGGGCGGTGGCATGCTTGTTCTTGGAGCTGTCGCAGCATCCTACGTGCCCGCACACCAGGCAGATCCGCAGGTGCACCCAGCTATCGCCCAAGGCGATGCACTCCGGACATTCCCGGCGAGCATAGGTGACCTCCTCCTTCGCCTGGCCGATATGACTGCAGGCCGGAGAACGGGCCTGGGCCGGACTGAGTTTCACGTGTTCCATGGCGCGCCAGTCTTCCTATGCCCGGGCAGGCTGTCAAAGGTTACGGTTTGCATATGGGTCGCAGCCTATCCAGAATCGTATCTGCCGCCCCTTCCGGTATCTCCTCATGCGATTGATCCTGTTCATCCTTGCGGTCCTGCTGTCCAGCCTCGCGATGGCGGCCGATCCCGCTATCCCGCCGGTGCTGAAGAACCTGCAGAACAGGGGCATCGTCGTGGATCACAGCTTCCCCGGCCCGGATGGCCTGACCGGTTGGATAGTCCGCGTCTCCGGCCGCCCGATGGTGGTGTTCACGACCCCTAGCGGTGACTACGCCATGAACGGGGAACTGGTGGACAAGAGCGGCAACAACCTCACCCGGCAATACCAGCAACGCTATTTCCCGCACACCGCCCCGGCCGACGTGGTGGCGCTGCTGGAGAAAGACGGCAGCTTGGTGGATGAGGGCCAAGCCAAGGCACCGCTCATATATGTGTACGCGGACGCCAACTGCGTGTTCTGCAACCGCTTCTGGACGGAACTTCGACCCTATGTCCGGAGCGGCAAGGTGCATGTGCGCTGGGCGATGCTGGCTTTTCTCAAGCAGACCAGCGCTGGAAGGGCCGCGGCGATCCTCGCGGCAAAGGACAAGGTGGCAGCCCTCACGGAGGACGAGACGAAGTTCGACAAGGCCAAGGAAGAAGGCGGGATCCCGCCCCTGGAACCGGTGCCCTATGACCTGCGCGCAGCCTTGCTGCTGCATTCTTCCCAGATGGACGACTTGGGCGGCCATGGCACACCGCTGATCCTGTATCACCAGCCCGACGGTTGGCACCAGACTGAAGGTCTGCCGCAGGACATATCGAAGTTCATCGACGACCTTACCCCCGGTGATCCGGACACTCACTGAGCAGCGGTGGCAAGGATGACGCGGCGCATGCGGTTCCTCATATGGCTTCTGTGTCTGATGCCGTTGGCTGCATGGGCCGGTCCGCCCTACCTCACTGACGACCCGGATCCGGTCGACTACCGCACCTTCGAGATCATCCCGGCTTTCAGCCTGGACCGTGCCAGTGATGGCGAGGAGATTGCCGGCCCGGTGGCGGACTTCAACTACGGCATCGCGCCGGACATGCACCTCAATATCGGCCCGGGATTCGTGCGCACATTGCCGGCCGACGCCCCATCCCAGGCAGGATTGGGCGACACCCGCGTGGCGCTGAAGTGGCGCTTCCATCATGAAAGCGACGACTCGCCGGAGATCGCCATCTATCCCGCCATCGAGCTGCCGACAGGGAACTCGGAGCGCGGACTCGGTAACGGCCAGGCCTGGTACCAATTCCCCATCTGGTTCGAGAAGAACTGGAGTGGCGGATGGAGCAGCTACTGGGGCGCGGGGTGGACGCTGAACCGGGCGGCCGGACAGCGCGACTACTTCTATGGTGGATGGCAGTTCCAGAAGCAGCTCACCGGCCGCTGGAACCTGGGGGCCGAAGTGTACTCGCAGGGAGCATCAGGCACAGATGCGGCCGGCTGGACTGCGCTGAACCTGGGCGGTGCATACCAGCTGGCCGAACACGCCGCGATCATCTTCTCCTTCGGTCATAGCTTCGCCGGCGCGAGCCAAGCCCTCGGCTACCTCGGGATAGACCTGACTTGGTAGCCTAGCCGCAAGTCATGGCGGCGGCGGCCGGGACGCGCCTGCGCGCGTCCCGGCCCTTACCTCCGATGTCATCGTCGCTCTTCAGATTGTGATGACGGGTGCCAGTTGCAGACGCGTCTCCTGAAGCTCACGGCAATGAGCGAGTACCATCGCAGTGAGCGCATGACGCCCGTTCTCGGTCAGTTGCACATGTGCCTGCCGGCGATCCCGGGTATCCCGGACTCGCCGCACGTAGCCCTTCTTCGACATGCGGGTGACCAGTCCGACCGACGTGTTATGGCGCACACGCAGTCGCACCGCCAGCATCCCGATGGTAGGGCCTTGGGGTTCATCGCTGCGGTCGATCTCCAGCATGGCCGCGAATTCGCCGGCGGTGACCTTCGCCTCCGTCAGGACGGCGTCATTGACCGCGAAGAAGGCCCGCCACGCATCCAGCCACTCGGCCAACCGCTGGCACTTTTCCTGGACCGTCGATTCGGCAGCGAAGTTGGCTGGGCGCGTCGGGAGAGCCCTGAGGTGAGTGACTCGGTCAGCCATGACGGTGCTCCCGGTCTTCGACGCGACTGATTGTTCGATTCGTGAGGTTCATATGTTCTCTCCTCGCCGCGCCACTGTCTTGGCACGCGACGGTACACATCGGTGTCCCTGGTGGGACAAGACGCCGGCAACGCCGACGCCAACGTGGATCAGGAGATGAACGATGGGGGTGCGCGGCCGCGCGGCCTGATGCCGTAGGGGTCCGGCAGACCGCAGACAGGACGATAGGGAAGAGATTGAAGAGGCTGCGGGAGAGCGAGGATCGAGGCAGCGTACAGCAGCGCCGAAGGCTCCGAAGCCACATGCAGGTCGCCCTGGCAGCGCTCACACTGCCTCGCACCATATCCACCCTTGTAGAAATGCGCGACCTGGGCGGAGTAACAGGTGACGATGGCCAACGCGAACGCAGCCCAGAGCGCCCGCCGTAGCCACCGGCTGCGACCCGAATGAGACTGCAGGTGGCCACCGTGAGCCCGTTGCGCCATAGCCTTAAGCGTCAGCGTCCATAGGAACTCTAATTCTGCCACAGACGACCGGCCGTTTCGGCGGGTGGCCGCTTGCCTACCGGGGCAGCGACTGCACCTATATAGACCTCTCTACCGGGGCTGGGGCCACCGCAGCCGCGGCCCGGGAGCTCAAGGGATCAGAAGCGGCGCACGAGCTTCCCGGCGCTGACCCTGATCTCCTTGCGGAAGCTGAATGCGAGACCGGCGAGGGACAACACCACGGCAGCGCTCAACATCCGGTCCATGAGCTTCACTGTGGGACTGCGCGGCATGCCTTCCACGATCTCATACACGGTGTGCTCGCAGTTGCGCCAGACGTATGAATAGGTCTGGGGACGCGCGAGGATGCCGGAGGCGCGCTGGATGACCGCAGCGCGGGTCTCGGGATTGGAATGCGCCACATGAACCTCCCGGCCGCAGGCGAACTCGTTGAAGGACGTGACGCGCTCGCCGGCCCCTGTTCCCGGGCTGTTATGCAGTATCTGGTCGGGATCGAGGAAGATGCCCAGGTGCCAGACACCGGTCTTGCGCCGGCGCAGCACATCGCCGGGCTTGAGGTCCCGCACCATGCTCTCGTGCAACAGGACCCAATGTGGTTCGAACACGGTGGTCATGGACTGAATATAAGCTGGTCGCGCCCGAGATGTCGCGCGCACTTAACGCGATGCAGGTCTTCTGTCGTCTCGGCTGGTCTCAGCAGAGGATGGACGCGGGCAGCACCGATGCCATGATGGCAGTGGCCGGAAGGAAGTCGCTCGGCGACGGGAAGTCTTCATAGCCTATGCGATGGGTGCCCGGATCGAGGCTGGGCAGCAGCGTGTCGGAATCGCGCGGCGGCCAGGCGATATAGGCGGTACCGTAGGTGCCGAGCTTGCGCGAGCGGACCGCGAGACGGCCGTTGCCCATCATCTCGCCAATGTAACGGCCGTCCGGCGCGAAGATCTCCGCGCCACGCAAGCGGCCGACATGCCGGCCCTGGCAGGACCAGAGGTCGTCACCGTCCCAATAGCCGAAGTAGCGGCCACTCAGGGTCCAGGCGCGCTGGAGAGTACGGTCCTTGTAGTTCATGGTGGGACTCCGTTTGCTTATGCAAAAACTAGTCGCCGCCAAGGCTTATGTCATTCCGGTAATTCCCTTAAACATAAGCCCGGAAACACCGGTGTATGAGCCGCTGCGGGGCCGGCCTTAGAAGTGGCCTCCCTGGGCGAGGTAGTCATTTTCCGCGGCAGTGCTGCGCCGGCCGTAGCAGGCATTCCGCCCCGGGAAGCGGCCATAGGTCCTGACGATGTCCCGGTGTTCTATCGCGGACTTCAGGAATCCCTCGATGGACCGTCCGGCGCACTCCTCCGCCAGCCGCGTGAAGAGCTCGACGCTGCGTTCCTGCAAGGCCAGGTCCTCGGCGTGCATGAAGGGCATGTAAAGGAACCCGCGCTGTTCGCAGCCGAGCTTGCGGTCGAACCCGCGGGCGATGGCCCGTTGCGATACGGGTAACGCCAGGGAGGCCTGCTCATATCCCCGCCGTTGCTTGCGATGCAATTGCAGGGAGAACTGATCCAGCAGCACCACCAAGGCCACGGCACCTTCAGGAGTCTCTGCCCACCCATCCAGTCTTCCTGCCACGGCGTCGGCAAGCTTGCCGCCGAACCGATGCCGCACCTCCCGGTCGGTAGTGGCCGCGGCCCCGAACCAAAGATCCGGACCGGACCCAGGCCCGAACCAGAAATCCAGGACGGCGACGTGACTGACCATCACCCAAGCCTAAGACAGATCCGATGCTGGTCAAAGGCCCGATCAAGACCGTGATGTGGCCGACACGGTCCTGCGGACTATCACCTTCCAATGCCGGGCATTCGCCCGATGTGGTTGGACGACATAGGTGACTAGCATGACTGACGCAAGCGACAGCCACGGAGAGGATGCAGCCATGTTCGACGAAGACCAGATCATCGATAGCTACCAGAACGTCGTCTGTAGTCCCGCCGGTAACGAGAGCGTGGAAGCGATCACGGGCGGCCGCGAGGCCCTCCAGCACGTGGCCCACGTAGGCGGCTACATGGAGGTGGCGGATATCTATCTTGAGCGCGGCGAGAGATCGGAGAACGACGAGGATGCCGAACGTATCGCCGGCGAGCCGTCATCGGACCGTGAGGAAGGCGACCCGCAGCGACGGCCGCCCACGGGTCACGGCAGCGGCGACCGCAATGAACCGGGTCATGCGCATCAGGAAGGCGGGCCATCGGGCGATGACGAGAGCGAGCGTGGCCGCGCCTCCAGCGGTGAATCGTTCGAGGACGAAGCCGACAACGCGCTGTTTCGCCCACACCGTCCCTAACGAGAGATCAATTACAGGAGCATCCACCATGTGCAGACTGCCCATACTCATCCTCGGTCTGGCGGCCGCATCCGCCGGCACCGCGGCTTTCGCCATAGGCAGCAATCCGCCGCCGCCGTTGACCAACGTGAATGCCGCCCCTTCCAACGCCAACGAAGCGGCAGGCGTCTACAACGGATACACCCAGTCGGAAGTCGATCAAGCGGCGATGCACGCGGAGCATGCCTATCAAGCGGGTGAGGTCCCCGAGTTGCATGACCACCTGCACCATGTGATCAACTGCCTGGAAGGCACCCACGGACCGGACTTCGATGCCCACACCGAGAACCCCTGCGCGCACATGGGCAAGGGCGCTTTGAACGACGTCCCGGCAGACAGCGATGCCCATCGCGAGCTCGCCCAGGCCCTGAGCGATGCCAAGAACGGGCTGGCCAAGACCACGGTGAAGGACGCGCACGCCGACGCCAAGAAGGTGCTGGATGACGTGCAGAAGGTCCAGTCGAAGTACGGCGATCGCCCGTAACCGGGGGATATCCCCTAGCCGGAAGATGTCCATGTAGCGTCGGCTCGTCAGATGGCGAGCCGACGTGTTATGACGGGCCAAAGGAGAACCTAATGGCACGAAAGAAGAGGAAACGTAAATACTCGAAGAGCGCCAGCAACGAAGTGGGGCGTGAGATCCATCGCGCCAAGCGCGGCAAGGCCAAGAGCGGCAAAGGGCGGCACGGCAAGGTCAAGTCGCGCAAGCAGGCCATCGCGATCGGCCTGTCCAAGGCGCGAAGGAAAGGCAAGAAAGTGCCGCCCAAGAAAGGCGAGAAACGGGGTGGCCGCAGGAAGAAGCGCGGAGGACGCCGGAAGCGTCGTTAAGAGTGCCCTTTAAAGAGGGCAACCGCCGCCACGGTACAGGGTCCGTGGCGGCAGCCCTGAGAGATCCAGACATAAGCTCATGCCCGGGTCTGCCCTCATGGGTGGACAGGAGCCCCACCCATAACCATCTCATGCACCAGCCCCGGGCCGCAGGAGCCATGCGGGATACAACATGCGCATGCCCCCACGCGGCCCTGGACAGGCCGGCAGGCGGACAGCATCGCCTGCCGGCATTGCGGGCCTTCCCGGCCCGCGCAGACTACAAGCGCGCGCCGGAATCTGGCCGGATGCTCTGATCCCGGAACAGGGAGCTCGGCATGGCGGCCTGTTCCTGGCCGGCACCATGAGCCATCTCCTCCAGGAGCTCAAGCTTGCGGCGCGAGAGCTGCTGGCCGAGCGCTTCCACGTCCACATCGCACTTCTTGGCCTTGGAGAACATCTTGTGTTCTTCCTCCTTGATGTGATGCTTGGTGTATTCGCACATCACCTGCACCCGTGCTTCGCACTCGACGTCGTCGGGAGCGGCCTCCACCTCGGTGATCAACCTCTTCAGGCTCGCATGTTCGACGCGCGCCTCCGGGATCACCAGGCTGTCTTCCTTGCGGTCGTCCTCGTCTTCCTGGCCGGTGAGAGCCGCATTCACCGCAGGATAGAAGATGTCCTCTTCGATACGCATATGCACGCTCAGCGCGAGGCAAAGTTCCGCCACGAGCATCTGCTTTTCAGTGGATGACTCGGCGTCGAAGAACTTGTCGTAGAGGTCCTCGGCTTCATCGTGCTCTGTCTTCAACAGATCCACGGCATCCGAGGGCTTTGCCTGCCGCGCCTTCTCCAACATCTTGCTCGCGACCTGGGATCGTATGTTGCTGCTGTCAGCGGATAGTTCTGGCATTGGCTTATCCTCTTCGTGGGTGGGAGCGTGGCGGCCGAAGCCGTAGCGCGGACTGCGAAATTAATGCGCTATGCATCTGCGGACTGTGAGATGCCGCGCAAAAATGCGCATGTCTCTTTTCGTCGTCGTTAGTCACATGTGTTCCCGGCGCGACTACCTGAGTGTCTTTGCACTCGTATCACTTCTGAGAGCGTCGGGGCGAGTCTGTGCACATGGTCACGGTGGGCGCTCAGCCGCATCGCAACAATGCCCTCACGCGCTCACACAACCCGGACATGACTTCAGGTCGTGGTGGGAGCGTCATCGCCGCGATGCGGGCAGCCGTCGCGTCGATGACCGGAAACATCGCTGCTCGCGACGGATAACGGAGAGTCTCATGAGCGAGAACGAATTGAATCAGGACGTGCAGCAAGACCCCGGCAGCCAGCAGGACGCCGGCAGTTCGGGTATGCAGGCCGCCGGCGCGACGCAGGACAAAGATGCCCAGCGTCGTGGCGGAGAACATAGTCACGGCGGGAGCGGTTCGAGCCGCAGCGCTTCAGGCTCCTCTTCCGAGGAGGACGACGAGTCGGGCAGTAACCGCAGCAGCGCCCATAGCGGCTCCAACGCCAGCGGCGCTGCGGTGGACAAGGACGCTCAGCGTCGCGGTGGCGAACACAGCCACGGCGGCAGCCAAAGCGCCGGCAGCAGCCGCGGCGGCGGCCAGAGCCGCAGCGCCAGCGGCGAGTCTGAGGATGAAGCGCATCGCAACCGCAGCGAAGCCCATAGCGGCAAGAACGCCAGCGGCGCCGCGGTGGACAAGGACGCCCAGCGTCGCGGTGGTGAACACAGCCACGGCGGCCGTTGAGCTCACCTGCTGAACGAGGCCGGGGACGGGAGTCTCCGGCCTTGTCTTTTCCGCGGCCAAGGGCGGCGCCCGCGGGCGATCTCCCAGCCGCCCGACACAGAGGAGTCTCTTATGAGCGCCAACAACCAGAGTGGCAATCAATCCGGCAATAGCGGAAGGTCGCTGCAGGCTTCGGGCCGCCAGGGCAAGAACCCGGCTTCCCATACCCCCCGTGGAGCCGCTGTCGACAAGTCCGCCCAGCGCCGCGGTGGCCAACACAGCCATGGTGGTCGTTGAAGTCGTAACGGCTGATTAGTCCCACCACAACGAAGCCGGCGGACAGGAAGTCCTCCGGCCTTCGCTTTTTCGCCGCCTGGTTCTTGCTGGCATCACCGCACGGCCTTGACGCCCGTATCACATCTGCACATGTCGTCCCGAGACCGCGCACCGGTTCGCAGTCCGCGACGATTCGCGGTGTGAACAATGCGCCACGCTCGTGCCACGAGTGCGCCGAAGCGGGTCAGAGGCAACCCCCGCCGAAGCGTGATCATCCAGGTTGCCCATCATGAAGGAGATCCTGATGAACATCGATGAAGATAACGGCAGCCAGAATGGCATCACCGAACAGGAGAGCGGCGGCGCCGAGATGCAGGCCGCAGGTCGTGGCGGTTCCAGCTCGGGTTCGAGCCGCGGCGGGTCACGCAGCAAGAGTGCCTCGTCCCGGAGTTCTGCCCACAGCGGCAGGAACGCCAGTGGAGCGGCGGTGGACAAGGACGCCCAGCGCCGCGGCGGCCAACACAGCCATGGCGGCCGGTAAGGCGCTCTGAGTGTGCAGAGCGGGTCGCCGGACATCACGTCCGCGGCCCGCATTTTCATCAGGACCGTCTTCCGCGAAACTGATCGACGAATGGACGGCGCCAAGAGCGGTGCCCGCGGCTGAGCGCGTCAGCATCGTGTTCCCGCAGGCGGGAGGGACAAACTCCGGCCTTTTACATATCGGTCTTAACCGAAAGTACTGTCATATATTAGGAAGCCGGGACTTTGATAAGGTTGATGCCGAGGCAGTGAACGGCCCCGAAGCGGGCCGGCGGAACGGGATCAACGCATGCGGGCACTCGCGGTCAGTGAAGACCTCCCTTATCTCGCCAAGCTCTCCGCCTTGCTGAGCCAGCAATCCGGCATAGAGGTGGTGGGTCGCGCCAGCACCGGCTGGGAAGGACTCAAGCTCGCTGCACAACTCGATTGCCATCTGGTGGTCACCGATTACAACCTGCCTGACATGACCGGCGCCGCCATGGCACTTGCGCTCAAGAAGAACCTGCGACCACCGCTGGTGGTGATCGTCTCAGGGCAAAAGGGACTGGAATTCCTGGAACTGGCAGCCAACGCCGGCGCGGACGGCTATTTGCTGAAGGATGACATCTCACGTTTGCCTGCCTTGCTGCGCAATATCGACCCGGCCTCAGCCTCCACGACGGATCGGAACCGCACCGCCACCCTGTTCGGTCGCAAGCGCAAGCCGTTGCTGAAGGACCGCAATCCCGGACCGACGCTCATGGGTGGGAGATCGCGCGGCCGCAGACGGCCCGAAGACACGGGCTGATGGTCACGGGTTGCCGAACGGCCATCCTTGCCGGATGACGCCGCGCTGCTGTAACTGCCGGAGCAGCACGGGCGTGAGACACAAGATCGCCAGCAACAGCAAGGTCAGTATGGTGGCGGGCGACAACAGATCGTGGGCCGATTTGACGTGCGCGAGATTCGCTCCGATGTTGCAGTAGATGACCGAATCGGGAAGTATCCCCACCACCGTCAACAGCAGGAAGCGCCAAGCCACGATGTCGGTGAGCCCGAACAGGATGTTGGTGATCCAGAACGGGAATGCCGGTGCCACCCTCAGGAACAACAGATAGCTGTTCCTGTGCCTCTCGAACCCCTTTATCAACTGTTCGGCGTGCCGGTGTCCCCGCAGGCGGGCGCGCACGAAGTCCTCTGCCAGGTACCGGACCACCAGCATGGCGACGGTGGCGCCGAGCGAGGCGGTCAGCGCCATGAGGACGATCGCCGGCAAGCGCCCGAAGACCATGCCGGACAGGAGCATGAGCGGCGCCGAAGCCGGCATACTGACGGCCACCAGGACTACGGTGGCGGCAGCGACGAGCGACAGCGACTCCCAGTAGTGGCCATCCACGAACCGCAACAACATGTCCCGGTGCGAGCGCAGGGATTCCACCGAGAGCCAATGGTGGCCGCCGACGGCATAGACGGCCAATATGAGCACGAGCACAGAGACCAGGATGCCGACGCGCAAGCCGGTTCGGCGGGCCTTGGCCTTGGTCTGCGAACTCGCTGGCATGGCTGATCCCTGGATCGGGTCGTCCCAGAGTGGCTTTTTGCGATGTCCGTTGACGCGCCCTGCTTCACAGATTGCCAAATGCCTGCACCCCGTCGCGCCGGCACAATCCGTCACTCAGGTGACATCCGCGGAGATATTTCAGAAGGGACGGTTGGTCGTATCCCGCGCATTCTGTGTGTTACCTCACGGTCGGCCGCGCGGTGTCAACTCACACTCCGATGAGTGATGCCACGAAGGCATCGGACATCCAACGACAGCATCCGAGGACATCGACATGCCCAAGAAAGCCAGCCGCCGCAAGACCAGCAGCAACAGCAGCAACAGCAGTAACAGCAAGAGCAGCAACCTCCGCTCCAAAGTCACCGCGAAGATGTTCGAGGCTGCCAAAGAGCAGCAGGACCGCCCGAAGGACGCCCTGGAACTCCTGAAGACGGACCACCAGGAAGTCGCTGAACTCTTCGATAATTTCGGGAGCGCCCGCACCGCGGCGCAGAAGAAGGCCCTGATCGGGGAGATCTGCCTCGCGCTCAGCATCCACACGCGCATCGAGGAAGACGTCTTCTATCCCGCCGCCAAGAAAGCTCTCGATGAGGATGACCGGGAACTGGTGTTGGAAGCCAAGGTCGAGCACGCGACCCTCAAGGATCTGATCGCCCAGGTGGAGAGCGCTCCCGAGAGCGAGGAGTTCGAGGCCAAGGTGAAGGTGATGTCGGAGTATGTCCAGCACCACGTCCGGGAAGAAGAGACCCAGTTGTTCCCGAGACTGCAGTCTGCCGCTCTCGACCTGGACCAGTTGGGGCAAAAGTTGCAGGCCCGCAAGCTCGAGCTACTGGACGGCTTCGCCACCAAGTCTTCCAGGCTGGTGAGGCCGCAGAAACCGAGTTCCTTGTTCCGGCAGCGCTCGGCGCGCAGCGGGCGCACCAGCTCCACGCGTCAGCAGCACGCGCGGGGTTGACCACAGCGCCGCAGCACGGGGGAGCTCACCTCCGTGCTGCTTGCACATCCATCCGAGTCTTTAGAGAAGCCAAACCGGACGCGAAGTCCGGTCCGTCAGTTGGTCTTGGCGCCGAGGCCGCCGGGCCAACGCAGAGGCGAACGGGAGAAGAAATCCCGCGCGGATTGCGCCGACCAGGCGTTGGAATGGATCGGCCGCAGGGCGCGGGGATCCTGGTGTTCCTTCACGGGATTCGACAAGCGTGGCGACTGGTGTGGCATGGATTTCTTGAGCGGACGCGGCGGGCCACCCACCGCATGTTCCGAGAAGGCGACGCAGCGGCCGTCCTTGTCACGCAACCAGCCTTCCTCGAACCAGCCCAACAGCTCACCGCGGTACGAGTACACCGCGTCGGCATCCAGATAAGCGATGGGCTCGCCACCAAACAGGAAGACGTGCTCACCGTCTTCGCTATAGGCGATCGCATTACCTTGTTGGTCGTAGAAAACTATCTGCACGGGGAAATCCAGCACACGGAGCGAGGTAAGTTGGACTGAAGCCGCAGGATACCACCCTCCACCAGTGGATAAAAGTTCGATGCGTCCGAAGGACCGACACTAACCCGCGGAGCATCCCGCGGTGCAGGCCCATACCTGACGAGTGAGGCGGCGTGCGAGGGATGTGCAGGTCGAGGTTACATAGGATGGTCCTACGCGCGCCATGACACTGCTGCATTGGATCTCGGTGATATGGATCGTCGTGTGCCTGATCAGCGCGAGTTGGGCGGCATGGGACGTGGTCGCGGATCGACCGCGCATGTGGATCATGATGCTGGTGTGGCCGCTCACCATGCTGTACCTGGGGCCACTGGGATTATGGTTCTATCGACGCACGCGTAGGAGGCGTGGGCAAGCGCCTTTTAGTGAAGCGGTACTCAAGGGCGCGATGCACTGTGGCGCAGGCTGTGCGGTGGGAGACTTCGCGGGGGAATGGCTGGTGTTCCTGCTGGGCATCAGCATCCTGGGTTCCGAATTGCTCACCAAATATGTCTTCGCCTTCACGCTCGCTTACAGCTTCGGGATATTCTTCCAGTATTTCGCGATCGCGCCGATGCGCAAGCTGGCGCCGGGCCCCGGCATCGTCGCCGCGCTCAAAGCCGATACCCTTTCGCTGGTGGCCTTCGAGGTGGGCATGTTCGCGTGGATGGCGGTGACATACCTGTTGCTGCCGGGCCTCACGCCCGTCAGGCCCGAATACTGGTTCATGATGCAGGTGGCCATGATGCTGGGACTCGCCACCACTTTCCCGGTGAACTGGTGGCTGATCCGGACAGGCTGGAAAGAGCGGATGTAGCGGGAGCGCGGCTCAGTCAGCCGTATCCGCATATTGGGCATCGATCTCCACGTCCAGCCACTTATGGATGGCGTCGATAGTGGCGGCATCCCGCCCCTGGTAGTCCACGGCGGCGCCTCCGGGCACTTGGCGATAGGTGATCCGGAGCTGGCCAGGCTTGATCATGCTCAGGTACCTCGCGCCCGGCGTGTCCTTCCCATAGTCACCGGTGCCGAAGCGAGCCGCTTCCGCTTCCATAGAGTCACGGATGGCGGTGACCAGCGCCTTGTCGTTAGGGTCCTTCGCCAGCAGCTGTTGGATGCCGCCCATGGTGGTCTTCTGGAAGGCGCGGGTGGAGTTCTTCGCATCAATGGGTGTCGCCGGTTTTGCAGGCGCGGCACCGGCCATGGGTGCGGCCAGCAGGCAGAACGCGAGCATGATGATGTGCACAGATACGCGCATGTGGATCCCCTCGTCAGGTTGGTCCGATCGTCGCTGACACCACCAGGGCCTGCATGGTCGACCTGAAGGGCCTGTCGCCGCCCTCCTCCACCAGCGTCGCGGTGACAGCGTCCACTACCTTGTCGATATCCAGTCCGCGTTCGGCGATGGCCAGGCTCCCCGGGTTGCCCTTCACGATACCGGTGGCGAAGGAGCGCGCGGAGCCGCTCTCTGCCGCGAGGGTCACCCGATCCATCGCGACACGGCCGAAGCCCGCGCCGGAGAGTAACTCGCGTATCAGCGCCTCGTCGTCGAAGCCATAGGGCACCTGATAGAAGCTGGGCGGATCGCGATCGAAGAAGCCCTCGATCGTGCCGATGGCTTTGCGCCAATAGGGGTTGGCGGCAGTGTGGGCCCAGACGTTGAAGAGCAACGTGCCCTTCGCGGTGAGCACCCGGCGCGCCTCGCGGAACGCCAGCGCCTTGTCCGGCACGAACATGTATCCGAACTGGCAGACCATGAGGTCGAATGCTCCGGCATCGAAAGGCAGCGCACAGGCATCGGCCTGGCGCCAGTCGATGCCGGTGATGCCCGTGAGATGGGTGCTGGCGCAATCGATCATGGCTTGGTTGAGATCGGTGGCGACAAGGCGCGTGGACTTGGGAAGTGTGTCGCGCAGCCGGCGTGTGACGATGCCGGTGCCGCAGGCGATCTCCAGCACCGCCTGGGGGCCAAGGTCACCCGCGCGCCGCGCCATGTCCTCCGCGTAGGGTTCGAAGATCACCGGCCCCAGGTGCCGGTCGTAGAGGCCGGGGATATCACCCTGGAATCTCGTGTTCTTGGTATCGGGATCCACGTCGCGCCCCTCCAAGGTTCTTCCGCTATCAGTCTAATGGAAGACATGCTTTCCGGCGCGTCGGCGCAGGTTATGGTGCGAACGCTAACCCGCCGGCAGCGCCGTTGCTTAACCTGCGGGAGATGCAGCTCAGCGGAAGGATCTTCGATGCCCTGATCGTCGGCGGCGGCCCGGCGGGGCTCGCGGCGGGCTATTACCTGGCGCGCTTCCGCCGCGACGTGCGGCTCGTGGACTCAGGCGAAAGCCGTGCGGCCTGGGTGCCGGTCTCACACAATCACGCGGGATTCCCGCAGGGCATCCGCGGACCCGAATTGCTGGAGAACATGCGTTGCCAGCTGCGGGAGTTCGGCGGCGCCATCGAGCGAGCGCACGTGAAGGGCGCCGAGGTGGTGGACGGGGTATTCAACCTGACCACCGATGCCGGTCCGCTCCGCAGCCGCACCCTCTTGCTCGCCACCGGCGTGCTGGACGTGCGTCCTGACGTGCCGGATCTGCCCGATGCGGTGCGGGACGGCTTGGTGCGCTACTGCCCCGTCTGTGATGCCTACGAAGCCCGGGACCGGGACGTCCTGGTGCTGGGTTCCGGCGAGAGCGGCTTCGGCGAAGCCGACTTCTTGCGGGATTTCAGCGATAAGGTCACGGTGTTCACCCAGGGCAAAGACATCGACCGGAGCGGCGCCATCTGCCGGCGGCTCGTCGCCCGGGGCGTGGAGATCGTGGATATACCGCTGAAGATGCTGGCGGCCGACACCACAAGCAAGCATGTGCTGGTCACACTGATGGATGGGCGAGTCCTGTATGCCGACGTGGTGTACTCCGCTCTGGGATACCTGCCGCGCGTCTCACTGGCGGAATCTCTCGGCGTCAAGCTTGGGCCGGACCGGCGCATCGTCACCGACGACCATCAGGAGACATCGGTACGAAACTGTTTCGCCGCGGGCGACGTGGTGCAGGGATTGAACCAGATCAGCGTGGCCATCGGCCAGGCCGCGGTGGCCGCCACCACCATCCACAACCGCTTGCGGGAAGCAGCGCGAAGCCGGGCATAGGTCAGCGCTGGTCTGCGGTGAGATGCCGTCTCTCGCCGAGGTGCAGCCTGATCCATTCTTCGGCCAACGCGGCGACCCGCTCCAGCGCGCCCGCCTCCTCGAAGAGATGGGTGGCGCCGGGCACGATGGTCAATTGGCGGCTGCAGGTGAGCTGGCTGGCGGCATCCCGGTTCATGGCGATGACCTGCGTGTCCTGACCGCCCACGATGAGCAGGGTCGGCGCCCGCACATGGGGCAAGGCGCCATCCGCGAGATCCGGTCGTCCACCGCGCGAGACCACCGCCTTCACCCGGCCCGGGCGTTCGGCCGCGGCGATGAGCGCGGCCGCGGCGCCGGTGCTGGCGCCGAACAAGGCCACGGGCAGCGCATGGGTGGAAGGCTCGCGCGCCAGCCAATCCACCGCCTCGCTCATGCGTCCGGCCAGGAGCGAGATATCGAACCGGTATTTCGCGGTGACGGCATCGCGCTCGTTCTCATCGGAGGTGAGCAGGTCCAGGAGCAGCGTGGCGAGTCCGGCATCGTTCAACTGCTGTGCGACCCACTGGTTGCGGCGGCTGAAGCGGCTGCTGCCGCTGCCATGGGCGAAGGCCACCACGCCGTAGGCGCCATCGGGCACGGAGAGCGTGCCTTCCAGGAACACACCCGCGGCCGGTAGCACCACCTCGGTCTTGCGGGTCGACACCGTGTCACGCTGCTGCATGGCGTCAGGCCTCTGCCGCTTCGGGCCGATGCCAGTAGGCCGGCATGTCCAGCGGTTCCACCGCGGCGGTCTCATCCAGGTGGAACACCGCATCGAACTGGCTCGCCAGCGATGCGTCGAAGTAGTGACTGCCGCGTTCGGTGTGAGGCAGGTACAGCACGCCGATGGCGCGCTCCAGCATGCTCTCGTGCAGCCTTTCCACCTCATGACCCTGTAGGGGCAGGAAGAAGCGGTCCAGGTGGGTGCTGTGGAATAGCTGTTCGTAGCTGCCGGTCAGGGCCGGCCGCACCCAACGGTGCTCCACCTCGCCACCCCACTCCGCCGCCGCCGCCACATGTCCGGTATAGGTGGTGAAGCCCACCAGCAAGGCTTGCTCCCGGCCTGCGCGTTCGCGCACCAGTTGCCCGAGGTTCCATTCGCCGCGCTCGTGGACTTCGGTGGCGCGGGCATCGCCAAGATGGGAGTTGTGGGCCCAGACCACCACGCGGCCGGTGCCACCCAGGCGCCGGCGATGCTCCGCCAGGGCGAACAGCGTGTCGGCCATGTGCGCGTCGCGCAGGTTCCAGGTGTTCACGCGCCGCCCGAACATGGCCCGGTAATAGGTCTCGGCGTTCACCACCAGCGCCGCATTGCGCTCGGCATAGAACTGTTCATCGAGCACCGCTACGCCATCCTTGGGCAGATGTTCCGCCGTCAAGGTACGCAGTTGTTGGAGCTGTTCGATGGCCGCCTCATGGCCGCTCTCGCGCAGACCGGCGGCGGCTTCGAAGCCATAGGCCTGGGGCTCGCGCACATGGTCCAGGATCGCGTAACGCTCCCGCGCCCGCTGGGCCTGCTCCGGATCGACCCGCTGCAGGTAGGCGATGACCGCGTCCGCGGAACGGTAGAGGCTATACATGTCCAGCCCGTAGAATCCGGCGCGCGTGGGCCGCATCTGTGCCAGGTTGTGGTCGCGCAGCCAGCCGATGAAGTCCGCCACCTCGCGGTTGCGCCACATCCAGAGCGGGAAGCGCTCGAAGTCGCCCAAGGCCGTCGCGACATCCGCATCCGCGCCACCCTGCACGAAGCGGTTCACTCGCCAGGCATCGGGCCAGTCGCCTTCCACCGCCACAGAATCGAAGCCCTGCTCGGCGATGAGGCGCCGGGTGATCTCGGCGCGCATACGATAGAAGTCCGCGGTGCCGTGGGTGGCTTCACCCAGCAGTACGAAGCGCCTGCCTTCCGTCATGGCGAGCAGCGCGTCGTAATCCGCCATCCCGCCGCTGAGCCGTATCGCCCTGTCCTTGACGGCGAGGAAGGGTGTGCGGGCGGCCACGCTCATGCCGCCTCGCCCCGCGCGCGCTGCAATAGCGCGCGCACCTCATCGTCGCTGGTCTGGTCGAAGTGGACGTAGTACTGCCCCACCGCATGGAAATCCGCAGGGCTCAGGACCGAGATGAATTCATCGGCGATCCCCTCGAAGCGCTCTGCGCCGGCGACGGGCGCTACTGGTACCGCGACGATGACGCGCGCGGGAGCCGCGGAACGCAATGACTGCACCGCGACGCGCATGGAAGCGCCGGTCGCCATGCCGTCGTCCACCACGATCACTTGGCGGCCGCGTATATCCAGCGGCGGCCTCGAGCCGCGATACAGCGCTTCGCGGCGCCGCAGTTCCGCCTGTTCCTGCTCCAGCACGTCGGTCAGCGCGTGTGGGCTGATGCCGAGCTGTTGCAGCAGATCCCGGTTGAGGTAGCGCGCGCCGCCGGAGGCGATGGCGCCCATGGCCAGCTCCGGGTAGCCGGGCACGCCGAGCTTGCGCACGATGAGGATGTCGAATTCCACGCCCAGGGTGCGGGCCACTTCATAGCCCACCGGGATACCGCCGCGCGGCAGCGCCAGCACCACCACATCGGGCCTGCCCGCGTATGCCGCAAGTCGCGCCGCCAGGGCGTGTCCGGCCGCGGTGCGGTCCTGGAACCTGCCGTCCATACAACCTGCTCCGTTGCAGCTCCGAGCTACACCCTAGGCTGAGGACGGACCGCGCGCATTGACCCAAGTCATGACCCGGAAACGTGGTCCCGACGCCCCTGGGTATGCCGGCAGATATATCGCGGCCATCGCCGCCGTTATGGTGCAACGCCAGCGGTTCGGGCGGAGCAGGATGATGGGGCGGCCAGCGGCGTCCTGGCCGATCACTCAGCCCAGCGCGCGATAGGCCGCCAGTGCCGAACGGCGCGAGGCCGCCAGATCGACCATGGGCTCCGGGTATCCTGAGCGGCGGCGCGCAGCCGGGTCGAGCCAGGGTTCGTGGAGCACCTGCAACGGATACTTGGAGAGTTCCGGCAGCCAGCGGCGCAGATACGCGCCTTCCGGATCGAACTTCTGCGCCTGGGTTACAGGATTGAACACCCGGAAATAGGGCGCCGCATCCGCGCCTGACCCCGCCACCCATTGCCACCCGAGGGTGTTGTTGGCGAGATCGGCATCGACCAGCGTATCCCAGAACCAGTCGGCCCCATGCGACCAGTGCATACGCAGGGTCTTGGTGAGGAAACTCGCCACCACCATGCGCACGCGGTTATGCATCCAACCGGTATGCCAAAGCTCCCGCATGCCGGCATCCACCAGGGGGATCCCCGTGCGTCCCTCGCGCCAACGCGACAGCGACTTTTCATCGGGCTTGGCCCACGCGAAGTCATCGAACCGCGGGTTGAAGTTGTCCGTGGGCGTCTTGGGGAAATGGAACAGCAGATAATGGGCGAATTCCCGCCAGCCGAGCTGCCGGAGATAGGGTTCGGCCTGGGCCGTCCTGGATGCAAGATGATATTGGACCTGTACCGGCGTGATCTCGCCGAAATGCAGGTGCGGCGAGAGCCGCGACGTGCCACGCTGGGCCGGAAGATCTCTTCCGCTCGCATACGCTCCCAGCGCGCTCCGCGCGAAATCCTTCATTGCGATATGGGCGCCGGTCTCGCCTGGCGTCCACGTCTCGTGCAGCCCCGCGTCCCAAGGCTGGCGGGGCAGGAGTCCGAGAGCGTCGAGAGGCAGGCTTCCCGGCAAGCTCGACCAGCGGCGCGGCCGCGACAGCGCGAGCGGTACGGTCACGGTGAGCTGCTCGTGCAGTCGCCGCCAGAATGGCGTGAACACGCGATAGGGCATCCCCTCCTGGGTCAGGAGGGTCGACGGTGCCCGCCATCACGCCCCGGCATGGCAGTCGACCGCGTCACCCCGCGCCTGG
>DATIVR010000068.1:0-3549 GCA_035465695.1 Gammaproteobacteria bacterium
GCCGGAATCCAGGTTTCTGAACTTGGTGCGGCTTTCAGCCGCCGCTATTAAAGAGGGCGGGTTTCGCCCCGCACACGAGCCACTTTCTTATCGCGACAAGAAAGTGGCCAAAGAAGCGCTTCCCCCGGATGCCGGCCCGAAGACGGGCTCCGCTGTGCGCTTCGCTCGCTGCGCAGCTTCACACACGAGGCTCCTGCCTCGGGTGTGAAGGCGCCGCCGTCCCTGGCGGCGCCCTAACGGCTTGGCTTGCTCGCTCCAGTGCTCGCCGGCATCCAAGGGGGTGGCTAAGAAGCCATAGGTACCGGCAAGTTCTTCTCTTACCCCCGTAGCGCGGCCCGCGCTCCGGGCGAGCGTTTTTGGTTACTTTTGGCGCGCCAAAAGTAACCCGTCTGCGGGGCGGAACCCGCCCTCTTGAACATCTCTTCACATGTCCCGCATGTGCAAAAAGAAAGGGCCGCTTGCGCGGCCCTCTCCCATCCAGCCATGGATGACTCTCTGGTCCTTTTCTTTATCGTTACTTCGTCGCCGCCGCGGGAGCCGCGGAAGCATCAGCCTTCTTGTATTCGAAGGTCTTGCTCGTCAACACGTTGCCGGAAGCGTCCAGCACTTCCACCTTCCAGGTGCCGAGCTTGGAAGGATCCAGTTCCTTGCTGCTCGCCGTGCGCCAGCGCGCCGCCTTCGGCGTGGTCTTCCACTCGCCCTGGTTCACGTCGTTGTAGCTCCAGCGGAAGGTCACTTCCTGGTCCTGCAGGTTCTGCAGTACCGTCCAGAAGTACACGCGCGTCTGGTCGTTGGTCAGGCTGTCGATGTTGTCCTTCGGCTCGTGGTTCTCCACGCCGGTGGTGAACTGGCTCTTGCTCACCGAACCGGTGGCGGCGGCCTTAGGCATCGCGGCGGCGGTGCTGGCAGCGGGCGCGGCCTTCGCCGCAGGAGCCGGCTTGGCGGCAGGCGCTGCTGCAGAAGCAGCGGCCGGCGCGTCAGCGGCGAAAGCGGAACCGGCGGCGAACAGCAGGCTCGCGGCCAGAGCGATCTTGGTCTTATACATAAGCGCTCTCCCTGGAAGAATTTGTGATGTGTGAAGAAATCGTGGGATGCCCCGCCGCTGAGTATATATGTATGTACTGTGCGTGCCGCAACACGCACGTGGACCCTACATAATGCGGAGAGGATGGATGCCGAAGTGCAGCAAGGAAGCTCTGCTGGGTGCCGTATTGTGTGCGTTCGCCGTCACCGCCTGGGGCGGCCCCATCATCATCCCCGTGCCCGGCGCATCCACCGGCGCCACACCGCCGCCGGCCTACGGCTCACCGGGCACCGGCGCCTTCACCGCTCCGGTCGCCGCCACGGTGCCCGCGCCCGCGCCTGCCGCGCCGCCCGTCGGTCCGGGCTCGGGATCGCCGCCCGCGAAGCCGTCCAAGCCCAAGCCTGATTTTTCGCGCTTGGACGTCTCCGGTCTCCTGGTGCAGCCCTTCGGCGCCGGCGACGTGGGCCACGGCGAGAAGATCACCGTGAGCGACGCGATCAGTCGCCGCTCGTTCCTCATCCTGGATGGCGCGCGGTTCGACAGCGGCGGCGAGGTGCGGCACAGCTTCGACGTCGGCATCGGCCTCAACACCAGCGACGACAGCAGCGGCAGTTTCTACGCCACGCTCACCTGGACCGGCATCGGCTTCCAGACCGAGGGCACGCCCGGCACGAGCGGCCACGGCTACGCGGTGGCGGCCGGCGTGCGCGTGATACCGCTGCCCTCGCTGGAGCTGGACGCGGAAGCGCGCTACGACAACGACACCGCGCTCGACAGCCATACCTCCGGGCAGATCGGCATGTTCTACCAGTTCACCCGCCGGCTCTGGGTCGGGCTGATGCTCGGCACCAGCGCCATGGAGAACGACTACCTGCTCACTCTTCGTTGGACGTTCGGAAGACAATAGAAAGAAGAAGGGCCCCTTTCGGGGCCCTTCCTTTCACTGGACTCATGAAACACTAGCTGAGGAGCGTCACGAGCGAAGGCGGGGCTAGGCGCGCGAGGCGAGCAGAAGGGAGTGCACTCTTATGTGCATGACCGACTGCGAGTCCGACGCGCAACAACGCCCCGCCAAGCGCAGTAGCTCCTCATCAACCGCCACCTAAAGAGACATAGAACAGCTGATTGTCGCGCCGCACGGTCAGCACCAGGCCGCCTTCCTTGTCGGCTTCCGCCGCCAGCTTGCGCAGCTCCGCCACGCTGTTCACCGGCTGCTGCGACACCGCCACGATCAGGTCGCCGGCGCGCAGGCCCGCGTCCGCGGCCTCGCTGTCCGGATCCACCGCGGTGATCACCACGCCCCGCACCTTGCCGTAGAGCGGCGAGTTCTTGTCCAGGTTCGAGACCGTCAGGCCATGCAGGTTCGCGTCGCTCGCGCCGCCGCCTTCCTCCTCGCCCGTGGCCTTGCCGATGGTGGCGTTCACCGTCATGGACTTGCCACCGCGCAGGATGCCGATGGTGAGCGGGCTGCCCACGCGCATCACGCCGATGGTGCTGGAGAGCTGCGTGTTGGTGGTCACCGTCTCGCCGTTGATGGAGGTGATCACGTCGCCGGCCTTGATGCCCGCCTTCTCGGCGGCCGAGCCCGGCTGCACCTGCGAGACCAGCACGCCGCTGGTGCTGTTGATGTGCAGGCCGCGCGCCAGTTCAGGCGTGAGGGTCTGGATGGTCACGCCCAGCACGCCGCGCTCCACCTTGCCGTACTTGATGATCTGCTCCATCACTGTGCGCGCCATGTTGATGGGGATGGCGAAGCCGATGCCGATGTTGCCGCCGCCGCCGGAGAGGATGGCGGTGTTGATGCCCACCAGGTCGCCGTTCAGGTCGATCAGCGCGCCGCCCGAGTTGCCCGGGTTGATGGAGGCGTCGGTCTGGATGAAGTTCTCGAACTTGCCGTCCTCGATGCCGTCGCGGCCCAGCGCCGAGACGATGCCCGCGGTCACGGTGTGGTTCAGGCCGAAGGGGTTGCCGATGGCCACCACGTAGTCGCCCACCTGCAGCTTGTCCGAGTCCGCGAGCGTGATGCCCGTCAGGTCGTCGAACTTGCCCTCCAGCTTCAGCACCGCCACGTCGGTGTCCGGGTCCTTGCCCACCACCTTCGCGTCGAAGGTGCGGTTGTCATAGAGCGTCACGGTGATCTTGTCCGCGTTCTCCACCACGTGGTTGTTGGTCAGGATGTAGCCCTTGGCCGCGTCCACGATCACGCCGCTCCCCAGGCTCTGGAACTTCCGCTCCACGGGCTGGCCGCCCTGCTGGCCGAAGAACTGCTGGAAGAAGGGGTCGTTGAACATCGGGTTCTGCCGCACCCGCACATGGCCGCGGGTGGACACGTTCACCACCGCCGGGCTCACCCGCTTGATGATCGGGGCGAGGCTCGGCACCGCCTGGCCGTTCACCGCCGGGGGCGGCGTATGGGCGAAGGCGAGCGGGGAGAAGACGGAGACAGCGGCCAAAGCCGCGGCGAGTGCGAGACGTTTCATCATTGGCGTCCTTTGTTCAGAAAGGCTCGGTGACTGGATAAGAAG
>DATIVR010000069.1:0-9758 GCA_035465695.1 Gammaproteobacteria bacterium
TACCGGCATCACCTCGAGGCCTTGTTCCAGGGCTGTGTAGCAGTTGGCGACACTCTGGGCCTCGACACCCTGGGAGGCATCCACCACCAGCAGTGCACCCTCGCAGGCGGCCAGGGAACGGGACACCTCATAGGAGAAGTCCACATGGCCGGGGGTATCGATGAAATTGAGCTGGTATTGCTGGCCGTCCTTGGACTTGAACTGCAACGACACGCTCTGGGCCTTGATGGTGATGCCGCGTTCGCGCTCGATCGGATTCGAGTCCAGGACCTGCTCTTCCATCTCCCGCGCCTCCAGGCCGCCGCAGAGCTGGATGAAGCGGTCTGCGAGCGTGGATTTGCCGTGGTCGATGTGGGCGATGATGGAAAAATTGCGGATGCGCTGCATAACCACGGCGGAGCCGGTCTCGTTGGCTGGATCAGTGAGCTTTTCGACGCCGGAGGTGGTCGCCTGGAAGCCGGACGGGGTCCATATCGTCGGAATTGGGACCCCTCATGACCCGGGTGGCTAAAAAAAGCCCTTCCGGGACAGCGCATTATAACGGGTCAGGGTTATCCAAACTATGTCAGTTCAGGCCGGCAACCCGGTGGAAATAGGCATCCAGGGCGGGGATATCGAGCTGGGCCTCGCAGATCACCTGCCCTCCTCCCGTAAGCACAGGCACGCGGGTCCCGTAGCGCGCCTTGAGGGACGGATCCGTGTCGATATCCACCAGGGTCACTTCCAGCTCGTCGCCATAGGTGCCGTAGATGGCACCCAGCATCTGTTCGCAGAGGTGGCAACCCGGACGGTGGTAGAGCGTGAGTCCGCTCACCGGCGCGCGGGAGCGGCCAAGGGCAGGAAGAGAGTGCTGTTCGGACGGCGCACTAACACCGGCACAGGCCGGTTATGGGGCAGCTTCTGGATCAGCTTGTAGAACTGATCGGTGCTGGTGAGATCCACGCCGTCCAGGCTCAGCACCACATCGCCGGGATGGAAACCGGCCTTGAGTCCCAGCCCCCCGCTCACGTCGGTGACCATGAGGCCGCTTTTCACTCCATTGGCCTGGCGCTCCGCCAGGGTCAGGGGCCGGACCGTGATCCCGAGGTTGTTGGAATCGCCTGCGTCGCTGGATGAGTCACCCTGCGAAACCCCCAGGGTATCCAGAACTGCTGAATGAGCGCTGTAGCGGCTATGGACCTGCGCCGGAGCGGTGAACGTTCCTCCATCCGTGGTCTGGCCAGAGTCATCGTGGCGGCTGAGGGTACGGCTGGGAGCGGCGGCATCGCCGCCAGGCTCATCGCCATAACCGCGGACGAGGGGGTTAGCACCCTTCAGAGGCATGCCGGGACGGGAAGGCATGTCGGATGAATTCAGCGGCGCATGGGAAGCCAGCGGCGAGTTTCCGGGTGCGCACCAAGCTGCCGACGACACCCCGAGGGTGGCGGCCAGGCTGATTGCCAGGGACAGGCCTGTGGCTCGCATAGGAGCCCAGATTGTGGGGAATATGTCTGGCGGCCGCAAGGCCACCCCGGAAGCCTAGTCCCGGCGCGGGGGTCGGAGTTGATCCGGGCCCTTGTCCTTCTTCTGATCCGCCGAGTCACGGGAAGCCGCGGGGCGGTGGGATTGCAGGTCATGTTTACCCAGGGCAGGACTGGCGCCCTCCTGGTCGACCAGCGAACTGTCGAGGGTGGCTGGCATGGGCAACTGATCGCCGCTCCAACTGGCGCTGTTGGTGAAATCCACCGGCGAGGCTTCACCGCCGTGGGCCACGGCGCTCGGCACGACTTCCCCGGGTGCGGCGCCATGGCGCATGGCGCCATGGTTCAGTCCCACGATGGCCAGGACCGCGACCGACGCGGCGACGGCGACGCTGGCAGTGCCGCGCAGCAACTGGCGGCTCCAATTCGAGACAGTCGATTCAGCATGGGCGACGTTGACTTGCTCTTCCGCGATCACCGACATCACCCGGTCGGCCAGACCGCGGGTATCCACATCCGGCAATTCCTTGCGCATGGCTGCGCCGATCAGGTGGTAGCGCCCCCAGTGCTGACGCAACGACTTCTCCACGGCGAAGCGCCGCATGAGGAGCTCATGCTCCCCTTCCGGCAACTCGTGGTCGCACAAGGCAGAGATCTGTTCGCGCAACTTCTGGCTCATCGCTTCCTCTCTCCATCAGTCCAGCAAGGGCTTGAGCTTCTCGTCGATAGCCTCACGCGCCCTGAAGATCCTAGATCGCACCGTGCCTACGGGGCAGCCCATGGTCTCGGCGATCTGTTCATAACTCATGCCTTCGAGCTCGCGCAGCACGATGGCCGTGCGCAGGTCCTCAGGCAGTTCGGCGATGGCCGCCTCCACCGTGCGCTGGATCTCGTCCGTGAGCAGCAGCCGCTCGGGGGTGTCCACGTCCCGGAGCCGGGCCTGGGCCTCGAACTGCTCCGGATCCTGCAAGTCCACCCCGTGCTCCAGGGGCCGGCGGCCTTCCGCCACCAGGTGGTTCTTGGCCGTGTTGATGGCGATCCGGTAGAGCCAGGTGTAGAACGCACTGTCTCCGCGGAAGCCATGTATCGCCCGATAGGCCTTGATGAAGGCCTCCTGGGCCACGTCCAGGGCCTCGGTGCCGTCATGCACATAGCGTGTGACCAGCTTCACGATCTTGTGCTGGTACTTGCGCACCAGTACATCGAAGGCAGCCTTGTCGCCGCGCTGGACGCGCCGGACCAGCACCTGGTCAGCGTCCGCCTTGCCAGGCTCGATTTCAGCGATGGGCCTGGGCATGTTCATGGGCTATAACCATTGACCCCGGGGCTGCCAAAAAGTTCGCCAGGACAGGGGGATGCGCGTATATTTCGCGTCCGTACGGCCTCCCCCGGCCCTTTCCGCTAGTCTATCAGGCCCCACCCAGGGGCCGAAAAACAGCCATGCAGCAGACTCTTTCCTTCGATGTACTCATCCTGGGCAGTGGCGCCGCCGGCCTGACCCTGGCCCTGCGCCTGCCTCCCACGTTGAAGATCGGCCTGGTCTCAAAGGGGCCGCTGACCGAAGGCAGCACCCTCTACGCCCAGGGCGGCATCTCCGCGGTGCTAGACGAGGCCGATTCCATCCAATCCCACATCGAGGACACCCTCAACGCCGGTGCCGGCCTCTCCTCACCCGCCACTGTCCGCTACGTGGTGGAACAAGGACCGGAATGCATCCACTGGTTGATCGACCAGGGCGTGAAGTTCACGCGGGACGACGAGAGCAGCGATCCCGGCGCCTACCACCTCACCCGCGAAGGCGGACATAGCCACCGGCGCGTGGTGCACGCGGCTGACGCCACCGGCCGCGCCATCGAGACCACACTGGAACAACTGGTGAGGTCACGGAAGAACATCACGCTGTTGGAGAACCACATCGCGGTGGACCTCATCACCGCCACTAAGCTCGGCCTGCCGGAGCCGCGTTGCTACGGCGCCTATCTCCTGGATCGCCGGAAGCAGAAGGTCAAGACCGCGGCCGCGCGTCATGTGGTGCTGGCCACCGGCGGCGCCAACAAGGTGTACCTCTATACCAGCAATCCGGACGGCTCCACCGGGGATGGCATCGCCATGGCCTGGCGCGCCGGGTGCCGCATGGGCAACCTGGAGTTCATGCAGTTCCATCCGACCTGCCTCTATCATCCCCGCGCCAAATCATTCCTGATCTCGGAAGCGGTGCGGGGCGAAGGCGGCAGGCTGCTGCTCCCCGACGGCTCAAGCTTCATGGAGAAGTTCGACAAGCGCGCCGAACTTGCGCCGCGCGACATCGTGGCCCGCGCCATCGACCATGAGATGAAGCGCTTGGGTTCGGACCACGTGCTGCTGGACATCAGCCACAAGCCCGAGAGTTTCATCCGCGAGCATTTCCCCACCATCTACGCCCGCTGTCTCGAATACGGCTACGACATGGCCAAGGGCCCGATCCCGGTGGTGCCGGCGGCACACTACACCTGCGGCGGCGTGCTGACCGACCTCAAGGGGCGCACCGACCTGCCAGGACTCTACGCCATCGGCGAGTGCGCCTTCACCGGTCTGCACGGTGCCAACCGCATGGCCAGCAACTCGCTGCTGGAGTGCATCGTGTTCGGCTTCGCCGCCGCCGCGGACATCGCCGCGCAGGCAGGTGTCGAATCCCCGCACAAGCTGCCGGCCTGGGACGAAAGCCGCGTGACGGATTCGGACGAGGAAGTGGTGGTGTCCCACAACTGGAACGAGCTACGGCACTTCATGTGGGACTACGTAGGCATCGTGCGCACCAACAAGCGCCTGAAGCGCGCCCTGTCCCGCGTGGTGCTGTTGCAGCACGAGATCGACGAGTACTACGGCAACTTCCGGATCACCGGCGACCTGATTGAGTTGCGCAACCTGAGCCTGGTCGCAAACCTCATCATCCAGTCCGCCCAGCAACGCCGCGAGAGCCGCGGCCTGCACTACACCCTGGACTATCCAGAACCGGACAACAGCCGCGCGCCCCGCAACACGATATTGGTCCCACCGAACTATGCCGGCAGTGTCCTGTCGGTAAATTGGAACTGAATCAGGCTTTGGGCGTGCCGTAGCGGAGCAGGACTTTCAGGCGCCGGAACCCGTCGGCGCGAACGCTGTCCTGGCCCAGCATCACGGTGCGCTTCTTGCCCTTCTCATCCTTGAAGTACGCCACCACCAGCCAGCTACCGATGTAGGCTTCCGGCATGGGCTGCACCGGATGCTGCTTGCCACGCCGGTCGGTGATGTTCCAGCCCTCTTCCCTCGACCAGTACACCCGCCGCGGCGTGCGCTGCATGAAGGTGTACATGTTCCAGATGAAGGCAGACATGATGGCCAGCAGCAGGCCGACCCGGTACTCGAAGGGGATGGGCAGCGGCGCGCAGACCAGCACCGCCAGCATGTGCATCAGGCAGAGCAGGATGCCGGCGAACCGCGAAGGGCGGACGGAGAGATCAAGGGGCTCGCCGTAGGGCGTCGATGACACGGCGCAGCTCCTCGGTGTTGGGGCGCTCGCGCCCGACGACGAAGGCGAAGAGTTCCGGGTCCTGCATGTCCAGGAGTTCCCGGAACGCCCCCTGCTCCGCGGCGTCCGCGCCGGGATAACGGGTGTCCAGGTAACGCTCCAGCAGCAGGTCCAGTTCCTTCATGCCGCGCCGGCACTTCCACTTGAGGCGTGCCGTGTCAGACATGCAGAACTAGTTTTGACGTGCTGCGATGAGCTTCTTGATCTCGGCGATGGCTTGCGCCGGATTGAGCCCCTTCGGACAGGTGCGGGTGCAGTTCATGATGGTATGGCAGCGATAGAGCCTGAAGGGATCTTCCAGCTCGTCCAGGCGGCTGCCCGTGTCCTCGTCGCGGCTGTCCACGATCCAGCGATACGCTTGCAGCAGGATGGCAGGCCCCAGGTAACGATCGCTGTTCCACCAATAGCTGGGACAGGCGGTGGAGCAGCAGGCGCAAAGGATGCACTCGTAGAGGCCGTCGAGTTTCTCTCGGTCTTCCTTGGACTGGAGACGTTCCCGGTCCGGCGCCGCCGACTGGGTGCGGATCCAGGGCTTGATGGAGGCGTACTGGGCATAGAAGTTGGTGAGGTCCGGGACGAGATCCTTCACCACCTTCATGTGCGGCAAGGGATAGATCTTGGCGTCGCCCTTGATCTCGTCGCAGGCCTTGGTGCAGGCGAGCGTGTTGGTGCCGTCGATGTTCATGGCACAGGAGCCGCAGATGCCTTCGCGGCAGGAACGGCGCAAAGTCAGGGTCGGGTCGATCTCGTTCTTGATCTTGAGCAGCGCGTCCAGGACCATGGGCCCGCACTTGTCCATGTCCACTTCATAGGTGTCGATGCGCGGATTCTGGCCGCTGTCCGGGTCATAGCGATACACCCGGAATGCCTTGACGTTCTTGGCACCTTTCTCGGCCTTGAACGTCTTGCCTTCCTTCATCCGAGAGTTCTTCGGCAACAGGAATTCAGCCATGAGTATTACCCTCTCAAACCTTCTGCTCTGTCGAGAGCACCAAAACTGAAAATAGGCAATTTTGGCGTCTGGCTAGGCGCGCGAGGCGAGCAGGCGGGAGCGCACTCTTCCGTGCATGACCGACTGCGAGTCCGAAGCGCAACGACGCCAGAGGGCAAAAGGGCCATTTTCAGTACACGCGCTTCTTGGGGGGAATGGGCTGCACGTCGTCGGTCATGGTCTCCATGTGCACCGGACGGTAACCGAACTCCACCTTGCCCTTCTCGTCCATCCACGCCAGGGTGTGCTTCATCCACTTCTTGTCGTCGCGGTCCGGGAAATCCTCGCGGGCGTGGGCGCCGCGGCTCTCCTCGCGGTTGAGCGCACCGGCCATGGTGACCGTGGCGCAACCCAGGAGATTGTCCAGTTCCAGGGTCTCCACGAGGTCGCTGTTCCAGATGAGGGAACGGTCGCTCACCTTCACGTCCTGGAAGGAATCGTAGACGTCCTTGAGACGCTTCTTGCCTTCCGCGAGGCTCTTCTCGGTGCGGAACACCGCGGCGTCGCTCTGCATCACCTTCTGCATGCGCAGGCGGACGGACGCAGTGGATTCCTTGCCGTCCGCGTGACGCAGCTTGTCGAAGCGCGCCAGGATCTGGTCGGTGGATTCCTGGGGGAAGTGGCGCGGCGTCGCGCCTGCCGTCACGGTCTCCGCGCAGCGGTGCGCCGCGGAGCGGCCGAACACCACCAGGTCCAGCAACGAGTTCGAACCCAGCCGGTTCGCGCCGTGCACCGACACGCAGGCGGCCTCGCCGATGGCCATGAGCCCGGGGATGACGCTGTCCGGATTCTTGCCCTTCAGGGTGAGGGCCTCACCATGTTAGTTGGTGGGGATGCCGCCCATGTTGTAGTGCACCGTCGGTTGCACCGGGATGGGCTGCCGCGTCACGTCCACACCCGCGAAGATGCGCGCGGTCTCGGAGATGCCCGGCAGGCGCTCGTGCAGCACCTCGGGACCAAGGTGCTCCAAGTGCAATTCGATGTGGTCCTTCTCCGGCCCCACACCGCGGCCCTCGCGGATCTCCATGGTCATGGCGCGGGACACCACGTCGCGGGACGCCAGGTCCTTGGCATTGGGTGCGTAGCGCTCCATGAAGCGCTCGCCCTTGCTGTTGGTGAGATACCCGCCCTCGCCTCGCGCACCCTCGGTGATGAGGCAGCCTGCGCCGTAGATTCCGGTGGGATGGAACTGTACGAACTCCATGTCCTGCAGCGGCAGGCCGGCGCGCAGCACCATGCCGTTGCCGTCGCCGGTGCAGGTGTGGGCCGAGGTGCAGGAGAAAAAGGCGCGGCCGTAGCCGCCGGTGGCCATGATGGTCTGCTGCGCTACGAAGCGGTGCATGGTGCCCGTGGCGAGATCCCAGGCCAGCACGCCACGGCACTCCTCGCCTTCCATGAGCAGGTCGATGGCGAAATACTCGATGAAGAACTCAGCCTGGTGCTTCAAGCTCTGCTGGTAGAGCGTATGCAACATGGCGTGGCCGGTGCGATCGGCCGCGGCGCAGGTGCGCTGGGCGGTGCCCTCACCGTAGCGGGTGGTCATGCCGCCGAAGGGGCGCTGGTAGATCTTGCCCTCCTCGGTGCGGGAGAACGGTACGCCGTAATGCTCCAGCTCGATGACCGCCTGCGGCGCTTCCTTGCACATGTACTCGATGGCGTCCTGGTCGCCGAGCCAGTCGGAGCCCTTGACGGTGTCATACATGTGCCAGCGCCAGTCGTCCTCGCCCATGTTGCCGAGCGCGGCGCTGATGCCGCCCTGGGCGGCGACGGTGTGGCTGCGGGTGGGGAACACCTTGGTGATGCAGGCGGTGGAGAGTCCCGCCTCCGCCAGGCCGAAGGTGGCGCGCAGGCCGGCGCCGCCGGCACCCACCACCACCACGTCGTAGATGTGATCGACGGTCTTGTAGGCTTGGCTCATCTCAGGCTCCGAAAGCGATGCGCAGCGCGGTGAACACCCCTGCTGCGCCGAGCAATATGCAGGCGAACTTGATCACCAGCAGCGAGGCGATCTCGAGCGGCTTGGTGTGGACGTAATCCTCGATCACCACCTGCACGCCGAGATAGGCGTGGTACAGCAGCGTGATGAGGAACAGGCTCAAGAGCACCGCGACCCAGGGCGTGTGCATCCAGATGACCACGGTGCTGTAGTCGGCGTGGCTCAGGGACAGCACCGAACCCGCGAACCACAGACTCAGGGGGATCAAGGCCAGGGCCGAGACGCGCTGACCCCACCAATGACCGAACCCGCTCTTGGCGGAACCCAGGCCGCGGGCCGTGCCCATAGGGGAACGGAAGCTCATGCGGCACCCCCCGAGTAAGCGACCCAGAGGGTGCCCAAGGTCAGAGCCAAGGCCACCACCCAGGTGATGTAGCCGGTGATATAGAAGGTCCTGATCTGGAAACCCCAGCCCGCGTCCCAGCACAGGTGCCGGACGCCGTTGCAGAGGTGGTAGTAGAGGGAGAAGGTCCAGCCGATGAGCAGGATCTGGCCGACGATGGTCGAGAGGAACCCATGCACCCGTTCGAAGGCATCGGGGCCCATGCCCGCCGCCACCAGCCACCAGACCAGCACCAGGCTGCCCACCGCCAGCGCCACGCCGGTGGCGCGGTGCAGGATGGACATGGTCATGGTGATCTGCCAGCGGTAGACGCCGAGATGGGGCGAGAGTGGTCTGCTATCAGCCATGGTTCACCTTGTCAGAAGTCGATGCAACGGCCGTTCTTCTCCCAATCGCCATAACGGGTCGGCTCGGGCCCTTTCGGACCGCCGACCTCCTGGGGACGTTGGGAGTGAACCTCAGGCACAGAAGCGCCGGGGAGCTGGTCCCGCGGGGTATCTGCTGCCGGAGTCTCGGTGCGCTGCTCGGACATGGAACGCCTTGCTCTTATAACTGCCATTTTACACCGAAAGGCCACCTCGCCCGAACCCCCGTCACAACAGGTGCTTGACGCGCTGGTTACAATACGTCCAGCACCATGGCTGACTCCGAAACCATCCTCGTCGACCTCTCCTATAAGGGACTGATCTGCGTCAGCGGACCTGATGCCACGGCATTCCTGCAAGGTCAGCTCAGTACCGACATCGAGAAGCTCACGCCCGACGTGAGCCAGCTCAGCTCCTGGAGCAACGCCAAGGGCCGGGTGGTGACGGTACTGCGGCTTTTCCGCCGCGGCGACCACATAAATCTTGGACTGGCAGCGAGCCTCAAGAGCACGGTGCTGAAGCGCCTGTCCATGTACGTGCTGCGCTCCAAGGTCACGCTCGCGGATTCCGGTGACAGCGTCTCGGCTCTGGGCTTGGTCGGCGCTTCCGGCGCTGCGCTCCTCGACGAGGCGGGTATCCCGGTGCCGGGCAAGGTGAACGACCTCACCTGCGTCGGCGACCTCCAGGCCATACGCCTGCACGGCATGGTGCCACGCTACGCCATCTACGGCGGCACGGCCGCGGTGGCCGGCTTGAAGCAGCGCTGGGAATCGACCACCACGTCCGGTACCGAAGATCTCTGGGCCCTGCACAAGATCCTGGCGGGAGAACCCACGGTGTTCGGCGAGACCTCCGAGCATTTCGTGGCACAGATGCTGGGACTCGAGGAGCTCGGCGCCATCGACTTCAAGAAGGGCTGCTACATCGGCCAGGAAGTCATCGCGCGGGCCCATTACCGCGGTGGCGTGAAACGCCACATGCTGCGGGCCGCTTGTGAGAGCACTTCCAGCCTGAGGCCCGGTGATGAAGTCCTCGCGCAAGGTTCGCCGGTGG
>DATIVR010000070.1:0-5589 GCA_035465695.1 Gammaproteobacteria bacterium
TGCTTGGAGACCATGGCTTCCTCGCCACGGTAGTCCCAGGTACGGATGACAGCGCGCTCTTCCATCTGCAGGCTCGGGATCTTGCGGGTCGATCTGGTCATGTCGTCAGGCTCCTTAGGGGCTTCTTGCTGTGTGATTGGACAACGGTGACTAGATTGCGCTTACGACTAAAACCCTGGCATCGGGAAGCGCCGGAACTACCCTTAAGGGAAAGCCTGATTGTCAGTGAACTATAGTTAAATATCCAAAATTATCTGTGGTCCCAGGAGGACACGACATGAAGTATCAAGGCCATTGCCACTGCGGAAGCATCGCCTATGAGATCGAGACTGAGATGCAAGCCGCGACCGAGTGCAACTGCTCCATCTGCGCCAGCCGCGGCTATCTCTTGTGGTTCGTGGCGGGAGATAAGTTCCACTTGAAGACGCCGGAGAAGGACATGGCGTACTACACGTTCAATACCCATCACATCAAGCACTACTTCTGTCCCAAGTGCGGAGGCGCCACCTTCGGTATGGCTGCTGACAAGGCAGGCAAGCCTGTGGTGGCGGTGAACCTGCGTGCCTTGGAAGGAGTCGACCTCGCCGCCGTGGAACGCAAGCCCTTCGACGGCAAGCGGCTTTGATGCTACCCAAATCCCGTAAGCGACCCGTGCCTAAGACCAGGAAGTCCGGGTCCGGGCGTTCCGCCATGGCCGGTTTCCGGCGGAGCGCGGCGGTATTGCGCAAGTATGCGCTGGGGTTTCCGGACGCCTACGAGGAGTTCCCCTGGGGCGAACGGGTCATCAAGGTCAACAGGCGCATCTTCGTGTTCATGCATGGCAGCAGCCAGGAACTGCGGGTCACCGTGAAACTGCCCCGGTCCTACGGGGCGGCGCTCTTGGCATCTTTTGCCCGACCCACTGGCTATGGGTTGGGCAAGAGTGGCTGGGTTTCAGCGGCTTTCCAGAACAGGGAGCATGCCCCGTTGGACATATTGAAGACCTGGATCGAGGAGAGTTATCGGGCGATCGCCCCGAAGAGGCTCTCAAAAATGCTGGATGAGTAGGATTAGGACTACAGATTCCGAATCGAGGCGGGTCTATATTCCTGTGCAACCCGGCTGAAGAGCGGGGATACGCGGACTCCAAGGAAGGGGTCCATGGATACAAGAACCACGGAGGAACTCGATGTATCCGCTCAAATTCATCGTCAAGTACCTGATGGTCGCCGGTCTCGGGCTCGCGGGCGTGCTCTCGCTGGGCCGCGGCTTCGGCCTGCCGATCCCATTCCTCGAGTACGGATCGCTCGAGGCGTGGAACGTGATCGCCGGCGCGGGTCTGCTGACCTTCAGCCTGTGCGTGGCGTTCTTCTGGAGATTGTCGCGCCCAAAACAGTCAGCGGCGCGGCGGTCGTATAGCGTCGGCTTCGGCGACGAGTGGTTGATGCAGACCACCATCACCGGGTCATCCGCACTCCGGCACCGCAGCCGCTGATCCGTATCCGCCCTTGAAGGCGGTCAAGACTCCAGGCGTTGCCGTTCGCGCAGCGCCGGGAACCACCACATCCACAGGCCCACCACCAGCAGCGTACCGATGCCGCCGATCACGGTGGCCGGCACCGCTCCCCACCAGGCGGCGGTGATGCCGGATTCGAACTCGCCCAGCTGATTCGAGGTGTTGATGAAGATGGCGTTGACCGCACTGACACGGCCGCGCATCTCGTCCGGCGTCTCGAGCTGCACCAGCGCCCCGCGTATCACCATGCTCACCATGTCCAGCGCGCCCAAGGCCAGCAGCGACACCAGGGAGAGCGTGAAGGAGCGGGATATGCCGAAAATCACCGTCGCCACGCCGAATCCCGCCACGCACCAGAACATCACATAGCCCACGTTGCGGGTGAGCGGCTTGCGGGTGAGCCATAGGGACATGCCGAGAGCGCCCACCGCGGGCGCGGCGCGGAGCAGTCCCAGGCCCCAGGGGCCGGTGTGCAGGATGTCGCGGGCGAACACCGGCAAGAGCGCGGTGGCGCCCCCCAGGAGCACCGCGAACAGGTCCAGTGAGATCGCGCCCAGCACCACCGGCCGGTGGCGGATGAAGGTGATGCCCGCGAACACCGTCCTCAAGGTCGCGGGCTCGCGCTTCTGAGGCGGCCGCTCCAACTGCAGGCGCCACATCAGCGCCGAGGCGATGACGAACAGCAGGCCCGCTACGCCATACACGGTGCCGGCGCCCGCCACGTAGAGGAAACCGCCCAGGGCGGGGCCGATGATCATGGCCGACATGCTGGCGGAGGAGCCGGCTGCCATGGCACGAGACAGGAGCGAGACAGGCACCAGGCTCGGCAGCAGCGCCGACATGGTCGGGAACTCGAAGGCGCGCGCACAGCCGATCACGAACACGATGACGAGGATGGCCTGGACGTCGAACCAGCGCAGCCAGCTCCCTATTGCCAGTAACAAGGTGGCGGCCCCTTCCACGGCCTGGCACACGAGCACGATGCCGCGGCGATCGAAGCGGTCCGCCACATGACCGGCGGGCAGCGCCAGCACGAACGAGGGGATGAACTGCACCAGACCGATGATGCCGAGGTCCAAGGCCCGGTGGGTGATGTCATAGATCTGCCAGCCCACCGCCACCGACAGCATCTGGAAGGCGAACATCGAGAAAAGACGTGAGCACCAGTACTCGATGAATCCGGCGTGCTGGAGCAAGGGTGCGGTGGTGGAGGTGGGATTCATGGGCGGCGTAGTGTAAACGGCCTCACCCCGGCCGGCCACGCCGGCACCCCGAGGTACCTAGCAGACGTGCGCCGCAGCGATCATGGTGAAGATCTCGGCCGCGCCGGCATCCCAGACCGGCCAGGCATGGCCGCCATCTTCCTTCACGTAATGACCCTGCGGCAGCAATGAGGCCAGCATGCGGGTGGAACGGACGAAGCGGTCCGCGGTGCCACCTGACAGCCAGATGCGCCCGGCCTGGGCAGGGTCGCGCCAGTCCTTCACACCACGCCAGAGCTCGTGCTGATAGTTGTTGCGATCCACCCGTGCGGGTACCGGGCCTGGATCCCAACGGGCGGGACCGCCTTCGGCAGCCACCTGCGCTATCAAATCCGGATCACCCATGTAGGGCGCCAGCAGCACCAGACCGGTGACGTCGCGAGGATAGCGTTCGTCATAGAGGAGTGCGCCCATGCCGCCCATGGAGGCGCCGCATAACCAGATCTCGCGGTAGCCGCGGCGGTGGGCGGGGGCGATGACGTCCTCGCGCAGATGTTGCGCAACGTTGCCGTCGGTGTAATAGCCGAGGGTGGCGCCGGCCAGGAGCACATCGGCCTGGGGCCAGGCCCTCTGTATCGCCTGGACGATACCTGACGTGGCCAGATCGCCGAGATCGTCGCCGCGGCCGGGCAGCACGATGACCAGGGGATGGGTCGCCGCGGACTGATGCGCCGGAAATTGCTGCACCGGGATCGGTCCGTCGGGCCGGGCCGGACTGCCGCAGGCGCACAGGGTCAGGGCCAGGGATACGCCCAAGCATTTGAATGGAAAGGGCATCACTGATTATAGGAGCGGCTTCGGCGGGGCTATGCCTATGTCACGGCGCTTACTAAAGCGGTAGTAGGGCAAGGTTCCAACCTTATGTCAGGTCTGCTAAATTCAGGGTACTGGCCGGGCGGTCGAGATGCCGGCCGGAAGCCGTTGAATCTCTTACCTTAATCCCAGAGACCTAGGGGTCTGCCATGAAAAAGCAACTATTCCTCGCCTCCACGGCGCTCGCCCTTGCGGCGGTGGCGCTGGGCCTGGCGGCGGCGCCCGCGCCCAGCAAGGTGCAGCAGGCGATCAACAACCAGGAGCAGGTGAACAAGAGCGCCGCCGCCTCCCAGAAGAAGATCGACGCGGTCACCGGCAACACCCAGGACATGCTCAACACCTATCTCTCGGTGACCCAGCAGACCGACGAGCTGCGCAGCTACGACGACCAGTTGGCCCAGATCGTGCAGGCCCAGACCGACCAGATCAACTCATTGAACACCCAGGTCTCGCAGGTGGGCGGCGTACGCGACAGCCTGCTGCCGCTGATGCTGCAGATGACGGACAGCCTGGCGCAGTTCATCAAGCTCGACCTGCCTTACCGCCAGGATGACCGCCTGGCCAAGGTGGCGCAGCTCAAGGCGCTGATCAGCAACGGCGGCGTGCCGGTCACGGACAAGTTCCAGAAACTGGTCCAGGCCTACGACGACGAGATCGCGGCCGGCCGCACCGTGGAAGCGTTCCGCGGCCAGGTGAGCGAGGGCGGCAAAGCGCTGACGGTGAACTTCCTGCGGGTGGGCCACGTGCTGCTGGCCTACCAGACCCTCGACAAGAGCGAGACCGGGTATTGGGACAAACAGGCCCACAAGTGGCAGGTGGATAACAGCTTCAAGAGCGCGGTGGCGGACGCCATCTCGATCGCCAACAAGGAGGCGGCGCCCAACCTCATGGAACTGCCGGTGCCGGCGCCGGAGGTGGCGAAATGAGCGCGCGTAACATGCAGATCAAGGTATTCCTCACGTCGCTGTTGCTGGCCGGCTCGGCGCTGTCCATCAGCGGATCCGCCTATGGGGCGACCGCGGCGACGAGTCTCGACCAGCTCCTGGAGCAGGTGAAGAGCGAGGCCCAGCAGAACACCGCCCAAAACCAGCAGCGCGAGGCGCAGTTCCGCGCCGCCGCGGACCAGCAGCAACAGATCCTGGCTTCGGCGCAGCAGGCGCTGGCGCAGGAGAAGGCCAACAACACGCAGCTGCAGGGCAAGTACGACGCCAACAAGCAGCAGCTCGACAGCCTGCTGGGACAGCTGCGTACCCGTGAGGGGGACTACAGCCAGGTGTTCGACCAGGTGCGTCAGGCGGCGGCCGACCTCAAGACCACGCTCGATGCCTCGCTCACCTCGACCCAGTACCAGGGGCGCGGCGTGTTCCTGGCGAAGCTCGCCGAGAGCCGTGACCTGCCGACCCCGGACGACCTGCACAAGCTGTGGTTCCTGATGCAGCAGGAGCTGACCGCGGAAGGCCAGGTGGCCAAGTTCAGCTCCACGGTGAGCCATGAGGACGGCACCCAGGAGAACGCGCAGGTGGTGCGCGTCGGCGTGTTCACCGCGGTGAATGGCAACCACTTCCTGCGTTTCGTGCCTGAGACGGATGCCTTGGTGCAGCCGGACCGTCAGCCGGACAGCCACTGGCGCAAGCTCGCCGCCAACCTGTCCAACGCCAGCGGCGGGGTGCTGCCCATGGCGGTGGATCCGAGCGGCGGTGACTTGCTGCGTAGCCTCGCCAACCAACCGACCTTCATGGAGCGGGTGAGCCAGGGCCACACCGCCGGCATGATCATCATCGTGCTCGGCATAGTCGGCCTGCTCATCATCCTGGAGCGCGGCGTCTACATCTTCCAGGTGGGCGGCAAGATCAAGGCTCAGATGGGGTCCAGCAAGGCGGACCTCGGCAACCCGCTGGGCCGCATCCTCTCGGTGTTCAACGAGAGCAAGGCGGACGACGCGGACACCTTGGGGCTGCGCCTGGACGAGACGCTGCTGAAGGAGCGTCCCGTGATCGAGGCGCGCCTGAGCCTGCTGCG
>DATIVR010000071.1:0-22232 GCA_035465695.1 Gammaproteobacteria bacterium
CGCCGCGGTCGTTGACCTGGTGCTGAAGGACCCCAAGAAATACCAGGGCCTGGTGATGCAGGAGCGCTTCAGCCTCACCGACGTGCTCAACAATCGCTTTGGCAAGGCCTATGCGCAGGCCGAGACCGCGGAGCTCTCGGCGCGCCTGGTACGCACCGGCGAAGCCGCCAAGCAGTTTGTGGCCTGAGCCAGACTTAGGAAATACATATGGCCGACATCAGCAAGATCCTCTCGAACCTGGGCCTGTCCCAGGACAACGCAGGTACCTGGACCGCCACCGGCGGCTGGCGCAAGGGCGCCGGCGGAAAGGTCATCGAGTCCATCAACCCAGCCACCGGCCAGGTGATCGCCAAGGTGCATTGCGCCACCGAGGCGGACTATGAGCAGGTCATCAAGGACGCCGAGGCGGCCTTCAAGGCCTGGCGCGAGGTGCCGGCGCCGAAGCGTGGCGAAGCCGTGCGGCTCATGGGCGAGGAACTGCGGAAGCACAAGGACGATCTGGGCAGCCTGGTGTCACTGGAGATGGGCAAGATCAAGGCCGAAGGTGACGGTGAAGTCCAGGAGATGATCGACATCGCCGACTTCGCGGTGGGCCAGTCGCGCATGCTGTACGGCCGTACCATGCACTCCGAGCGGGTACGGCACCGGATGTCCGAACAGTGGCATCCCATCGGTATCGTAGGGGTCATCTCCGCCTTCAACTTCCCGGTGGCAGTCTGGTCATGGAACGCCTTCATCGCCGCCATCTGCGGCGACATCACGGTGTGGAAGCCCTCGCCCCGTACCCCGCTCTGCGCCATCGCAGTGCAGAACATCTGCAATAAGGTGTTGGAGCGTAACGGCCTGCCGGCGATCTTCAGCCTGTTCATCGACGGCGATAACCGCCTGGCGGAGCGCTTCGTGAATGACGAGCGCGTGGCGCTGGTTTCCTTCACCGGCTCCACCGCCATCGGCCGCAAGGTGGGCGAGATGGTGGCTAAGCGCATGGGCAAGTCCCTGCTCGAACTGGGCGGCAACAACGCCATCGTGGTGGATGAGACCGCCGATCTCAAATTGGTGGTCCCGGCCGTGGTGTTCGGTTCCGTCGGCACCGCCGGCCAGCGCTGCACCACCACGCGCCGGCTCATCGTCCACGAGTCGATAGTGGATAACCTCATCCAAAAGCTGGTGGCTGCCTACAAGCAGGTACGCATCGGTGATCCACTGGACCCTCACACCTTGATGGGGCCTCTCTGCACCCAAGATGCGGTGAACCGCTACGAGAATGCCATCGCCGCCGTCCAGAAAGCCGGCGGACAGGTGCTGACCGGTGGCAAGAAACTGGAGCGCCCGGGCTTCTTCGTGGAACCCACTATCGTCAAGGCCAAGAACGAGTGGGATATCGTCAAGAGCGAGACCTTCGCGCCGATCCTATATGTCATGTCCTTCAAGACGCTGGACGAGGCCATCCGCATGCACAACGACGTGCCACAGGGCCTCTCATCCGCGATCTTCACCACTAGCGTGAAGAATGCCGAATACTTCCTGTCGGCCGTGGGCAGCGACTGTGGCATCGCCAACGTCAACATCGGCACTTCCGGTGCCGAGATCGGCGGTGCCTTCGGCGGCGAGAAGGAGACCGGCGGTGGCCGCGAGTCCGGTTCCGACGCCTGGAAGCAATATATGCGCCGCCAGACCAACACGCTGAACTGGTCTGATTCCCTGCCCCTGGCCCAAGGGATCAAGTTCGACCTCGGTTAAATGGTCCTGTCCGCGACTTGAGTGATAATGAGACGCCGCACATCCGTGCGGCGTCTTTCTGTGGAGAGGATGCGTGCTGAATCTGGACCTGTTGCTGCTGGCGATCCTGCAGGGCATCACCGAACTCTTCCCCATCAGCAGCCTCGGACACAGCGTGCTGGTGCCGGCATTGCTGCACTGGCCCATCTCCCGCGATGCCGCCTGGTTCCTGCCGTACATCGTGGTGTTGCACCTCGGCACTGCTACCGCCCTGTTCCTCTACTTCTGGAAGGATTGGGTGCAACTGCTGAACGGCGCGCTGGCGGCCCGCGGCCGCCTGAGCGACCCCCAGGCGCGGCTGTTCTGGCTGATCGTGTGCGGCACCGTCCCGGCGGCTTTGCTCGGCCTGATCCTCGAGCACAAGATCCGGGATCTCTTCGCAGGGTTCGTGGTGGCCGCGGTCTTCCTGATGATCAACGGCGTGATCCTGCTGATCGGCGACCGTCTAAAGGCGCGTGCCGCATCTCAGGTGCCGCAGTCCTTGAGCTGGACCAAGGCTTTCCTCATCGGCTGCGCCCAGGCCCTGGCGCTCATCCCGGGCATCTCACGCTCCGGCGTGACACTGGTGGCGGGACTCATGGGTGGCTTGGACTACGCGGCTTCGGCGCGGTTCTCGTTCTTGTTGGCCACCCCCATCATCGGCGCCGCCGGCGTGCTGGAAGTGCCGAAGCTGATCCATCAACATGCGCACCTGCCGCAGGGCCTGATGCTCACCATCCTGCTGGGCGGTGTGCTGGCCGGCGTCTTCGCCTGGCTGAGCACATGGTTCCTGATGAGGTGGTTCAAGTCCCATGAACTGATGGCGTTCAGGCCGTTCGGTATCTATTGCTTGCTCGCAGGCGTCGTAGCGCTGATCCTGTTGATCTGATGCTTCAGTTCAGAATGCCGAAAGATGTTGGGTGAAGAACACCGGCATGTCGAGCACGGGACAGTCAACGCCCAGACGCGTGATCACAGCAGTGATCTGCCCCCGGTGATGCGTCGCATGGTTGAAGGCATGGGCCAGTTGCAGGGAGCGCGGGAATTCGCGGCGCCGGCCTTCCGTATCGACGTAGGCGTTCACCGCCACGATCTGCGAGTCATCCAGGTCCGCCACTAGGCTCTGCAGCTTCTCGGCCGCGCCCAGCATCTCCTCAGCTAGCACGGCCCGTTCTTTGACCAGCTCCTGGTCGAGGCCGCTCACCGGAAAAGGCTTGCCGGTGAGCCGGCCCTGCCAGAGCAGATCCACCAACAGCAGATGGTTCAGGGTGCGATGGATGCTGCGGAAGAAGAGTCCCTGGTCTGCGTGGTAATCCATGTCGCCGATCGGAGCCAGCGATTCCAGCAAGCGGCGATGCGCCCAGACGTGGTAACCCGCGAGCATGCCGAAGTACTCACGCTGCCCCATATCAGGCCTCTTCGAATCGGTTCTTGTCGCGGTTCTTGCGCACCTTGAGGGCGTCGAACACCCGGCCACTCATGAAGATGTAGATGCCTGGCGGGAGGGTCTGGGCAGCCGCGACCGCGCCGCCGATGTTGAAGATGGCGTCGCTTCCCCGGAAACGCGCCGGGTTCAAGGATCCCGTAAGTACGATGGTCTTGTGCTCGATCCCCCGCAGGGCTTTGGCGGTCTCGGTCATGGTGTCGGTGCCATGGGTGATCAGCACGCGTTCTGATGCATCGCCGGCGACCGCACGGCGGATGGTCTCCCGATCCGCATCGGTCAGGTCCAGGCTGTCCTTACGCATCAGCGAGGTGATCTCAAACGGGAAAGTCACGCCCATCTCTCTCAGGATCTCGCCGATCTGCGGCTCCCCGACCTCATATTCGCTCTTGGCATCGAAGTAGATCTTGTCGATGGTGCCGCCGGTGGTGAAGATCCGCAGTTTTTGCATATGGCCTAGTTACCGAAGGACGGGGCCAGAGTGGCGCCATTGATGGGGATACCAAGATACAGGAAGAAGGTACGGTTGCCTGACTTGCCCGAGCCAATCCCGAAGTACAGCGGGCCGGCCACGGTATCGGCGCCCAGCAACAGGGTGCCGCCGTACTGCATGCCGTGGCTGCCGGATTGGAGGTTTGTGTGACCCCACACGTTGCCGCCATCCAGTCCGACGCCTATGTACCAGTTTCGGCCCAGACCGGTGGGCAGCACGCCGGCACGCCAGGCGTAGATGACATGACCATCGAAGATGCGATCCCCGCGCAATTGACCTTGACGCTGGCCTGCCAGGGACAGGAATCCACCCAGTTGGAACTGCTCATAGAAGGGCAACGAGGTCCCTAAGTTGCTGCCTCCCTCTGCCAGAAATAGCAGAGAGCCACCGCCAATATCGAAGGCATGGCCGAATGTGGCATCCACTTTCGTATAGCTGATGTCTCCGCCCAAGGACTGGCGCGGTGCATATCCAGTCACCTGCGCGTATGAGCCGGACGACGGGAAGTTGCCATTGTCCAGGGTATCGAAGCTCGCGCTCAGACGCGGTGCCACCAGTCGGTGGCGATAGGTCGGAAGGAGCTTTGGATCGCCAATCCGGGGCTGCGAGACCACGTGTCCATACAGGATACCGGCGCGGATCTCGCCGGTGTCCGCGATGTTGAATCCCAGATCCAAGTCCGCATGCGGAAACACGGTGCTGTATTCGGCCTCGCGATCCTGTCCCTGGAACACGTCGAAGGTCTGGTTCAAGTACTCGGCGTTGGGCGCCAGGAACACCACTCCCTTATAGTCCAGCGGCTGATAGAACTCGGTGTAGTACAGCCGCGTCTTGCCGAGCTCGAATTGGTTGCGCCATTCCGCGCCACGGTTATCGAGCTCGGCTACCGTATAGCTGCCGAGGAGCTCATAGAAGCTATCACCCTCGAAGTCATCGGCGATGTGGATGCCGAATTGCAGGTAGTTCGGATGCCATTCCTTGGGATCTACCATGATCTGGAGTCCCGTGCGTCCTTGCTTGGTCTGCAAGACGACATCAACACGGTTGAAATAGCCCAAGTTATAGAGCTGGCGCAGGCCATCGTTAATCTTCTGTTGATCCCAGGGTGTGCCGGGTTTGACGCCGAAACGGGCCCGGATAAGCTCCGCGGAGACAGATCCGTTACCGCTCACGTCCACGAAATCGATGCTCGCAGGCTCCGCCGGCATCTTGCGGTATTTGGCGCGGTAATCGGCGTAGTCCTGGTCCGAAAGCATGAGGTCAGTCCGCTGGGACAGCACCTTCTCGGCGCTCATTTCTCCCAGTTTGATCGCCTCCCCCATGCGGTTGAAATCGGTGGCGCCGATATCACCCAAATCAGGCTGCAAGAGCGTGTCACTGTTGGTAAGGGTGGCTACTGAATCCTTCACGTTCTGGTTGCCGTAGAGCTTCAGCACCTGAAGCGAGACGCTGAAGACGTCAGTCAGCTCCTTGCCCTTCGCCAGCACCGAGTTGATGTTCACGGCGATCACCACATCTGCGCCCATCTTGCGCGCCACATCGACGGGCAGGTTGCGAGACATGCCCCCATCCACCAACAAGCGGTCGCCGATATGCACCGGCGGATAGAGTCCTGGCACTGACATGCTGGCATGGATGGCGTCTGCCAGGCTGCCGTGATCCAGCACCACCATGTCGCCGTTGGTGATATCAGTGGCCACGGCACGGAAGGGTATCGGCAGCTTGTCGAAATCCTGGTCGGGACTGAGCGCTACCGTCAACACGTTGAGGATGCGTCCCGGCGCGTTGCCGTTGACGATGCCCTGGGGCAGGAAGAACTTGTCGTTGGCATATCCGAACTCCAGCCGCAGCAGGTATTTGAGCTCATCTTCCTTGTCGCGATAGCTCAACCGGCTGCGAGGTGGACTGTTGGCCATGTCCGCTTGCAGAGCCGGGCGATCCATCTGCGCCGCCAGGTCCTGCGCCGGCATGCCGGCAGCATAGAGGCCGCCGACGATGGCGCCCATGCTGGTACCCGCGATGCAGTCGATGGGAATATGCAGCTTCTCCATGGCCTCGATGACGCCGACGTGGGCGGCACCGCGGGCGCCGCCACCGCTCAATACCAGACAGATCTTGGGACGGTGGGTGGATGTGGCCGGCGCCTCCTCCGGACGCGCTTGCGCCGCCGTGGTCACGGCGAGTTGCAGCAACAGAAAAGCGGAGATCAGGAGGGAGCGCATGGAGAAGTCCGTGGCGATGCGCGCATTTTACCGAAGCGAAAGAACATCGTGTAGCGGACCGGTGTGGCGCCGCCAAAAGAAAAGGCCGCCCAGGGCGGCCTCTTCATGTCATGTGATGGGCAGGTTCTATTTTGCAGCGTAGGCAAGACTGAAGGCTCCCGGTCCCACATGGATGCCCGCCACGGTGCTCATGACCGACAGCAAGGTCTCGACCTTGTTGGCATGGGCCACTTTCAGGAAATCCTCATACCCGGGGAAACTCTTCACGTCCTCCGGGTTGCCAGCGTAGCTCATGCACACCACCTTGGTGAGCAGGCCCTTCTCGATGGCATCGGTGGCCATGCTGAACAATTTCTTCACGGCGCCATCGAAACCACGGACCGTAGTCACCGCGTCGGTCTCGCCACGATAGGCTTTGAGGATGGGCTTGATGTCCAGCATGGTGCCCATCTGATACTTGAACCATCCGATGCTGTTGTCGCCCTTCTGATGGGCGCGGGCGCGCACGTAATAGAGATCCTGGGGCACGAGGTATGCGTGGACGTCCTGAGAGAAATTCTCCACATGCTGGCGCAGGCGGTCGAAGGCCACTTCCGCCTGGCCCCCTTGCAGCAGGCGTAGCGCCTCGTACACCACCACACCCTGTCCCGTGAACAGCGTTTTGCTATCCAGCACGCGCAGCGCGAATTGTTCCTCCATGCCGGCGGCCTTGCGGCGTTCCTTATAGCCGGACAGGATCATGAAAGAAGCCTTTGTGGCGTTCTCGAAGACCGGGCTGCGGCTGCTGGAGACCGTGATCACCAATACCCGGTCATACTTCAACACCAGCTGATCGAGGAACCAGTCCTTGATCGCTTTCACCGAGAGCGGCGCGGTGGTGATCTCGAGTTCCTTCTCGGCCACGTAGCGGCGGTAGAACTCCATCGTCTGCTCGGGGTCACGCACATCCTTGAAGTTCATGGTCCCGAACTGCATGTTGATGGGCATGATCTCGAGACCGTGCTGCTGTATGAAGTTACGCGGCAGGTCGCAGGCGGCGTCGATGACGATCCCGATCTTCTGTGCCATGGCTCTCGCTCCCGATACCCTTTTTTCTGTGATCCATCCCGTGGAGGCTGTCTCCCCCAGGCGGCCCGGACCATTTAACTTAAATTAGCCCCCAAGATAGCACAGGCCAGCCCGCTTTTCCCAACGCCCATGCGGCCTTGCAGGTGGTCACAGACCGCGGGCCTTGGCCTCATCCCAGTAACGATCCATCTCCTCCAGGCTCACCTGTTCCGGCCGTTTGTCTTGTTCCGCCAAACGCGTTTCCACATGCCGGAAACGCCGCTCGAACTTGCGATTGGTGCCGCGGAGCGCCTGCTCGGGGTCCACGCCCAGCTTGCGGGCGAGGTTCGCCACGGCGAACAGCACGTCTCCCAGTTCATCCGTCACGCGCGCATGAGCGCCCCTGGCCGAGACCTCTTGCTCCAACTCCGCCAGCTCCTCGCGGATCTTGCCGAACACCGGCGTCAGTTCCGGCCAGTCAAAACCCACCCGCGCGGCGCGCTTCTGCAGCTTCTCGGCGCGGGTCAGTGCCGGCAGCCCCAGGGACACGCCATCCAGCGCGCCCCCTTGGGATTTGACGGCGCGCTCGCCTGCCTTGCGGGTCTCCCAATCGAGGGTCTGCTGTGCCGCGTCTGTCATCACGGCTTCGCCGAACACATGTGGGTGACGCGACACCAGCTTGTCGCTGATGCCGGTCGCCACTTGCTCGAATCCGAAAAGACCGGCCTCTTCGGCCATCCGGGCGTGATAGACCACCTGTAACAGCAGGTCACCCAATTCCTCTCGCAACGCCGCGAGGTCCTCCCGTTCGATGGCGTCCGCCACCTCGTAGGCTTCCTCCACGGTGTAGGGCGCGATGCTCTTGAACGTCTGTTGCTTGTCCCAGGGACAGCCCAGTTCCGGATCACGCAGTCTCGTCATGATCTCCAGCAGGCGTTGCATCTCTTTCACGGTCCCTCCGCAACGAGTTGTTCCAGGAAGTTGACCAACATCGCGGCGGTGGCTCCCCAGATGTTGCGCTGCTGGTAATTGTAGAAGTAGAACCCGACGCGCTCCCCACCCAACTCACGCATCTGCAACTGGCGGTTACGCGGCTCCAGCAGGAAAGCCAGCGGCACTTCGAATACGTCCGCTACCTCCAGTGGATCCGGGGTGAGCACGAAACCGGGCTTCACCAGGGCCACCACCGGCGTCACCGCGTAACCACTGATGGTGAGATAGCCCCGCAGGTAGCCCACAACCTCTATATAGCTGCGGTCCAGACCGACTTCCTCTTCTGTCTCGCGCAGCGCGGTGGCGATCGCGTCCCGGTCGGCAGGCTCACGGCCGCCGCCGGGAAAACTGACCTGGCCAGCATGGTCCGCCAGACGTTCGGTGCGTTGCGTGAACAGCACCGTGGGTTCGCTGCGCATCACCACCGGCAGCAATACTGAGGCGGGCCGCCAAGGCTTCGCCGGCAGGAAGCCGGGCGGAAGGTCGCCGATTGCGCGCCGCGGTGTGAAATCGTCCGGGATGCTTGAGTCGCCGAACCGGCGGCGGACGAGGTCGGGGAGATTGTCGCCCTGCAGGTCCATCGCCGCAGCCGTTATTCCTTGATGCCGCCTTTGGTGAGCTCGGCGGGGTCCAGCAGCTCTTTGAGCCGCGCCTCCGAGAGGTCGGTCATCTCCTTGGCCACATCGAGGATGGGGCGTCTCTGCTTGTACGCCTGCTTGGCGATGGCCGCGCCCTTCTCATAGCCGATGACCATGTTGAGAGCGGTCACCAGGATCGGGTTCTTGCCCAAAGCCTCCTGCAGGCGTTCCTCGTTAACGGTGAAACCCTTGATGGAGTCATCCGCGAGCGCGCGCGCCACGTTGGCCAGAAGCTCGATGCTCTCCAACAGGTTGCGCGCGATGACCGGTAGCATCACGTTGAGCTGGAAGTTGCCGGACTGTCCCGCCACCGTGATGCACATGTCGTTCCCGATGACCTGCGCGGCCACCATGGCGGTGGCCTCCGGGATCACCGGATTCACTTTGCCGGGCATGATGCTGGAACCTGGTTGCAACGCCGGCAGCGCGATCTCGCCCAATCCCGCCAAGGGACCGCTGTTCATCCAGCGCAGATCGTTGGCGATCTTCATGAGGCTCACGGCCACGGTCTTGAGCTGGCCGGAGAGCTCTACGGCTGAGTCCTGTGAGCTCAGGGATTCGAAGTAGTTCTCGCTGGCCTTGAAGGCCACACCGGTGCGTTTGGCGAGTTCGGCGGCCATGCGCTTGCCGAATTCCGGATGGGCGTTGATTCCGGTACCAACCGCCGTGCCGCCTTGCGCGAGCGCATTCAGCCGCGGCGCAGTGGCTTCCACCCGCGCCATGCCGTGGCGCACCTGGGTAGCCCAGCCCGAGAGTTCCTGGCCAAGCGTCACCGGCATGGCGTCCATGAGATGGGTGCGGCCGGTCTTCACCACCTTGGCCAGCTGCTTGGATTTCGCCTCGATGGTCTCCGCCAGATGTCCAAGTGCCGGAAGCAGCTTCTCCTTCACCTCCAAGGCCGCGCTCACATGGATAGCGGTGGGGATCACGTCGTTACTGCTCTGGCCCATGTTCACGTGGTCGTTGGGATGCACCTTGTCTGCGCCGCTCCGGCCGTTTGCCAGGTGGGCGATGACCTCGTTCGCATTCATATTAGTACTGGTGCCGGAACCGGTCTGGAATACATCCAGCGGGAAATGCCGATCATGCTTGCCTTCCGACACTTCCTGAGCAGCGGCCTCGATGGCATGGCCGCGATTCTTGTCCAGCACGCCGAGCGCCTGATTCACGGTGGCAGCGGAGCCCTTGATCAGACCCAATGCGCGGATGAAGGCGCGTGGCATCGGGCGCCCGCTGATGGAGAAGTTGTCCACAGCCCGTTGCGTCTGGGCGCCCCACAGCGCATCGGCGGGGACCTTGATCTCGCCCATGCTGTCGTGTTCCACCCGGAAGGACTTGTCAGACATCGATGCACCTCAAGAAACCGGATAAGGAAAGCGGCATAAGCCGCTGATTCAAGGCTATAATCAGCACCCACGAGAAGGGAAATACCAGCGGATCGCGCGGACGATTCGGTATTATCCGACATTCCACCAGGGGATGCACGACAGGCCATGGAACCCTCGACCCTCACCGCTCTCTCGCCTCTGGACGGACGCTATGCGTCCAAGACCGAGGCCCTGCGCAACCTGTTCAGTGAATACGGGCTCATGCGCCAACGGGTCACGGTAGAGCTCGGCTGGTTTTCGGTGCTGGCCGACGATGACGGCGTACCCGAAGTGCCGCCGCTCTCCGATGAGGACACCGATTACCTGGTGGACCTGATCCGGGATTTCTCCCTCCAGGATGCGGAGCGCATCAAGGAGATCGAGGCCACCACCAATCACGACATGAAGGCCGTCGAATATTTCCTCAAGGAGAAGTTCGCGAGCCACCCCGCCCTCGCCCGCGTCAGCGAATTCCTGCATTTCGGCTGCACTTCCGAGGACGTGAACAACCTCGCCTACGCGCTGATGTTGAAGCACGGCCGTGAGAGCGTGTTGCTGCCCATGATGGACCGCATGATCGAGCGGCTGCGGGCTCAGGCACGCCGCCACGCCGAGCTGCCGATGCTTTCCCGCACCCACGGCCAGCCGGCCACGCCCACGACGCTCGGCAAGGAACTCGCCAACATCGTCTATCGTCTGCGCCGCCAGTGTGATGAACTCAAGGCGGTGGAACTGCTGGGCAAGATGAACGGCGCGGTGGGTAACTACAATGCACACTTGGCCGCCTACCCGGACGTGAACTGGGAGGCCTTGAGCATCAAGCTGGTGGAATCGCTGGGCCTCACCTGGACTCCCTACACCATCCAGATCGAGCCGCACGATTACATGGCGGAATACTTCGACGCGCTGGCTCGTTTCAACACCGTGTTGCTGGATGCTTGCCGCGACATCTGGGGATATATCTCCCTGGGTTACTTCAAGCAGAAGCCGGTGGCGGGGGAAGTAGGATCCTCCACGATGCCTCACAAGGTGAACCCCATCGACTTCGAGAATGCCGAGGGCAACCTCGGCGTCGCCAATGCCTTGTTGCGCCACTTCGCCGAGAAGCTGCCGGTATCGCGATGGCAGCGTGACCTCACTGACTCCACGGTGCTGCGCAACGTGGGCGTAGGCATAGGTCACAGCGTGCTGGCCTATGAGTCCTTCCTGAAGGGCCTATCCAAGCTGGAAGCGGACCCGGATCGCATGGTCTCCGAGCTCGACGCCAACTGGGAAGTGCTGGCCGAAGCCGTGCAGACGGTGATGCGGCGCTACGGCGTGGAAGAGCCCTATGAGAAGCTCAAGACCCTCACCCGGGGCCGGCGCGTGGACGAGGACGCCATGCGCGAATTCATCAAGGAACTGGACATCCCCAACGATGCCAAGGCGAGGTTGCTCGTCCTGACGCCGCAGTCCTATACCGGCCTCGCCGCCAAGCTCGCGAAGGAAATCTGAACATGCGCATACTCATGCTCGTCTTCTCTCTATCGCTGCTCGCCGCCTGTGCCCATGCCCCGACCACCGGCTTCGGTGTGGCCATGCATTCCGAGAATGGGCAGCAAGTGGGCTGGCAGCAGGTGACCACCGGCGATGGCAACCCGTTGTTCGTGGTCCGCAGCAACGGCAAGGCTTCCTACGCCGATCTGCTCAAGGTGGCCGAGGCGCAGGCGGAGAAGTTCTGTCCCTACGGATACAGCGTGGTGGACCTGGAAGGCAACGACCAGCCCCAGGTGGACTCGTTGTCGCCTAAGTTCGTGCTCGCCAGCGAAGTGCGCTTCAAGGTGCGCTGTTACGAGAAAGACTCAGGCAGCAACTGAGCGCTGACATGGTCCCGGCCGTGTCCGCCAATTTGCTAGGGGGCCTATCGCCCCGCGAGTTCCTGAAGCAATACTGGCAGAAGCGCCCGCTGTTGGTCCGTAGCGCCTTCCCCGGCATCCATCCGCCTCTCTCCGCGGCCGAACTGGCCGGACTCGCCTGCGAGGAAGGGGTCGAATCGCGCCTGATAGAACAGACCCGCAAGGCGCCCGGATGGAGGTTGCGGCATGGACCGTTCCTGCATAAGGACTTCAGGAGACTGCCCAAGTCCCGCTGGACATTGCTGGTGCAGGACGTGGACAAACACGTGCCTGAGGTGGCTGAATTCCTCGAACCGTTCCGGTTCATCCCAAACTGGCGCATCGACGACGTCATGATCAGCTATGCATCCGACGGCGGCTCCGTCGGTCCGCACGTGGATGCCTACGACGTCTTCCTGCTTCAGGCCGAAGGCATGCGCCGCTGGGACATCAATTCCCGGCCCCAACTTGAGCACGCAGCACCTGGCTTGGACTTGAAACAGGTGAAGCCCTTCGCTCCCGAGGAGAGCTGGCTGCTCATGCCGGGGGACATGCTTTATCTGCCACCGGGCGTGGCGCATCACGGCGTGGCTTTCGGTGACTGCATGACCTATTCCATCGGCTTCCGTGCACCCTCTCAAGTGGAGATGCTGGCCGATTTCTCCACGCTGCTGATGGAGGGTGCGGACACGCATATCCACTACACGGATCCAGATCTACAACCCGCCACCAACGCGGGCGAGTTGCCGTTGGAAGCCCGCGCACGGGCGCGACAGATGTTACGTCAGCACCTGCGGCCTTCCGACGAGGAATTGGACATCTGGTTCGGCCGCTTCATGACCGAACCCAAACCCTGGCTCAAGCCGCTACCCCTCGCGCGCCGCACCAATGCCGTGAAGCTCAGGGCCAACCTGCAGAGCGGCCGGACGCTCGCTTGGCATCCGGCGGTGCGTGTCGCGTGGTTCAGCGCCCGCCAGGCCTGCCATGTGTTCGTCGATGGCAAGCATCACCCGCTGTCCGAGCGGCTCTCCGGCTTCGCCGAGTTGTTGGGTGAGTCACGCAAACTCGACGGTTCGCGTCTCCTGCGGCTCCTGGCCAATCAGGAGGTCGAATCGCTGCTGTTGGAGTGGCTGGATGGCGGACAACTGGAGTGGCTGCGGTGACCACACCGGAATTCCGGGTACGCATGGCGGATTGGGAGCGTGAGCGTGAGGCCATGCGCGCGATACGCACACCGGTGTTCATCCACGAACAACAGGTACCCCAGGATATCGAATGGGACGACAAGGATCCGTTATGCGTGCATGTCCTGGCCATCGATGCGGACGGGGTCCCGATCGGCACCGGCCGGCTGGCGCCGGACGGCAAGATCGGCCGCATGGCAGTGCTGCCGGAGTGGCGCAACCGTGGCGTGGGCGCCGCGATGCTCGACCTGCTGGTGGCATCGGCACGCGATCGCGGCATCAAGGAGTGCTACATGAACGCACAATTGCATGCCTTGGATTTCTATCGTCAGCACGGGTTCGAGACCTATGATGAGGAATTCCTGGAAGCCGGCATCCCCCACCGTCGCATGAAGAGGATACTCTGAAGTGGAGACGCCCAACGACGAACATTACCAACGCCTGGAGACGCTGGCGGACAATCGCCAGGCAGCGGTCGCGGTGGCTGCGGCGGCGGCCCGGGAACTGGCCCTGTTCAGCCGCGATCTCGAACCCCTGCTTTACGACAAGGACGAGTTCGTGCGTGTGGTACAGGCGTTGGCGACCCGCTCCCGCATGAGCCGCGTCCGCATCGTGTGCATAGATCCCGGCGCATCAGTCCGCGCCGGTCATCGGTTGATCGCAGTCGCCCAGCGTTTCAGTTCCTACGTGGAAGTGCGGCGCGCTGCCAAGGACCACTCACAACTGGCGGAGACGTTCCTGGTGGCGGATGAGGAAGCGGTACTCTTTCGCCCCATCGCCAGCCGTTATGAAGGTTATTCCGATCTACACGCGCCTTTGGAGGCACGCAAGTTCCTCAAACAGTTCGCGGAGATATGGGAGATCGCCGAGCCGGATCCTGAGTTCAGAAGGTTGGGTATCTGAGATGGTATGGAAGCCTCACGTGACCGTCGCGGCCGTCGTGGAACGGGATGGCCGCTATCTGGTGGTGGAAGAGGATGTGCGCGGCAGGCGCGTGTTGAACAACCCTGCAGGACACCTCGAGCCCGGCGAAAGCCTGGTGGAGGCGGTTCGCAGGGAGACGCTCGAGGAGACCGGCTGGGAATTCGAACCGGACGCCGTCACCGGTATCTATCTGTGGAAGAACGCCGAAGCGGATGCCACGTTCCTTCGCGTCGCCTTCCATGGCCGCTGTGTAAGACATCATCCCGAGCGCCGCCTGGATCAAGGGATCGTGGCCGCCCACTGGCTCGCCCGTGAAGACCTGGCGGGTGGGCGGCATGTATTGCGAACGCCGCTGGTGCTGCGCTGTATCGACGACCTGCTGGCGGGCCGCCGCTACCCTCTGGATATCCTGAGTTTCATCCCGGACCCGACCTGACCGCCCGGCGGTAAAATAACCGCATGTTTTCCCTTCACGCTCCCCGCGTCATCGTCGGCCTGTCCGGCGGAGTGGATTCCGCCGTGGCAGCCCTGCTCCTCAAGCAACAGGGCTATCAGGTGGAAGGCCTGTTCATGGACAACTGGGAGGACGGCGAGGACGAGAGCTATTGCACCGCCGCCGAAGATTTCCAGGACGCGCGGCAGGTCTGCGAGACCTTGGGTATACCGCTTCACAAGGTGAACTTCGCCGCCGAGTACCGCGAGCGGGTATTCAAGCACTTCCTGGAAGGCTATGCCGCGGGTTACACCCCCAATCCCGACGTGCTGTGCAACAGCGAGATCAAGTTCAAGGCTTTCCTGGAACATGCCATGCGATTGGGCGCCACGCATATCGCCACGGGTCACTATGCGCGGCTGGTATCCACGCCGGTGGGAGTGAAGCTGTTAAAGGCGAAGGACCATGCGAAGGATCAAAGTTATTTCCTGCATGCGGTACCCCAGGCGGCCTTGAAGAAAGCTATATTCCCCTTGGGCGAGCTGCTGAAGACCGATACGCGCCTGTTGGCCCGGGACGCAGGTTTCGCCAACCACGACAAAAAAGACAGCACCGGCATCTGTTTCATCGGCGAGCGGCGCTTTGCCGAATTCCTGGGCAAGTATCTTCCAGCCCAACCAGGGGACATCGTCACCCCCGAGGGCCGCATCATGGGCCGCCACAACGGTCTCATGTACTACACCTTGGGCCAGCGCCAGGGCATCGGCATCGGCGGTGCTCGCGGCACGGAAGCCTCGCCGTGGTATGTGGCAGGCAAGGACATGGAGCGGAATCGACTGGTGGTGGTGCAGGGACACGACCATCCATCGTTGCTTAGCGATGCCCTGGTGGCAGCGAAGCTGCATTGGATCGTCGGCGCTGCTCCGAGCGCACCGCTGCGTTGCGCCGCCAAGACTCGTTATCGCCAGGCGGATCAGCCCTGCCGTATCGTCAGTATCGACCGAGATCGCTGCAGCGTGGAGTTCGATCAGCCGCAGCGAGCCGTGACGCCAGGGCAATATGCGGTTTTCTATGTGGGCGATGAATGCATCGGCGGCGGCGTCATCCAGGCGCGCGCGGCCTCGGTCGTGACCACCGCCCAGGTGGCAACCGCAGGTTGACGGGTGCCGATACGCTCGGCCCGGCGCCTTACCTTATAATAGGCGGCCTAGTGCAGCCCTTCCCCGACGGCATGCCCGTGTCCCGAAGAAACCGGTCCCGGCGGGGAATCCCCATCCCTAAGCGGAGGAGCCATGCAGGATAGCTTCAAGTCGCGCGCCAAGCTCAATGTCGGCGCCAAGTCTTACGAGATATTCAGACTCGATGCCCTGGAAGCCAAGTACAAGGTCTCAAGGCTGCCCTACTCCCTTAAGATCCTGCTGGAGAACATGTTGCGCCTGGAAGACGGCGTCAGCGTGACGAAGACCGATATCGAGACATTGGCCTCCTGTGACCCCAAGAAGCTTCCGCCCAAGGAGATCGCCTTCACCCCTGCCCGTGTGATCCTCCAAGACTTCACCGGCGTCCCCGCGGTGGTGGACCTGGCGGCCATGCGCGATGCCATGCAGAAACTGGGTGGAGATCCCAAGAAGATCAATCCACTTTGCCCTGCGGAGCTCGTCATCGACCATTCCGTGATGGTGGACTACTACGGCAACGCCCAGGCGTTCGACATGAATGCCAAGCTCGAGTTCGAGCGTAACAAGGAGCGCTACGCCTTCCTGCGCTGGGGCCAGAATGCCTTCCGCAGCTTCAAGGTGGTGCCGCCCGACACCGGCATCGTGCACCAGGTGAACCTGGAGTTCCTGGCGCGCGTGGTGTTCGTGAACGAGAAGGGTCAGGCCTACCCAGACACCGTGGTCGGGACCGATTCCCACACCACCATGATCAACGGCGTGGGCGTGCTGGGCTGGGGCGTGGGCGGCATCGAGGCGGAAGCCGCCATGCTTGGCCAGCCTTCCACCATGCTCATCCCCGAGGTCATCGGGGTGCGGCTGAAGGGAAGACTCGCCCAGGGCGCGACTGCCACCGATCTGGTGCTCACCGTCACAGAGATGTTGCGCAAGCGCGGCGTGGTGGAGAAATTCGTGGAATTCTTCGGCGATGGCCTGAAGCACCTGCCGCTGGCCGACCGCGCCACCATCGCCAACATGGCGCCCGAGTATGGGGCGACTTGCGGCATCTTCCCGATCGACGATGAGACCTTGAGCTATCTGCGCCTCACCGGTCGCGGTGACGACGAGATCAAGCTCGTAGAGGCCTACGCCAAGGCGCAGGGCATGTGGCGCGATGAAGGCCAGGAAGCCGAATATACCGACGTACTGGAACTCGACCTCGGCTCCATCCAACCCTCGCTGGCAGGTCCGAAGCGACCCCAGGATCGCGTATTGCTGGGCGACATGCCGAAGAACTTCAAAGCTGCGTTCGACAAGGACCAGGCCACCCGGAAATCCGGCGGCCCCGCCCAAGTGGACAACCAGGGCACGAAGTTCGAACTCGTAGACAGCGCCGTGGTGATCGCGGCCATCACCAGCTGCACCAATACCTCCAACCCTGCGGTACTGGTGGCGGCGGGGCTGCTGGCGCGCAAGGCTAATGAGAAGGGTCTGACGTCGCAGCCTTGGGTGAAGACTTCGCTGGCGCCCGGCTCCAAGGTGGTGACGGAATACCTCAAGAAATCCGGCCTTATCTCCGACCTGGAGGCCATCGGCTTCTTCCTGGCGGGTTACGGCTGCACCACCTGTATCGGCAATTCTGGCCCGCTGCCGGACGCCATCGGCAAAGCCGTGAACGACAACCAGCTTTCCGTGGCGGCGGTGCTCTCTGGCAACCGCAACTTCGAGGGCCGCGTGCACCAAGACGTGCGCATGAACTACCTGGCTTCTCCGCCGCTGGTGGTAGCCTATGCGCTGGCCGGCCGCGTAGATCTGGATATCACCAAGGAGCCGTTGGGCAAGGGCAAGGACGGCAAGCCGGTGTACCTCAAGGACATCTGGCCCACCGAGCAGGAAGTGCAGTCCACGATCGCCAGGAGCCTGGACGCCGCCATGTTCAAGAAGTCCTATGGCGACGTATTCCAGGGCGATGCGCGCTGGCAGGGTATGCAAGTCGGGACCGGCGACATCTATCAGTGGGAAGGCGGTTCCACCTACGTGCAGAACCCTCCGTATTTCGAAGGCATGGGCAAGCATGCACCCGGCATCCCCACCATCAAGGGTGCCCGCTGCCTGGCGCTTTTCGGTGACTCCATCACCACCGACCATATCTCCCCGGCCGGCGCCATCAAGAAGGACTCGCCCGCCGGCAAGTACTTGATCGAGCACGGCGTGCAGCCGGTCGATTTCAACTCTTATGGCTCGCGCCGCGGCAACCATGAAGTGATGATGCGCGGCACCTTCGCCAATACCCGCATCAAGAATGCCATGGTCCCCGGCGTCGAAGGCGGCGTGACGCGGCACTTGCCGGATGGCCAGCAGATGCCTATCTATGACGCCGCCATGCTCTACAAGAAGGAGAACGTGCCCCTGGTGGTACTGGCAGGCAAGGAATACGGCACCGGTTCCTCCCGCGACTGGGCGGCCAAGGGCACCATCTTGTTGGGTGTGAAGGCCGTCATCGCCGAGTCATTCGAGCGCATCCATCGCTCCAACCTGGTAGGCATGGGCGTGCTTCCGCTCACGTTCATCGACGGCAAGAATGCTCCTTCACTTGGGCTGGACGGCACTGAGGTCTTCAGTATCGACGGCTTGAAGGACGGCGCCAAGGAAGTAACAGTCACTGCCCGCAAGGTTGATGGGAAGGACATCCATTTCCAGGCCAAGGTCCGCATCGACACGCCGAAGGAATGGGAGTACTACAAGAATGGAGGGATCCTCCATTTCGTGCTCCGCCAGCTGGCCGCCTAGCTGGAGGACCAAGCCAAAACAAAAGCCCCGCGCCAGCGGGGCTTTCTTTATCTGAAGCCCGATACCGCCAACGCTAGAAGAAATAGCTCACGCCTATGCGTGTCTCTCCCGTCGTGAAGCCGGAGTGCTCATAGGTGATGTCCAGGCTGAGGCCATAGTCGAAGTGGCGACTCACGCCGATACCATAGATGAATGCACTGCCACTGCTCTTGCCGAGGAGCGCGCCGCCGGGCGAGCCCACGTTCCACTCCTGTAGGCCCAGGCGCACGATGCCATCCAAATGTGGCACCACTTCGGCCTTTCCCAGGAATTCGGCGGTCTCCGCCGTGATCTGCGGACAGGAGAAGCTCGCCGGACACTCCTGCACCAGCAGGCCACTCTGCTCAAACGCGGTGGGCTTGCCGTAGTCGTGATACCCGAGCTCAATCCCGAAGTTATCCGTGAAGTAGTAACCACCCAACAGGCTCCATGACGAGCCGCTGCCATCGATGCCGCCGCCAGTGGACCCGCTGGTCGCTATGCTGCCGCGGCTCACCGACACGTGCCCAAGATCGAGCCCCACGTAGTACGGAGTGACAGAGTTGTCGTCATCCGCATGCACGCCAATGGAGATTCCCAGCAGGCACAGGCAAGAGAGGACCGGAACGAAGGTCTTCATGGATGATCCAGACGATTGGGATGGGACATATATTACCGGAACACAAAAGAAATGCCCCGCTGGCGCGGGGCATCTTCTTGCCGGTTGCAGGCGCGCGACTCAGTCCTTCTGGTCTTCTGTCTTCCAGATGACGGGAGTCCACTTGCCGGCCGCGTCGAACTTGGCGCCGATGTAATACGCCTTGCCCGGTTCGACGGTCATCTTGAGGTCATGTTGTTGCGGGCCATTGCCGGCACGGATCTGCAGGCCTGGGACGTTGGCCAGGTTGACGTTACGGGCGACCTTCACGGTGAAGGTATAGTCACCCGGCTTGACCCATAAGACGCCTTGGTCGTTGCGGTTGGTGAGCTTGCCGTTCACCTGCCAGATCTGCACCGGGTAGATCTGCTTGGCGGTCTGATCCACGTTCAGATACAAGGTGCCGTGAGGGGCCGTCTTCGAACTCAGGAAGGGCGAATCGGTGGCTGCGATGCCCGCGACGCTCGCCGCGCTCAGCAAGGCCCCCAGAATCCATAGCATGGGTCTATGGCGAGAGATGATCATTGCTTGCCTCCTCTGACGTTCTGTGCGTCAAGTGTTATGCCGGATGGCGACGCCTGAAATGTAGCTCAAGGAATGCGCCAAGGAGCGGCTTTAGAAATGAATCAGAAATCCATCATGGGCGGCGCGTACGACGCCTCCTTCCAGATTATAGGACGGCATGCGGCCGCCTTTTATTTCATAACGTTGCGGAACGTCAGTCGCCTTTTGCCACTGGGCGCGTACTGTCCCGAATCCACTCGCTCCAGGAACCGGCATAAAGCCGCGCCCCCTTCATGCCCGCCAACTCCATGGCCAGCAGGTCATGGCAAGCGGTGACGCCGGAACCACACATGAATACGGTGCGATCCGGCACAGCGTCGCCCAGGGCCGACTCGAAGCGCTGACGCAATACAGCGGGACTATGGAAGCGACCATCTTCTCCGAGGTTCCCGGAGAACGGCAAGTTGATCGTCCCCGGCACATGGCCTGCCACCGGGTCGATCGTCTCTCCCTCCCCGCGGTAGCGGTGAGCTGCCCGTGCATCCACCAGCAGTCCCTTGCGATGGCCGCGCACCATCTCCATGACTTCGCCGGTGGTGAGGTAATCGCTCTGCCCTACCCCGTGATAGTGGAAATCACGAGCCAACGGATGCGGCAGGTCCTTGCTTATGGGACGGGCCTCCTTCAGCCATTGCTGCCAGCCACCGTTCAGCACCGCCACTTGGCGATGACCGAGCCAGCGCAACAGCCACCAGAGGCGCGCAGCGATGGCACCGCCCGCGTCATCGTAGACCGCCACCTGTGTACCGCGTCCCACCCCCGCTTCACCGAGCTTGGCCGCGAGTGCAGCCGGATCCGGCAAGGGATGGCGGCCGGTTTGCGGCGTCACCGGTCCGGAGAGATCCCGTTCCAGATGCAGATAACGGGCGCCAGGGATGTGGCCCGCCATATACATGCGCGGACCGGCTTCGAGATCGGTGAGCACCGAACGGCAATCGAACACCACCCATTTTGGATCGTGCACGTGAGCCGCCAGCACCTCGGTCTCAATCAAGGTGTCGAACATGCCGAGAGTATAAGGCCGTCGCCTCTGCCGCGGGAAATAGGAGGTCCTGGGTCGCAGAGCGACCCAGGACATAAGTAGACTGGTCCGATATCAACCGTGCCCGGAAGTGGCAGCGGCGGGTACTTGTGTCGACGCAGCGGCAGGCGTCGTCTCGGTCGCAGTGGGACTCACCTGCTGGGGCGCCGGATCCGGGATCTTCGCCAACAGGCCCTTCAGCGCAGCTCCATTCACTGGCATGCGCATCACATGGTCCGCGGACGAGCTGATGGCAGATTGCAGCGGGCTCTTGGAACTGAACGCCAGCACCGGCGAGCAACTGGTGTCGCTGGTCATGGTCTCACAAGCTCCGAGCATTCCGCTTTGGATAGTCTGGCGGCGAGAGGAGAGCGTCCCGTTGGTGGCACAGACCAGCTCGTCGTTGTGGTTACTGCCTAACTCACGTTCGATACGGCATACCACCACGTTGCGCAGCGCAGGATCGCTGGACTCGGGGCGCTTCAACGCCACCTTGATGGCCTGCAAGGCCTGCATGACCTGCTTCTGGCCGGTGACCTTGACCTCACCGAGTTGCAGCGTGACTTGAGGGTCATCGAAACGTGCCTCAGCAGAGAATGGCAGGGCCATGGCCAGCAAGAGAGACGCTCCCAGGAACACGATAAATTTGTTCATGAAATTCTCCTTTTTCCTAATATCAAGTCAGATTCCATGACGTTCATCCACCAAATTCAATCTCCGGACGTGGAGGCAGTGGGAACCGGAGTCGGATCCACGATCGAGGGCGCCGAAGTCGAATTCGACGCAGGAGCTCCGCGAGTTGCCGGGACAGCAGGCTGGCCGGAGGTGGGATCCGGTATCTTGGTCAAGAGATCCTTCAGGGCTCCCCCGTTCACCGGCGTCTGCATGATATGGCCTTGCGCTGAATTGATGGCCATTGAAAGTACGCTATTGTCCTGGAAGGCCTGACCCGCAGAGCAAGTCGTGCCGCCCACGCCATTGCAGCCTAGGAGCATGCCGTTCCGAGTGCCTTCCCGTCGCAGATCCAAGGTCGCATTGGTGGCGCAGGTCAGGAAATCGAGATGGCTGCCGATGGCCTGCTGAATCCGGCAGACGATGACATTTCGCAGTTTCGGATTGCTGGATTCGGGCTGCTTGAGCGCGACTTTGATGGCCTGCAAGGCCTTCAGGATCTGCTTCTGTCCGGTGACATGGATCTCACCCAGTTGAAGCGTGAGCTGACCTGCGGCGGCCGGATCATCGAAGCGAGCTTGGGCGGTTAGCGGTAGCGCAAGGCTGGCAACCAAGATGGTCAGTAAGGCGGTATTCAATGCACGCATGGGGATCTCCTCATAATTGCGGAGTGTTGGTTCATCTTTGCAGAAGACCCCCCAGGCCGGTAGTCCATTCCGGACCGCGACCTGCTGAATAAAGCATATACCATTTCTGCAGAGGCGAGGCCATTGAACGGAATGTACCGATTTCGCCCGTCGGCTCCGGCAGTGCTATGTTCCCGCTGTACCGGCCGGGAACAAATCATGGCCTATCGCACCCTCCTGCTCGCGTATGACGGCAGCAATGACGGCCGACGGGTGCTGCTGGAAGGCGCTGACCTCGCTAAGACCCTGAGCGCCAAGACCCACCTGCTGGCGGTGATCACCGAAAGATCCG